>CALXAF010000064.1 GCA_944386185.1 uncultured Oscillospiraceae bacterium
GATTGCGTCCGTCTCAACGCCGGTAACACACCAGCCCGCCCGGGCGAGGCACCTTATGGGTGCCAGGGCCATCCTGTACCGGGCGTCGGTAACTATCGCCTCCATCATGATTCTAAAGCCCTGGATAAGGAGGCTATAAAGGGCGCCGCCTCCAGACGGGTGACGGCTCTCTTGTCCCGAAGGGAGAGGCGCAGAGCGTCGGTACCGGCGCCAGCTCGATCAAGTACAGCCAAAAGCTCATTTCCCGAAGTACCTGTTATGTCAAGACCAACATTTTTCATTGCGGCGGCACACAGTTCACGCGGGCCCATTGGACGTTCAGCTCTGAGGACTTCTGGCTTTGCGAGCATGATATAGATCTCATCTGTCGTTATAGGCCGGTCGGGGGCGTATGTATTATTCTTATACCCCACGGTGTGCTCACGACCCAGAAGGTCCTTTATGGCGGCCATCTGAGGTGCGTCTGGGGACAGGTCCTCAAACGGGGACATATCCAGAAGATCGGACACACTTATGACCTTGTAGCCATACTCCGCCAATATCTGGAGCTGCTGGGGGAGCGCGTCGGCTATGGGTGTGCGCCTTGCCATATTGCAGCCGTCCTTCTGGAATATGATGCGGCCGTTAAGGCATTCCGGATCCTCCCGGAGCGCTTTGCGCATCGGTTCCACCATTGCCGAGACCTCCTCGCTGTAGGAGGGGAGAGGCTGCCATCCGGCACCGTCAAAGCTGGCGGCCATGTAGTTATAGCCCATGACCCTGTAGGCATCGTATGCGCTGGAGCCATCGGGTATCTTGTCTATGTAGTGGGCGGGGCGGCCGAGGCGCATCCTGTAGCCAAACTCCTGAAGCATATACTGGTGCAGCCCCTGAAGCTCCTTCACCACCTGCGACAAGGTCTCAAGGTGGTGCCTGGCCCCGTACACAGCCCGCATCTTTCCAAAGAGGGTGTGGGTGGTGCCGTGATTAGATATCTCATGTCCGGCCTCCAGTATCCTGCCTATGAGTTCCGGACGGTTCATAGCGCCGCCCAGCTTGTCCATGCCAAAACAGGGGTAGTGGTCGAAGGCGTTGCCACTCCACATGAATGTGCCGTCGGCGCCCTTCTCGTCGGGGTAGTTCCCGTCGGTAGTGCCGATTACATCAAATGTCACATGGGCGTCGTACTTTGACAATTCCTCAAGTATTATGTCAGTGAGACCCCGGTCACGCCCCTCCACAGTCAGGGCGTCGGGGCCGTCGTCAAAAGTCATTGCCACATAACGGCCGGACTTTGGCGGGAAGACCCGCTCTATTCTGCGAACCGGCGAGAGCACCTTGCCGGCCTGCTTTTTGAGGTACGCCTTTCTGACAGCGTTCACACGCCGTGCCATATCGTATAGGCCCATTGTTCTAACTCCTTTTTATGGAATGACCCGGCGCCAGCAGGCGCCGGGCGCGTTGCCTGGACTTTGACACGTCAGAGGCTTTCGGCCTTCTCTTTGATGAAATCCCTGAGCCATGGGCCCACATCCGGAGTCTGAAGGGCGAAATCCACAGTTGCCTCTAAAAAACCTTTGAGGTTGCCGGTGTCGTACCGGCGCCCCTCGAAGTCTACAGCCAGCATACGGTTCGTCTTGCAGAGCTGCGCCAAACCGTCTGTGAGCTGTATCTCCCCGTTGCGTCCGGCGGGAGTTTTCTCAAGTATATCGAATATATCCGGGGTCAGGATATACCGTCCAAGGACGGCGTAATTTGAGAACTTTTCCTCCTGAGTTGGCTTTTCGTTAAGATCGAGCACATCGTATACACGTCCCTCAAGAGGCCGCATCTTCACTGAGGAATAGCTGGATATGGCCTGGTCGCTGACCTGCTGGACGCCGATGGCGCTGCCTGAGAACTTCTCAGCAGCGTCTATAAGCTGCCGGAGCACAGGCTTTTCATACATCATCACGTCGTCGCCCAAGAGCACGGCGAACGGTTCATCGCCCACAAAGCGCCGGGCCCTGCAGACTGCATGGCCCAGGCCGTGTGTCTCCTTCTGGCGGACATAGAAAATGTTGGCCATGTCCGCTACGCCGCGGACAACGTGCGCCATATCGTCCTTGCCGGTCCGCAGGAGGGTGTGTTCCAACTCCGGATAGTAGTCGAAATAATCGTCCATGGCGGACTTGGCACGGTTTGTGACTATCAATATATCCTCTATGCCGGAGGCCACCGCCTCCTCGATAATATATTGTATAACCGGCTTGTCGACTAAAGGCAGCATCTCCTTGGGAACTGTCTTCGTGGCCGGCAGCATCCTGGTGCCAAGGCCGGCAGCCGGAATAACGGCCTTTCTTATTTTCATATCCGCCTCCTCATAATTGAACCTTAGATCATGCGTTGCGTTTTATCATACCTCTGAAAAAGGTTATCCTCGGCAGGATCGCTATCAAAAGCGAGCCCAGCACATATGTGGCTATCGCCTCCCCGGCGGCCAATGTCAGAGCGTCATATCCCCAAAGGGGCCAGAAAGCCGCCATGCTGCCTGCCTCTTGGGCGGCGATCACGCAGCTCACCACTATGCCGTTGAGTATGACGGGCGGCAGCGGCGCCATCCAGCGGCTCTTGCATTTGCTGGTCCAGATTGCCGCAGCTAGGGTGGCGAGAGAACCGAAGATTATATCCGCCGGCCCATAGGCGCTCATAAGGTTTGTGAGCATGCAGCCAAGGAAAAGCCCCCAGCTGGTCTGGGGAAAGAAAAACGGCAGCACGCATAGCGCCTCTGAAAACCGGCACTGGACAGGCCCGAAGGCCAGCCCAAAGATATTGGCGAAATAGCTGAGCACCGTGTACAGCGCGGCCACTACAGCCGCCAGGGTCATGTCTCTCAGAGTCAATTTTTTCATCTGTGTACCTCCAATTTTTTGTTTAGAGAACGGCGTTTGGCCGAACGAACCCGAGGAACCCCACCTCGGGCTTGGACAGGATGTGGAAACCTGTCGGCTGTATTGTAGCACACATGATGAGAAAATAAAAGCGTCATTTGCCGGATGCCTTTTCGGCGTTTACGGCAAAGAGGCAGCCGCACCAGCACTGCCTGTAGAGTCCGTACTCGTGGGACAGCCGTATACTCCGCAGATACCCGTCCCTCTTTTTAAAATCCGACGGCAGCCAGCGGACGGGGAACACGCCAGAGAGCCCCTCGCCTATAGTATTTATGAGCTGTGCGTCCTTGTGGGGGCTCACGGTCAGAGTGGTGCAGAAGAACTCGTAGCCCTCCCGCACAGACAGCTCCGCTGCAGCCCTGAGACGGAGTTCAAAACAGCGGGGACAGCGCTCCCCGCCCTCACGCTCGCCCTCAAGGCCTCTGGAGGCCGCGTGGAAAGCGTCGTTATCGTATTCCCCCTCTATAAACCTGACCTGCCCCTCCAGCCCTGCGGCCCGTAGGAGCTTTGGGAACTCGTCCCTCCGCTTTATATATTCGTCAAAGGGCTCGATGTTTGGGTCATAGTAGTAGAGATCAGTTTCAAAGTATGGGGTGACCCGTTCCAAAACGGCGCTGGAACATGGGGCGCAGCAGGCGTGCATGAGAAGCCTCGGCTTCCTGCCCTCAAGGCTGGATATGACAGCCTCCATCTCCCTCTGATAGTCACGCTTATTCACCGTATGTCACCGCCTCCATGTATGTATTCTATCCCATCTCACCACATTTTGGAATAGGGTTAAGGAAAGTTTAACTTTTGAAAGCGCATTGGTAATGGATATAAAGCATTTTGGGCCGATGGGAACCTCACCGCCCGGCCCAAAATACTGTCAGTAAGGGATTTGCACTTAAAAGTGCTCCTCCTTGCGCAGCTTTCTATACTCGGCCCGTTTCTGAGCCTGAATGTATTCCTTCTTTTCCATCTCTGTCTCGGGTATCACCGGCGGGACGGGGGTGGGGCGCTCGTTTTCATCAAGGGCCACCATCACCAGTATGGCCTTATTTATCTGCGTACGTGTACCGTCCAGGTTTTCCACGTAGGTGCGCACGCATACCTCCATTGAGGTACGGCCGGCATAGGTTATATAGCCTGATAGGAGTATTGTGTCGTTCGCGTGGGCCGGGGCGCGGAACTGGAGGTTGTCCACCGCCGCGGTTGTCACGTTCCTGTTGCAGTGGCGGCGTGCCACCACGCCGGCCACCACGTCTATCCACTCCATCAACTTGCCGCCGAACAGACGGTTGTACCCGTTTATGGCGTCAAGTGTCAATATCTGTACCTGCTCTGTCCTTGAATAGGAGACAGGGCGTCCTTCAAGCGGGATATTCTTATTTTCCATATAATAAAATCTCCTTTATTTTGAGACTACATTCTCCGGGTGCCCCTCAAGCCAGGCGCGCATATTGGATACAGCTATATCCATGACGCGCTGGCGGCACGTTATGGGGGTCCAGGCGGCGTGGGGTGTTATTATGCAGTTGGGGGCCGAGAGCAGAGGATTGTCCGGTTTTATTGGTTCTACGGATACAACGTCCACTCCGGCGGCGGCCACCCTCCCTGAATCAAGCGCCTGGGCCAGGGCCTCCTCATCTATAATACCGCCCCTGGCTGTGTTTATGATGATAACGCCATGGCGCATCTTATCTATGGTGTCCCGGTTGATGAGCCGGCTTGTCTCCGGCTTCATGGGACAGTGAATGGAGATCACATCGGACTCGCGCAGGAGTTGGTCAAGCTCCACATACTCTCCAATCTCAAGCCCCTCGGCCCTGGGACGGGAACCTGCGGCCAGGACACGCATACCCATGGCTTTCGCTATTCTGCCTGTTGCGCGGCCTATCTCTCCAAAACCTATTATGCCCATGGTGAGGCCGGCAAGCTCCGTGATAGAGCCCTTCCAGTAACAGAAATCGGGGCAGTCCTGCCACTCGCCCTTGTGGACAGAAGCATTGTGGAGAGCCACCTTGGAGCATATCTCTAGCAGCAGGGCTATGGCGTGCTGGGCCACGGCCGCGGTGGAGTAGGACGGCACGTTTGCAACAACAATACCCCTTCCGGCGGCGTGGGCGCAGTCCACGGCGTCGGTGCCGGTGGAGAACAGCCCGATATATTTAAGCTCAGGGCAGGCGTCTATCACCTGGGCGTTTATCGGTGTCTTGTTAGTCAATACGGCCGGAGCACGGCCTATACGCCTTAGTATCTCCACCGTGTCATCCTTTGGAGTGCAGTCATAGACGGTGAGACTGCCTATATTTTCAAACCCGGCCCATGACAGATCGCCGGGGTTTTCAGTGTATCCATCGAGAACTACTATATCCATTTTCGGGCTCCTTCCGGCCCGGGGTTGACTTGATTTTCCGGGGGGATTATTATATTTGCATTATGCATTATATTATGGGTGGACAGTTATGTCAACCGGAGGTGGAGATGAAGGAGAACGTATGCGTGGAATGCCCCAGGAAGTGCGGGGCGCGCAGAGACGAGAAGCGGGGGAACGGGTACTGCGGCGAGGGACTTCTGCCGCGTATAGCCAGAGCGGCGCCGCACTTCTGGGAGGAACCTCCCGTCAGCGGTGAACGTGGCAGCGGCGCGGTGTTTTTCTCGGGCTGTTCGCTCCGGTGCGTCTACTGCCAGAACAGTGCCATATCCGAGGGGCACGCGGGCCGGATCGTCTCTGTCCAGCGGCTCCGCCAGATATATTCAGAGCTGATAGCCCAGGGGGTGCACAATATAAACCTGGTGACGGCCTCCCACTTTATAGGTGCGGTGGCCGAATCACTGAAAGAGAGGCTCCCGGTGCCGGTGGTCTGGAACTCAAGCGGCTATGAGAGCGTAGATACGCTGCGCCGCCTTGAGGGCAAGGTGGATGTGTATCTCCCGGACATGAAGTATGCCCTTGCCGAAACGGCGGCCAGGTACTCCGCCGCGCCTGACTATCCGGAGACGGCAAAGGCCGCCATACTTGAGATGTACAGGCAGCGCGGCGACTATGTCATCGAGGACGGCCTAATCAAAAACGGTGTCATCATCAGGCATCTGGTGCTGCCGGGGAACCTTGAGAACACCTTCAAAGTGATAGACTGGGTTGCGGGGACTTTTGTTCCAGGCCAGGTACTGTTTTCGCTGATGAGCCAGTACACGCCTGCTGGAAGGAGCGGCATGTTCCCTGAGATTGACCGCCGCCTCACGCCGGAGGAGTATAATGCCGCCATGGACTATATGGAGAGCGCCGGTATAGAGGACGGCTTTTTTCAGGAACTATCCTCCGCAAAGGAGGAGTATACGCCGGACTTCGACCTTACAGGCGTGGAGACATTGACAGGAAGTTCAGAGGGCGGGCTCTTGCAATAGGCGGCCGTAGGCTATATAATTAGGCGTATATTGACAGGAAAACAATTTTGGAGGAGTGCTGATGGACAGTAGGACAATGGCGTTTATAAACCTGAACGCCGTGCTGGGAGGGCTCACAAAGCTCTGCGAGCTTGACAGTGCGGCAAGTAAAATCATAGAGGGAAAAAACATCTCTGTTGGCATAGCGGTAAAGGACGGACCGGAGGGCACACTGGCCTTTAAAGATGGGAAGTGCTCACTGATACGGGGGTGCGAGAAGTGTGACATAAAGCTTCCGTTTTCCACCCCGGAGAAGTTCAACGGAATGATAGACGGCACCGTGACGCCCATACCCAGCAAGGGCTTTACAAAGATAGGCTTTCTGACACGCGATTTTATAAAGCTGACGGATATGCTGACAGCTTACCTGCGCCCCAAGCCGGAGGCCCTGGAGGACGAGAGGTTCTTCACAGTCAGCACAACCATAATGTTCCACCTGATAGTGGACGCCATCTCGCAGATAGGCAATGAAGACGAGGTGGGCAGGTTCAGCGCCAGCAACATAGTGGACGGTGACATAAAGCTGGAGATATCCGGAGGCCCGGTTGCCTACATACATGCAGAAAACCACCATCTGACAGCCGTTCACAAGGCTCCGGAAAAGATGATGAGCTATATGTGCTTTCAGGATATGCGTGTGGCCAGGGACCTTTTTGACGGAAAGATAAACGCCGTGGCAAGCGTCGGCCAGGGCAAAGTGCGCATCGGCGGCATGATATCCCAGGTGGACAATGTGAACAGGATACTCGACCGGGTCGCCCTTTATCTAGCGTGAGGTGATACCATGAGAAAGACATATGAATATCCAAAGAGCAGGGCGGCCTTTGAGCGCGCCTGTAAGGTAATACCGTCTGGCATTTACGGCCATCAGGGCCCCACAGAGGGGTGTTATGTGCCGATCGAGGCGTTCCCGCTGTACTCGTCCAGGGCACAGGGCACGTATCTCTGGGATCTGGACGGTAACAGGTTTATCGACTATATGTGCGCCTACGGCCCAAATATCCTGGGCTATAACGACCCCGATGTGGACGAGGCGGCGGCAAAGCAGCGGGCC
>CALXAF010000065.1 GCA_944386185.1 uncultured Oscillospiraceae bacterium
AAATCCGTCGACGCCATTATCCACGCCGGTGATATAAATACCCAGGCAGTTATCGACAATATTGCTCTATTTGCGCCTCTCTATATCGTTCGAGGAAACAACGACAAGGACTGGGCTGAAGCCGTTCCACACCATCTGACTATCTCTCTTGACGGACTGACGTTTTATATTGTTCACAACAAGAATGACGTCCCTCTTGAACTTGCGGGCATAGACGTGGTGGTGTTCGGCCATTCGCATAAGTATTCTCATAGCGAGAGGGACGGCGTTCTCTGGCTCAACCCTGGTTCCTGCGGCCCCCGCCGGTTCAATCAGGAGATCACTATGATGATCATGAGCACTAACGGCGGCTGTCCCTCAGTTGAAAAAGTCATGATACCACACATGGCAAATTGACAAGTATCTTTACAGCCCAAACCTCTATTCCATATGTCAACAGTTTAAATTGTGATGCTTATATATGTCTTCATGCTGTACAGCATCCGCCAATTCGGTAAGATTTACAATGTACCATTACACAAAACAAGAGCGAGGTGTTCATTATGTTCACAGATAAAGTAGCCGTAATTACGGGCGGTTCCCGCGGCATCGGTAAAACAATCGCAGACGAGTTTAGGAAAAATGGGGCCAATGTATGCGTTATTGATATTCTGGATAACGACTACTTCGTGGGCGACATATCAGAGCAGTCCGTGCTGGAGGAATTTGCCGGCAAGGTCATAGCTGAGTACGGAAAAGTTGATTTCCTCATAAATAACGCCATGCCGCTGATGAAGGGTATAGACAAATGCAGCTACGATGAGTTTAATTACGCCCTGCGGGTTGGCGTAGCAGCTCCATTCTACCTGACAAAATTGTTCATGCCGCATTTCTCAAAAGGTGCTTCGATCGTGAATATCTCCTCCTCCCGCGATAGAATGAGCCAGCCTTATACTGAGAGTTACACGGCTGCCAAAGGGGGCATATCCGCACTTACCCACGCCCTTGCGGTGAGCCTTTCCGGAAAAGTGCGCGTGAACTCCATTTCCCCGGGATGGATCGACACCCGCTCCAACGTCTATGAGGGTCCTGACGCTTACCAGCACCCGGCGGGCCGGGTCGGCAATCCCTTTGATATCGCCAACATGGTTCTCTACCTCTGCTCCGAAAAGGCGGGATTTATCACCGGCGAAAATATCTGCATAGACGGCGGCATGACCCATCAGATGATATATCACGATGACTTCGGCTGGTCGTTAAAGTAATTCCTGTCTCAGCGGATAAGGCAGGCCGCCTGGTCACTCCTGATCACAGAAGATTAAGTAATAATATCACATACACCGCCCTATTATTCTGGTAGGATGCTTTAGGTTATGAAATCTTCAAACTAATAAAGGGCGGTGTTTGCATTGGAAAAGAAGCTCTCCCCCAAAGTCGCCCGCGTCAAACGGGAGAACTGTGTCGCATGCGGAACATGCGTCAAGGCGTGTCCCATGGGCGCGGCATCGGTGTTTCGCGGTTCCTGGGCCAGAATTGATGAGGGTATATGCGTAGGGTGCGGTAAATGTGCCGGGGCTTGTCCTACAGGATGCGTATCTGTTATCAAAAGGGGTGAGGCCCAATGAAAGCAAAGCGGCATTGGTATGATCATCTGTGGATATGGTCCATCATATACTTTGCGCTGGGCTTCTTTAATATACTGTTTGCCTGGCTGGGAATGATAGATTTTCTCCTTCCCTTGATACTCGCAATTTTTGGAGGCAGCAAGTTCTTCTGCAACAGCCTTTGCGGCCGCGGGCAGCTTTTGATGGTCCTGGGCTCAAAGCTCAAATTATCACGTGATAAACCCACCCCTAAATTCCTGTACTCAAAATGGTTCCGATACGGTTTCCTCGCTTTCTTCCTGCTGATGTTTGGGAATATGGTATTCCAGACGTATCTGGTAGCGGCAGAAGCCGAGAACCTGCGGGAGGTAATAAAGCTTCTCTGGACGATAAGGGTGCCCTGGGGATGGACCTATACCACAGGGACTGTACCTGGGTGGATAGCCCAATTCAGCTTTGGATTCTATGGACTTATGCTGACATCACTGATCCTGGGGCTGATAGCAATGGTATTCTTCAAGCCTCGCAGCTGGTGCGCTTTCTGTCCCATGGGGACTATGACACAGGCTATATGCAAACTGCGCGCCGGCAGGGAGATAAAAAAATAGCGCTGCAAGCGCAAAAAGCGGACCCGCGGGAAATCCCGCGGGTCCGCTCGTTATTATTAAATAGCTTCTCAGCCTCCGATGGTGCAGTGCATAAAGTACTTGTAGCCCAGAGGGTTGCAGTAGAAGCCCTGGACGCTGTCATCCAGCATGTAGATATCGGTGTAGTAGTAGAGCGGGGTGATGCAGCCGGTGGACATGAGCATATCCTCGGCGATGTGCATCATGGCGTAGCGGGCCTCGTCGTCGGTGCAGGTCTTGATGGTGGAGATCAGCACGTCGTAAGTCTCGGCCCAGGTACCGTCGGTGATGTTGATCTCATATCCGTAAGGAGTGAGATCAAGATCATACATGGCGGTGGACTCGTGGTCTCCGCGGCCGAACTGTACGTCGTTGTTGCCGGAACCGGAGGTCCACATGTCAAGGAAGCTTATCGGGTCGTTGTAGTCGGCCAGCCAGCCGTTGCGGGCAACAGTGTAGTTGCCGTCCTTACGGGTGTTCAGGAAGGTGTTCCACTCCTGGTTCTGGAGCTGAACATTGATACCCACGGCAGCCCAGGCGCTCTGGATATACTCGGCGATTGCCTTGTTGTTGTCATCGGTGTTGTAGATATAAGTGATAGAGGGCACGTTGGTGAACTGCTGGGTGGACTCGTCGAACTCGTAATACTTCTTCAGAGTCTCAATGGCCTGAGTGTAGTTGGCCTCGTAAGCGTCGTCGGACACATCGTAGTATCCGGCGTAGTCGTCGCTGGGATCGCCGGCGTTCATGTAGAACTCGCTGCCGTCAGCGTCGGACATACCCATTGCAACGAAGGATGAGGCTGGCTGCTGGCCGGCCTGGCCTATCTCGGTGCAGATGTAGTTGCGGTCAAGGAGCAGTGCCAGAGCGGTGCGGATCTCAGACTCAGCGGCCTCAGCCTCGGCGCCGGTGAGGGTGCTTCCCTCAGGCAGCAGGTGGGCGTTGATGTTCCAAGAGGCATAATAGGTGCCTATCTGGCCGGTGATGAAGAACTCGTCGGCGTAGTCGGCCTGGAGTCTCTCTATCTCGTTGGTTGGAACGGCGTCGATAAGCTGCCAATCGCCGTTCTCGAAGTTTGTGAGCATGTTGTTGTTGTCGTCGGAGAGGTAGCAGTTGATGGTCTCCATGGTGACGTTCTCGGCGTCATAGAAATGCTCGTTCTTGGTGAGGGTGATGACGCTGTCATGCTCCCAGCCGGTCATGGTGTAGGGGCCGTTGCTCACATAGGTGGAGGGGTCGGTGGCCCAGGCTTCGTCAGAGACGATGTCCTCACGTACGGGGAAGTAGGTGGGGAAAGCCAGCAGCTCGTTCCAATAGGGGACGTTGGTTGTCAGGGTCACAACGATGGTCTTCTCGTCCGGAGCCTGGACGTTCAGGGTAGCGTCAGGGTTAAGATAGTTTCCATCATCATCGGTAGCCCACATGTCCGCGTAACCGTCCACCAGCTCAAACATGTAACCATAGTCGGCGGCCAGATCAGTGGAAGCGGCGCGGTTCCAGGCAAACACGAAGTCCTGGGCGGTGAGAGGCTCGCCATCTGACCAGGTGAGGCCGTCCTTCAGGGTATATGTATAGGTGACGGTGCCGTCATCGTTTACCACTCCCTCGGGAAGCTCAGTGGCGCAGTCGGCCACTATCTCAAGAGTGCCGTCCTCAGCCTGGGCCCACTTGGCAAGGCCCGCGAACAGGTGGCTCACCATGGTGGCTCCGTCAACAGTGGAGTTGAGGGCCGGGTCAAGGGTGTCGGGCTCGGAGGCCAGGCAGACGTTGAGGGTGTTGGGGTCGGCTGGAGTCTCCCCCTGGTTGCCGGAGGGCTCTCCGCCTTCGTTGCCGGAGGGATCTTCACTGTCCCCGTTACTTCCGCACGCGGCCAGGCTCAGCACCATGACCAGAGCGAGAAGCAGTGCTAGGAATTTCTTCATTTTATCTCGTCCTTTCAAAATGTTTTTCAAAATACCCGCCTCAGGCGTGTATAGTGAACAGGTTAATTTATCTCTCCCACCCTGTGGCAGGCCACAAAGTGGCCTGTGGATGCCTCCTTAAACTCCGGCACAGCCTGGGCGCAGGCGTCTGTGGCGTAGGGGCAGCGTGTGCGGAAAGCACACCCGGATGGGGCGTTCAGTGGGCTTGGTATGTCCCCTGTAAGGACTATCCGCTTGTTGGCACGGGCTATCTTTGGGTCCGGCACGGGTACAGCGGACATCAGGGACTTGGAGTATGGGTGCAGTGGCCGCTCATATATCTCGGCGGCGTCAGCCAGCTCCACAATATGTCCCAGATACATGACGGCTATCCTGTCGCTTATATGCCGCACCACCAGAAGGTCGTGGGCTATAAAGAGATATGTTAGGCCCAGCTTGTCCTGGAGCTCATCAAACATATTTATTACCTGGGCCTGTATTGACACGTCCAGCGCGGACACCGGCTCGTCACATACAATAAAATCTGGGTTCACAGCCAAAGCGCGAGCTATGCCTATCCTCTGGCGCTGGCCGCCGGAGAACTCGTGGGCGTAACGGGAGGCGTGCTCACTATTAAGGCCCACATGGTCCATAAGCTCCAGTATCCGCTCCTCCCGCTCCTTCTTATTGGAGCACATCCTGTGCACATCCAGGGGCTCGCCTATTATGTCGGCCACAGTCATTCGTGGGTTCAGGGATGAATATGGGTCCTGGAAGACCATGGTGGCCTTGGTGCGGAAGTTCTTTATGGCTGCCTTTCCCTCCACCTTCGTGCCGTTGTACCACACTTCGCCGGAAGTGGGCTCGTAGAGGTGAAGTATGCTGCGGCCCACTGTGGTCTTGCCGCAGCCGGACTCTCCAACAAGACCCAGAGTCTCACCCTTCTTTATGTCGAATGAGACCCCGTCCACGGCTTTCAGGGGCCTGGTCTTGAAAACACCCGTGTTTATGTTGAAATACTGCTTTAGATCCTTTACCTCAATGAGGGGGCGATCCATATTCTCAGCCACTAAGCCTCACCGCCTTCCTGGATAGTGACGTCCTCGATCTTTATCGTGCCGTTCTCGATGCCGCTCTTCACATTCATCCAGCAGGCGGAGGCGTGGTCAGCGTTTATCTCCATCCTGGGGCAGCGGCTCACGGTACATATCTTCATGGCCCCTTCGCACCTGGGCGCGAACGGACAGCCATCGGGCATATTGAGAAGGTCGATGGGCGTGCCGGTTATGGGCTGCAGCTTCTTCCCGGCGGTGTCCGCCGAGGGGATGGAGCGCATAAGGCCCTTGGTGTACTCGTGCTTTGGCGAATAGAATATCTCGTCCGCCGTGCCCTGCTCGCAGATGGAGCCGGCGTACATGACTATTACCTCGTCGCACATCTGAGCCACAACGCCCAGGTCGTGGGTTATCATAATTATGGCCATGCCCAGTTCCTGCTGGAGGGATTTCATAAGCTCCAGTATCTGGGCCTGGATAGTCACATCCAGGGCTGTGGTGGGCTCGTCGGCTATGAGTATGTCCGGCTCACACGCCAGCGCCATGGCTATCATTATCCTCTGGCGCATGCCGCCGGAGAACTCGTAAGGATACTGCTTCATGCGTTTTTCCGGCTCATTTATATTTACAAGCCTAAGCATTTCCACAGCCCGCTCCCTGGCCTCACGCCTATTCCTGTTGGTGTGGAGGGTTATGGCCTCCATAAGCTGGTGGCCTACGGTGTAGGTTGGATTTAAGGAGGTCATAGGGTCCTGGAATATGATGGACACCCTGTTGCCCCTCACAGTCTTCATGACCTTCTCTCCGGCGCCTACCAGCTCCTGTCCGTCCAGTTTTATAGAGCCTGAAACTATTTTGCCGGTGCTGGCAAGTATCTGCATGATAGAATAGGCGGTTACAGATTTTCCTGAACCTGACTCTCCCACTATTCCCAGCACTTTTCCTCGGTCAAGCTGAAAACTTATACCGTTTACCGCTCTCACTTCTCCGGCGTCAGTGAAGAAGGAGGTATGGAGATCTTGAACTTCAAGTAATGCCATTTCATACGCTCCTTTCTCAGCTATTGAGCTTGGGGTCAAAGGCGTCCCTCAGGCCGTCCCCGAAGAGGTTCAGGGAGAGGACTATAAGAGAGATGACTATGGCCGGTATCACCAGCCTCATGGGGTAGGAGGTGAGGCCGTTGAGAGCGTCTGAGGCCAGGGAGCCCAATGATGGCATCGGGGCGTTTACGCCCAATCCCAGGAACGACAGGTAACTCTCAGTAAATATAGCGTTTGGTATCTGCAGCGCGGTGGAGATTATCACCACGCTGATGCTGTTGGGGATAAGGTGCTTGCGGACGATCCAGCTCCCCTTGGCTCCTGTGGCCCGGGCAGCCAGCACGTACTCCTGCTCTCTGAGTGAGAGGATCTGCCCCCTGATGAGCCGGGACATGGACACCCAGTAGAGAAGGGCGAACACAATAAAGAGGCTTATAATATTGGCGCCTATCTTCTCCAGCACCGTACCCTCTATGGCTTTGTCAAGGCCGCTAACCTGCAGTACGGCCGCCAGAAGGATGACCATCAGCATATCGGGCAGAGAGTAGATCATATCGACAATACGCATTATGATAAGATCCACCTTGCCGCCGCAGTAGCCTGCGATGGATCCCACGGTCATACCGATGATGAGCACGATTATGCTGGCGAAGAAGCCCACCGCCAGGGATATTCTCGTTCCATACACCACTCTTATAAAGTAATCACGTCCCGAGGAGTCAGTGCCAAAAATGTGTGGGAATACTTTCTCTCCGGCATCTATACGCTCCTGCTCCGTACTTCCATACTCAAAGGCGCCCAGGTTGTTGTATGAGGGATCCACCGGCCGGCCTGGTGTGATACCCAGCATCTGGTCGTAGGAGTAGGGCCAGAACATGGGGATGAATATGGCGGCCAGGGTTATAAGTACTATTATAAAGAAGCACACGGTTGCCACTTTGTTTTTTAAAAGGCGCTTTACTCCGTCCTTGAAGAAGGTGGAGCTGGGACGCATCTGGACCATGTACTCCTTCTCCGCGTCTGTCGCGGGGATGAACATATCCAGATCCACATGCTGGCTGAAAGGTTTTTTTGTCACTTTCTCTCCCCTCCTTATTCCAGAGTGATCCTTGGGTCGACCACCTTGTATAGGAGGTCGCTTATCAGGTTCATCACCACGATGAGGGTGGCCAGCACAATTGTGGTGCCCATAATCATGGTATAGTCACGGTCGGTGATGCTGCTGACGAAAGAACGTCCGATCCCCGGCACGGCGAATATCTGTTCCACCACCAGTGAACCGGTGACGATGTAGGCAAGCATCGGCCCGAAATACGTGATAACAGGTATAAGTGAGTTTTTAAGGGCGTGGCCGAAGATTATCTTTGGCCCGGATACCCCCTTGGCACGGGCGGTGCGTATGTAGTCCTGTCCCAGCACGTCCAGCATTGAGGAGCGGGTGAGCCGGGTTATATACGCCATTGGGTAGAGGGCCAGGGTTATTACTGGCAGTATGAGCCCTCCCGCCTCGGCGCCGTTTGCCGGGACCAGCCGCAGCTTCAGGGCGAAGAGCACCAGCAACAGCGAGCCCATTATAAATGAGGGCATTGACACGAAAGCGGTGGTTATCACCATAATTATCTTATCCACAAACTTGTTGCGGCGCAGGGCGGCTATCGCCCCGAACACCACACCGGAGATAAGAGCTATCACCGCCGCGGTGACACCCAGCTTCACCGAGACCTTGAGGCCGCGTCCGATTATATCGATAACGTCCTGTCCCCTCTGCTTCAGGGAAGGTCCAAAATCAAACTTAGTGATGACATCCCCAAGATATGTTAAATACTGCTCCATCACTGGTTTGTCAAGGCCGTACTTTGCCTCCAGGGCGGCTGTCGCAGCCTCGGATATGGCCTTCTCTCCCAGGAATGGCCCGCCGGGCACCGCCCGTGTGACAAAAAATGTCACCGTGATAACAAGCCAGACTGTGGCTACGGCCAGCAGTATGCGCTTCACGATGTACCAGAGCAATTTGGAATTCATTTATCCTCCACCTCACACTTCATTTTTCCTCAAGAACTTTCCTTTTGTTTTGCAAAAGGAAAAGCAGAGGCTAGCCTCTGCTTTCACCGCGCGGAGAAAATAGCCGCTAACATTGTTACTTTTTTGACAAACAACGTCTCTTCTAGATTAGTCTGTGATATTATACTGGAATTTTACTTAAATATCAACTGCCTTTTGCAGGATTTTTCATTCCTCGCCTTCAAATTCAGAGAAATGACAGCCATGAGACGCCTACAGCCGTCTTATATTGGGAGAATAAACAATTCTTATATGTCCTGCAATTTTAAAAAGAGCTTGCATTTTATATTTAGTTTTCAGTTTTTCCAGTATCTTCGCATCTGCCGGACAGAATTCAAAACCGTCTATTTCCTCCGGCGTTATGAATCTCATATCACAGTGTTCCAAGAGTTTTGGCGTTCCCGAGGCTATTGAAGCGTTGTAGAGCATGAGATGTACATCCATGTCTGGGTAAGCGTAGACAAGCTCCATAAACAGATCCTTAACCTCTATCTCAACGTCCAGTTCTTCTCCGCACTCCCTTATAAGCGCCTCTTTTGGTGTTTCCCCCGGTTCAAGCTTCCCTCCGGGAAATTCCCACAGAAGCCCCCGGGCCTTATGCTCAGGGCGGCGGCATATCATGAATCTGCCCTCCCGCCATATCAGGGCCGCTGCCACATCTGTCATATAGTCCAATCCTCCCCTCCAAACCCTCAGCGTCTGGCGTCAGATCTTATGAAAGGCTCACGCACCTGTCCTGATGTCAATACGCCGTACATACCAGGGCGGCGGTAAGCATTTCCATGTACCTCGCTCCCTCTGTAGTTCCTGAGCATATCCAGGTCAATGTCGGCTGTATATATGCCCTCATCACATCCAGCCTGCAAAAGGCACGTATCCCTGGAGCCTTCAAGTTCCGGAAGATACGCCACTGAGTCAAATACGCTGGAACCCCCGTTGCAGTCCGGTACCCCGTCAGGGTAGTTGCATGTGGCTATTGCCGTCATATTCTCATACGCCCTGGCTCTGAGCTGGGAGAGACGGTTTATCTCCATAGGGCAGGCATTTGGCACAAGGATAAGTTCCGCGCCCTGGAGCATGAGTATTCTTGCGCTCTCAGGGAACTCCCGGTCATAACATATCATGGCGCCAACTTTTACGCTTCCAGAAGCCGTTTCCAGTTCTGCCGTGTAAAAGGCATCTCCTCTTGTTAGTTCCCGCTCTACATCAAAATCGCAGGTATGTACTTTTCTGTACCTGAGGCACTCTCTGCCGTACCGGTCAAACAGCACAAGGGTATTAGCCGGTTTATCCGGGAGCATCTCGAGCATTGTAACGCCTATGGCCATTCTCAGCTCCTGCGCCAGCGTGGCAAAAGCGGCGGCAAACTCCCCATCGGCCGGGACTGCCTCTTCCTTCCATTTTTTATTAAAATGAATATCGTAGCCGCAGCTCCACATCTCCGGGAAAAGGGCTATGTCCGCCCCCATTTCCCGTGCCCTGCGGCAGTGCTCTATCCCCTTTTCGAGATTCCCCTGTAAGCTGCCAGTCGGCAATATCTGGAGCAGAGCAATACGTAAGTGCGCCATATATAGGCCCCCTTGAATTTTTCTAAGTCTACCACACAGCAGGGAATAAATCTATAGATGTACCTGATAAAAAATAGCGGCGCCTTTAAGGCACCGCTGGGCATAAAGCTGTTTTTTGTTATTTCAGTCCTCTAAAAGTGTGATCCATATACGCTTTCTTAAAATCACCATATAGTTTTCTCGATATCGGTACTCTGTAGCCGTCGTTCATTATGAGTTCCGCAGATGACAGGCCTTTTACATAGTCAAGATTTATTATATATGCTCTGTGCGGGCGAAAGAACCCCTTGCGAAACCTTCCGTAAAGAGAGGAGAGTGTCTCAGAAGTAATTATAGCATCTCCACCGGCCAGTGTTATTACCCGTTCGTGATCAAAGCTCTCCACCATGGTTATATCACACGCCAGGATTTTCCGTACGCCCTCTTTCGTCTTTATAAGTATGGCCTGATCAGCTTCAGAAATCGAGTCCAGGCATTCGGCCACAAGGCTGAAAAAATCTGCTTTTGAAACTGGTTTTATCAAGTACCCCGAAGCTTTGACCCGGAAGGCATCCACCGCGTATTCGCGGGACACGGTCAGAAAAATAATTTTAGCCTGCTCTCCACGTTCCCGCAGTCTGCGGGCAAGTTCTATACCGTCAATGTGCGGCATCAACACGTCAAGTATGTAGAGATCATACCCTCCCGACTGCCGCACTGACTCTTCCACTTCATCAGGTGTATGGAAAAAGTCCGTCTGGATAACTAACCTGGTGTTCTCATCAGCCAGCTCCCGAGTGTATCCGGCCAGCACCTCCAGGTCTTCATTTTTGTCATCACATATGCAGATACGTATCAAAGATGTTTCTCCTTATGCTCCGGAGGATAGAATGGAGTCCTGTAATACTATTTCCTCTATAGCCTCATATGGTATGGCAAACTCCGGCATCCCCATGCTGCCCGG
>CALXAF010000066.1 GCA_944386185.1 uncultured Oscillospiraceae bacterium
CCAGGATGAACTGATGGCAGTGGCCCGCAAGCATAAAGAGCTGGGCCTTCCCATGGATGTTATCGTGGCAGATTTCTTCCACTGGACACAGCAGGGTGAGTATAAATTTGATCCGAAATATTGGCCCAATGTGGAGGGAATGTGTAAAGAGCTTGACGATATGGGAATAAAGCTGATGGTTTCCATATGGCCAACAGTTGACTATCGCTCTGAGAACTTCAAAGAGATGATGGAGAAGGGGTATCTTGTCCGCACTGAACACGGCGCGAGGATAACCATGCAGATGTTTGGACAGGAAGTGTTCATGGATCCCACCAACCCTGGCACTCGCGAGTTCATTTGGGACAAGTCCAAGCAGAACTACTGGGATAAGGGCGTAAGGCTCTTCTGGCTTGATGAGGCTGAACCTGAGTATACTGTGTATGACTATGAGAACTACCGTTACTACCTGGGTACAGATTTGGAAGTGGGCAACACATATCCTCTCTATTATGCAAAGGCCTATTACGACGGGATGAAGGCCGCGGGCATGGAGAACCCAATGAACCTGCTGCGCTGCGCCTGGGTTGGCAGCGCCAAGTACGGCGCTCTCGTCTGGTCCGGTGATATCGACTCTACCTTCGAGTGCTTCCAGCGCCAGGTCAGAGCCGGCCTATCAATGGCCGTTGCAGGTATCCCCTGGTGGACCACTGATATCGGCGGTTTCCACGGCGCCAGGACAGATGATCCCGCCTTTAGGGAACTTCTCATGCGCTGGTTTGCCTATGGATGCTTCTGCCCGGTATTCCGCCTGCATGGAAACAGGTCGCCTCTCACAGGATTTGACGGCGATATGATCTCCGGTACTGGCCAATTTGGGACAGGCGCTGACAACGAGGTGTGGAGCTACGGCGAGGAGTGCTTCGAGATAATGAAGAAGTACCTCTTCATGCGCGAAAGGCTGCGTCCATATATAAAGGAACAGATGGCCCTTACGCACGAGAAAGGCACTCCGATTATGCGGCCGCTGTTCTTTGACTTTAAGGACGATGGCGCGGCATGGGAAGTGGACGATGAGTATATGTTCGGACCGGACATCCTGGTGGCACCGGTGATGGAGGCTGGGGCTGATAGCCGGAAGGTATATCTGCCAGCTGGATCCAAGTGGACAGATGCCTGGACAGGAAGGAAGTGTCAGGGCGGCGAGACCGTCAATGCTGACGCCCCGATCGATGTTATACCGCTCTTCCTGAAGGATGGAGCAAAGCTCCCTATAGTAGAGTAAAATTTTATCCACATTGCTTCCATTTTGTCCAAAATATGAGCTTTTAAATATACAGTGGTTGTGCTATCATTACAATGATGATTTACGCATTGCAGACTCGGACAAAGGGCGGAAAGGAGCTATTTATATGCTGTATATAGGAATAGATCTTGGTACCTCCGCGGCAAAATTTTTGCTTGTTGATGAGACGGGCAGGATATTGAACACTGTCTCTGAGGAGTACCCGATAAGCTACCCAAAACCCGGCTGGTCCGAGCAAGAGCCCAAGGATTGGTGGAATGCGTGTGTGAGGGGGATTCCGCGGCTGCTTGAGGGGGCTGATGCCTCCCAAGTGGCCGGGATCGGCGCCGCTGGGCAGATGCATGGCCTGGTGGCTCTTGACGGTGAAGATAATGTAATAAGGCCGGCGATACTCTGGAATGACGGCAGGACCTGGAGACAGGTAGATTATCTTAATGAAGTTATAGGAAGGTCAAAACTCTCTGAACTCACGGCCAACATAGCCTTTGCCGGATTTACCGCTCCAAAGCTGCTGTGGATGCGCGACGAGGAGCCTGAAAATTTTGGCCGGATATCCAAGATAATGCTGCCGAAAGATTACATAAATTATAAACTGACGGGTGTCCACTGCTGCGATTACTCAGATGCCTCTGGCATGCTCCTGCTGGATGTGAAGCACAGGTGCTGGTCCCAGGAGATGTTGGATATATGCGGTGTGAACCTTGACATGATGCCGAAGCTCTTTGAGAGTTATCAGGTTGTGGGAAACCTCACGCGGGAGTCCGCGGATTCCCTTGGCCTTCCAGCCAGTGTGAAAGTTGTGGCGGGCGCGGGAGATAACGCCGCCGCGGCGGTAGGTACCGGTACGGTTGGCAGCGGCGGCTGCAACATCTCGGTCGGTACTTCTGGAACCATCTTCATCTCCTCAGAGAAGTTTTGTGTAGATCCGAATAACGCCCTGCACTCCTTTGCACATGCGGATGGCGGGTATCACCTTATGGGGTGCATGCTCTCGGCGGCAAGCTGCAATAAGTGGTTGTGCGAGGATATCCTGAGATGCAACGACTATGATATGGAACAGAGGGATATCACCAGTGATAAGCTGGGCAGATGCGGAGTGTACTTCCTTCCGTACCTTATGGGTGAGAGAAGCCCGATAAACGACACTAATGCCAGGGGCATGTTTATAGGCATGACTATGGACACCAGCCGTTCAGATATGGTACAGGCCATGCTGGAGGGCGTGGCGTTTGCAATACGCGATTCCTTTGAAGTCGCTAAATCCATAGGGGTGGAAGTGAAAAGCTCCAGGATATGCGGAGGAGGAAGCAAATCGCCGCTCTGGAGACAGATATTTGCCAATGTGCTCAATATGCCATTGGAGACAATGATGACAGAGCAGGGCCCGGGATATGGCGGGGCGATGCTGGCCATGGTGGGATGCGGCGAGTTTGATAACGTGTCACAGGCGGCTGAAGCTCTCGTTCAGGTCTCTGGGACTATCGAGCCTGATGCTGAAATTGCGGCCAGATACCAGGAGAAATACGAAAAGTTCATGCAGATATATCCCACTGTCCGTCCGCTTTTTCCAAAACTTTTGTGAGGAGCATAAGTATGAAGATTTATTCAGTTTTTGATGAGGAGTTCCGGCCATACGGAAAAGTGCTCACAGGATATGACACAGATAAACTGGTTGAAGCCATGGAGGATATACCTTATCCGCCGTCCGGTACCAGTTACGAACCCAGCATAGATTCGCTGGAGGGGCAAGATATCTTCTCGGCCCTCCAAGACAGGGCGTACGGCGGTATGCCGATTCAGATAGGCATGTGCTGGGGACACAATACGAAGTTAAATTGTCTCGAGTACCACAGGGACAGTGAGATAAATATCGGGGATACGGATTTTATCCTGCTGCTGGCCAAGAGTGAGGAGATAATAGACGGCAGGCTTGACACAAAAAGTGTAAAGGCTTTTTCTGCCCCCAAGGGAGCTGTGGTTGAGGTGTATGCTACTTCTCTCCATTACGCGCCCTGCGGCAGAGACGTGGATACAGGCTTTCGTGTGGCCATAGTCCTGCCGCGCGGGACTAATGAGGAGCCGCCGAAGTTTAAGGCGGGATGTGATGAGGACACCTGGCTCACCGCCAGGAATAAATGGCTGTTAGCTCACCCAGAGTCAGATGAGGCGAAAAATGGTGCTCACATCGGCCTCGTGGGAGAAAATATTGATATTCAAAAGTAATTGAAGGGAGAAAAGGAAATGAACAACATTCCTGAGGTAAAACTGGGAATCATTGCTGTATCAAGGGACTGCTTTCCAATAGCCCTCTCCACAGCCAGGAGAGAGGCAATAGTTTCCCAATACGGCGAGGGTATCTACAACTGCAAAGTCACAGTTGAAAATGAGAACGACGCCATAAAGGCAGTTGAGGATGTTAAGAACGCCGGATGCAACGCGCTTGTTGTGTTCCTGGGCAACTTTGGACCTGAGACGCCGGAGACTATCATCTGCCAGAAGTTTGACGGCCCTGTAATGTACATAGCCGCCGCTGAGGGTGATGGTGATCTTATAGATGGACGCGGCGACGCCTACTGTGGTATGCTCAACTGCTCGTACAACCTTGGCATGCGCCATCTGAATGCATATATACCAGAGTACCCAGTACTCACAGCCGATGAGGCCGCAGAGGAGATAAAGAAGTTTGTGCCGATTGCCCGTGCAGTCATCGGAGTTAAGAACCTTAAGATAATCACATTCGGCCCCAGGCCGCAGGACTTCTTCGCCTGCAACGCCCCAATAAAGGGACTCTATGAGCTGGGAGTGGAGATAGAGGAGAACTCTGAGCTTGATCTGCTTGTAAGCTATAAAGCCCATGCAAACGATCCCAGGATAGATGATGTCTGCAAGGATATGGCAAATGAGCTGGGCCTAGAGGGAAACCGTTACCCTGATCTGCTGCCGAGAATGGCGCAGTTTGAGCTGACGCTCCTTGACTGGGCTGAGGCCCACAAGGGTGCCAGAAAGTATGTGGCGTTTGCTGATAAGTGCTGGCCCGCGTTCCCGCAGCAGTTTGGATTTGAGCCATGCTTTGTAAATTCACGCCTGGCGTCCCGCGGCATACCTGTGAGCTGCGAGGTAGACGTGTACGGCGCCCTCTCTGAGTATATCGGAGCCTGCATCACCAGCGACGCTGTGACACTTCTGGATATAAACAACTCTGTGCCAAAGCAGATATTTGACGAGGACATTGCAGGCAAGTTTGACTATAAGCTTACAGACACGTTTATGGGTTTCCACTGCGGCAACACCCCGTCCTGCAAGATGTGCGCCGACAGGGCCATAAAGTATCAGCTTATCCAGCACAGGACCCTTGAGCCGGAGGGATCTGAGCCGGACTTCACACGCGGCACCCTTGAGGGCGATATCGCAGCCAGCGACATCACCTTCTACCGCCTCCAGTGCGATTCCCAGGGCGTTCTCCGTTCCTATATCGCCCAGGGAGAGGTCCTGCCTGTTAAGACACGTTCTTTCGGTGGCATCGGCGTGTTTGCCATCCATGAGATGGGCAGGTTCTATAGGCACGTGCTTATAGAGAAGGGCTACCCGCACCACGGTGCCGTGGCGTTTGCCCACTGCGGACAGGCGATGTATGAGGTGTTCAAATACCTGGGTGTGCAGGATATCCAGTATAACCGCCCCGCATCTCTGCCATATCCTACCGAAAACCCGTTCTGCTGAACAAATGAGAATAAAAAATCCCATCCGGATGACTCCGGATGGGATTTTTTTTAATCAGACGCCGTAGACCACCACGCCAAGTACGGCGGAGATTAGTATCAGCGGGATAGGGGATATCCTTTTTGATTTTATCTTACGATACAGGATCATAACGACTGCAACTGCTGCAGATAAAATAAGTGCCCTTTGATCAAAGCTGCTCTCGACTCCGCAGTTCTGCAGGACCATCCACAGGCCGGTAGCCAGTATAATCCCGCTGATGCAGTTTTTAAGACCGTCAAGGACGGCCTGAAAGCACATGTTTTTAAGTGCCGCCTTTAGAAGCGTGGTTATAAGGACGATGATTAAAAAAGCCGGCAGCACAACTGTAAGCGTGGCGAGCACGCTGCCGAGCAGGCCGGCCTGTGTGCTGCCAACGTATGTGGCCAGGTTAACCATAATTGGACCGGGGGTGGACTCGCTGACGGCGATCATATATGTTATCTCATCGGAGGTTAGCCAGCCATAGTCCAGCACCACGTCGCGTATTAATGGGATAGCGCTGTAGGCGCCGCCGAATGAGAAGCAGCCTATCTTGAGAAACCCAAGGAAAAGTTCCCAATATATCATCTCTGCCGTCTCCCCCTTATAAAGTACATCGCAAAGCTGATGATACCGGCGGCCAATAGGATAGCGATGGATGACACATTGAGGGAGAATATATCAACAATGAGTAGCGCGCCAAATCCGGCGGCCATGATACCCACGGCCATGGCATCCCTGGATACTTTGAGCGCCATATTGATGCCGGCGTCCAGAATCAGGAATCCCACCCCTATCTTTATCCCTTTAAAGGCGTTTGATATGATTGCTATCTCCAGGAAGTCCTCCAGGAACATGGAGATGGCGTATATTATGATAAATGAGGGGAGTATGACACCAAGTGTGGCAGCTATTGCCCCGGGAAGCCCGCCGCGCCGGAGGCCCACGTATGTGGCGGCATTTATCGCTATAGGCCCTGGGGTTGACTCGGCTATAACAGTTATATTCATCATCTCGTCGTGGGTTATCCAGCCCTTTTTGTCAACACAGTTGTCCTCCACCACCGGGATCATAGCGTATCCACCCCCAAAAGTGAATAGGCCAATCTTGGCAAAGGTCAAAAACAATTCAATAAGCAGCTTCATATTATGCCTCCATCCCCTTGCTGTCTAACACCTACAGCTTAAAAATTTTAGTCGACGAATGTAAAGAAGTCAAGGGCACAGGGCTTATATATGTGTGAATCCGGCTGGCAGATAGATATACAGTTGACAAATAGTTCGGATTGTTATATTATTATAATATTATTTTAATATCATAATATCTTGGAGGAAAGATTATGAATGAGAACAATATTCAAGAGAGGGTGATAAAGCCCAGAAGCGGCGGCTTGGCGCTCTGCCTGCTGATGCTGGGGATACTTGTATCTACTGGGCTTTTTATCCTGGGTGTTATAAGTGTGGCGCAGGAGACTGTCGTAGGCATAGGCGTACTACTGATAGTATTGGGGGTAATTGGGTGGTTCCTGTTCCCCATGCTCATGGCGGGGCTGAAAATTGTAAAGCCCAATGAGGCCAGGGTGCTTACGCTCTTTGGGAAATACTACGGGACAATAAAAGAGTCCGGATTCTATTATGTAAACCCATTTTGCACCTCTTTCAGCCCTACATACAACATGGCCAGGGCAGAGGCGGTGCGTCAGGCCAAGGAGGCGGAACAGCAGGGGCGTGTGGCCGTTGTGAATGTGAACGCCGGCAAATGTATCTCCCTCAAGACACAGGCCTTTGACAATAGGCGCCAGAAAGTCAACGACGTGTTGGGAAATCCAATAATCATCGGCACCGTGGTAATATGGCGCGTGGCCGACCCTACACGTGCCGTGTTTGCGGTGGAAAATTACAGCGAGTTTCTCGGTATCCAGGCCGACTCAACAGTCAGGAACATTGCCAGGCTATACCCATACGACAACTTTGATGACGATGGGGACGACGATTCCCGAGAGAAGACACTGCGGGGAAGCGCTGTGGAGATAGCGGAGAGCATGCGTCAGGAGCTGCAGCGGAGTGTGGAGAGCGCGGGGCTTGTCATAGAGGAGGTTAGGATAACGCACCTTGCTTACTCTGAGGAGATAGCCGCCGCCATGCTCCAACGGCAGCAGGCCGCCGCAATAATAGCCGCCAGGCAGAAGATCGTCGACGGCGCGGTAGGCATGGTGAAGATGGCTATAGATAAGCTGGGAGAGGACGAGATAGTCGTCCTTGACGAGGAGCGCAAGGCAGCAATGGTATCAAACCTATTGGTGGTGCTGTGCGGCAATAAGGACGCCCAGCCAGTTGTAAACAGCGGCTCTATCTACTGAGAAGGCGGTGGACATGGATCTATCCCAAAAGGAGGAGCGGCTCCAGGAACGGCTGAGAAAGATAGAGGAACTGGAGCGGGAGATAAAGGAACGTGAGAGGGCCATAAAGGCCCAGGAGGGAGCAAAAAAGCAGGTCCTGCTGCGCCTGGCCCCGTCGCTATGGCAGGATATAGCCGTCTGGGCGCAGGATGACTACAGGTCGATAAACGGGCAGATCGAGTATATTCTGTCAGAGGCCGTGAAGAGAAGGAAAAAAGGTAGTAAGATTGAAAGCTGAGGCATTTGCCTCAGCTTTTTTCTTGACATTGTATAGTCGTGTGTGTATTATTACGTTAGACGATATATCGTAGCGCGATATATCTGCGCAGAATGGGGAGGTCCGGCAGATGGAGAAACAGCCAATGAGCGAGGCCATGTACTATGTACTTCTGGCGCTTATGCAGCCGGATCACGGCTACGGGATAATGGGGCACATAAGGGAACTGACAGGGGGAAGGGTTGTAATGGGGCCCGGGACGCTGTACGGCATATTGACACGGCTGCGTGCAGAGGGGTTTATAACGCTCAAAGAGGAATCTGACAGAAAAAAGACATATGAGATCACACAGGCAGGTAGGGATGCCCTGATTTCCGAGTACAGGCGCTTGAAGCGTATGGTTTCCGATGGAGATATATTGGAGGAGGTGCAGTAATGGAGAGACGGTATGCCTTCCAACCTGGGGATTATGCTATAGGGGAAAATGAGAAGTTCTATTCAGATATGGCGGAGCGCGGGTGGAGCCTTATGAAGCGCGGGAGATGGCTCAGCCGGTTTAAAAGGGTAAAACCGGAGAAGACCATATACAGGATAGAGCTGGCAAGTCCCAGGATATTTGAGGATAAGGGGCTCCCTGAGGAGAAGTTATCGCTGTTTGAGGACTGCGGCTGGGAGTTTGTCACAAGCTATGACCTTATAAATGTATTTAGAGCGCCTGATGGCAGCGGCGCACCGGAGTTTTATATGGAGCCGGAGCAGCAGGCAGAGACACTGAGAGGGCTCAGGCGCAGCTACTTGAGTGGAATTGCATTTGCTCTCGCTATAATCGTTGTCTATACTCTCATATTTGCGGCCATGAGCGGCGGGATAAATGAATTTTTATCCAGTTTTTGGGAAGAAATGCTTGTGGCAGCAGTGGAGGAGACAGCCATGCTGGCGCTGTGCACACTCATTATCGCCTATGGAGTGTGGCAGTCGCTGTATGGGGCGGTGAGGACTGCAATACTGTATAAGCGGCTCCGAAGGGGGGAACCTCTTGACCACTCCCCAAAGAATAGGAGGATAGGCCACAAGGTGATTTCAGGAGCACTGCTGTGCCTGTGCGCAGTATCAGCAGCGCTGTGCCTTGTACAGTACATAGGGGTGGATAGATATAAGCTGCCGCAGGTATCCGACGGGCCGTATATAACTCTGGAGGAACTGGGTTGGAAGGGCGAGAGGGACGACCCGTTCGGCAATGAACAGGAGGTAAGGGTAAGTACATCAATTCTGGCAGAACACTGGGACGTAAATGAGTATCTCTTGGACGGAGATGGAGGCGTGTGGATATATCAGGACATATATAGGCTGAGATACCCGGGCATGTGCACAGATCTCGCTCAGGCCATAATGTGCAGTGCAACGTTTAGCGACATGGAGAATTTTGTGCCGATCAGCATTGAGGGGGCAGATGCGGCCTGGTATACAAGGCTTGAGACAGTCGCTGTGTGTGATGAGTATGTGATATATATTACTTACAGCCCAGGAACCATTGAAGAGAATGCCATGGAGGACGCGGCAAGAGCGGTGGGGGCCATTATATCAAGGGTTACTTTATAAAAAATCGTTGCAATAGATGAAGTAATGTATTAAAATCAAGGTGTTACTTTTTCTTGGAGGTATCAGAAAATGAAGAAGACGTTTGCTACAGCGGAACAGTTCGCGGCGATAGCGGAAGAGTACGGTACTCCCATCCACATCTACGATGAGAAGGGAATAAGGGAGAACGCACGAAAGCTTTATAAGGCCTTTTCCTGGAACAAAGGCTTTAAGGAGTATTTCGCTGTTAAAGCAACGCCTACTCCGAAAATAATAAAAATCCTTAAAGAGGAAGGGTGCGGCGTGGACTGCTCTTCCCTCACGGAGCTTATGCTCAGCGAGAGATGCGGCTTTTCAGGCAGCGATATAATGTTCTCATCTAACGACACCCCTCCTGAGGACATGATAAAGGCCAGGGAGCTGGGTGTATACATAAACCTGGATGACTACACCCACGTGGAATTTTTAAATAACCTGTGTGGCATACCGGAGACGATATGCTGCCGTTATAATCCGGGCGGGGTTTTCTCTGTGGCCAACCAGATAATGGATAACCCACATGACGCTAAGTATGGAATGACAAAGGGCCAGATGAAGAGCGCCTATAGGGATCTTATGGCTCTGGGCGCCAAGGAGTTTGGCATACACGCTTTCCTGGTGAGCAACGCAGTATTCAATGAGTATTACCCAATGATGGCCAAAATGCTCTTTGAACTGGCTGTGGAGCTCCACAGGGATACGGGGGCGCATATCAAGTTTATTAACCTCTCTGGCGGAATTGGTATACCTTACTATCCTGACCAGCTTCCAACTGATATTGATGTTATAAGCCAGGGAGTAAGACAGCAGTTTGAGCAGATACTTGTCCCGGCCGGCATGGAGGATGTGGCCATATTTACAGAGCTGGGCCGCTACATGCTTGCTCCATATGGCTGCCTTTTGACCCGCGCTGTACACAAGAAGCACATCTACAAGGAGTATGTGGGAGTTGACGCCTGCGCTGCCAACCTGATGCGTCCGGCAATGTATGGCGCATACCACCACATAACAGTGGTTGGCAAGGAGGATATGCCGTGCGACCACCTCTACGATGTGGTAGGTTCACTCTGTGAGAATAACGATAAGTTTGCAATTGACAGGGAGCTCCCCAAAATAGATATTGGAGACCTCCTTGTAATACACGATACAGGCGCCCACGGCCACGCCATGGGGTCCCATTATAACGGCAAGCTCCGTTCGGCGGAAGTGCTATTGCGTGAGGACGGTTCTACAGAACTTATCCGCCGCGCCGAGACACCGGACGACTACTTTGCCACAATGATATTCTGAAAAAATTAAGTTTAATTAGCTTTATAATCAAAAACACGGTTCGAGAATTTCTCGAACCGTGTTTTTGATTAATTATCCTGCTCTTTATCTTGATTATTCGCGCTATTATCGGAGGGAGTAGCGCTTATGCGTTTCTCCTCTAGCTCCTTCTGCCTTGCGTCCTCAAGCGCCTGGGCGCGGATCTCATCCATCACAGGGTCAGGCTTGGGAGCTTCGACCTTATCGGACTTTTTCCTCTTATCTTTTGGAGGGGGAAGCTGCCCGTCGTGGTCACACATATAGTTGAAGTCTTCACCAGTCATAGACTCATGCTCAAGCAGGTACTCAGCCGTCTTAATGAGCATATCCCGGTGCTGGTCCAAAAGCTCCTCGCACTTTGCAGATGCCTCGTCAAATATGCGCTTGACCTCCTCATCAATGATGGCGGCGGTCTCCTCAGAATAGCTCTTTGTCTGGCCGAAGTCACGGCCTATAAAGATACTGTGCCCGCTGGAGTCATATGAGATAGGCCCCAGCCGTTCCGACATACCATATACGGTCACCATGTTTCTGGCTATGTCCGTGGCCTGCTGGATGTCCCCGGAAGCTCCGGTGGAAATATCGTCCATAAAGAGTTTTTCAGCCGTACGGCCGCCCAGTGCCATGACAATCTGCTCAAACATACGTCCCTTTGAGGCAAATATGGAATCCTCCTCGGGGCGGAACAGGGTGAAACCGCCGGCGCCTTTTCGAGGAATAATCGTTATATAGTGTACCGGGTCAACATTCTCCAGGTATTTTCCTGCTATGGCGTGGCCGGCCTCATGGTAGGCGGTGAGCCGCCGCTCCTTCTCAGAGACAACGTAACTCTTTTTTTCCGGACCCATCTGGACCTTTAATATAGCGTCATCTACTTCACGCATTGTAATACAGGGCTTGTTGCGCCTGGCAGCCAGAAGAGCAGCCTCATTCATAAGGTTTTCCAAATCCGCGCCGGTAAAACCAGGGGTTCCCTTGGCGATACTGGCCAAATTCACGTCATCAGAGAGGGACTTGCCCCTGGCGTGTATTTTCAGTATTTCCTCGCGGCCCTTCACGTCGGGCATACCGACATAGATCTGCCTGTCAAAACGTCCGGGGCGGAGCAGGGCGGAATCGAGTATATCAGCGCGGTTAGTAGCTGCCATCACTATGACGCCCTCATTTGTTGAGAAACCGTCCATCTCCACCAGAAGCTGGTTTAGTGTCTGCTCACGCTCGTCATGTCCGCCTCCCAGGCCGCTGCCCCTTTGACGTCCCACGGCGTCAATCTCGTCAATGAATATTATTGCCGGCGCAAGTTTCTTGGCCTGTTCAAAAAGGTCACGGACACGTGAGGCGCCGACACCGACATAGAGTTCAACAAAGTCGGAACCTGAGATGGACAGGAACTGGACGTTGGCCTCGCCGGCAACGGCCCTGGCCAAAAGTGTTTTACCAGTTCCCGGAGGGCCAACCAAAAGCACTCCTTTTGGTATCCTGGCACCGAGAGCCGTATACTTCTGCGGCGCCTTCAAGAAATCAACAATCTCCTCCAGCTCAGCCTTTTCTTCGTCAGCCCCGGCCACATCACGGAAAGTGACACGTCTCTTATCCTCACTGGCAAGACGCGTACGGGCCTTGCCAAAGCGGCCGGCTCCACTGCTGCCACCACTGCTGGCTTTATTCATCATCACGTACCAGACGATTATCATTATAACCATTATGATGACATACGGCAGTATAGATACCCACCATGGGGCATCCCAGGCTGGAACATAGTTATACTCGAGGAGACCCTCTTCCCACTGCTGGGTAATCAGCTCGCCGAGGTCCTCATAGAAAATAGATACACTGTAGAGCTCGTGAACCACCTCCGTGTTGCCGTTATACGGCTCACGGAGCGTCATATAGACTGTGTTGTCCTCAATGGCAAAATAAGACACATTCTCCTGCACGAACTGCTGGCGCATCTCGGAATAGTCAATGCTGTTATATGTGGTATTCTGGGCGCTGAGCAAATATATCGTGGCGACCAGGATCAAAACTATGAATATATAAAACCCGATATCCGGCTTTCGGTTAGGTTTTTTGTTCAAATACTGTCACTTCTTTCTGGGCGGATGTTGTTCTTGCCAAGCTAGGCGTATATCTCAGGCTTTAACACGCCTATGTATGGGAGATTGCGGTAACGTTCAGCGTAGTCAAGACCGTAACCGACGATAAATTCGTCTGGACAGATAAAACCCACATAGTTAGGCTCTATCTGAGAGCGGCGGCGTGCAGGCTTATCCAGAAGCGCGCATATGCTCATGGACTCGGGCTCACGGGCTTCGATGTAGTTCTTCAGATATGAAAGGGTTACGCCCGAGTCAAGTATGTCCTCTATGAGGATTATATGACGACCCTGCACATCGTAACTCAGGTCTTTTGTAATCTTTACAGCACCTGTGGTAGTAGTACCGTTCCCATAGGACGATACAGCCATAAAGTCTATATCACAGTAAGTCTTAATGTTACGCATAAGATCGGCCATAAAGACAAATGAACCTTTAAGCACACCAATTATAAGAGGGTTCTTATCGTAAAAATCCCGCGTAAGCTGATCCCCAAGCTCCGACACCCTTTTCTGCAGCTGCTCAGCTGAGAAAAAAATTCTCTCAATATCATTTTCTAGCATATATCCTTTATCTCCTCAACAGTAACTTTTAAGACCTTGTCCCCAGGGGACGGCCTGACACGTATGTCGCAGCCTATTCCCGGCACGGCGATGGGTCCCCGACCATCGCATATAACAGGGACAAGAGAGCGTTTTAAAGCCGGTATCTTTCTATCTATAAAGAGCCGCTTAAGGCTCTTGCTTCCGGATTTTTCGCTGAGGCGTATACTATCTCCGGTCATTCTAGACCTGACAGTTATATTACCACAAATGGCGGAAAATTTGAACAGGAAAGTGGTAAAAGATTTGTAAATCCCGCAGGGAGCAATATCCTCATAACAGCTTATTAAGCACCCAGCCTCTGGAATTTTTAAAACACTGCCTGGGATAAGCTGCCTTTCCGGTATGCCGGACACCTTGGGCAGCTGACTGAATACAAGTTTTTCATATTCCCGCCGCAGAGTCATACCAGGAAGTGACAGGCTTGCAGAGGGATCGTCGGAGGCGGCAAGAATCAAAACTGATTTCACATGTCCGGAGTCGATACCAGATCCGCAGAGCGTCCTTATTACCCTCGATGAGACAGGGAAGGGGAGGGAACAAAGTTCCTCAGCGGGGAGAGAGCCATCTAAATAGTTTTCTCCGATAAAACTATCTGCCAGGGATTGGAGAAAGCTCTCATCCTTCCGCAGAAGTCCACATGTCTCCACACAGGCTGTGGAGACAGAGGGATTCAACTTCCGGAGCACCGGAAGGACATGCAACCTTATATTATTACGTGAGTACGTGTCATCACTGTTGGTGGAGTCCTCACGATGGGCTATGGAACGGCCCGTGTTATACTGTTCTATCTCGTCCCTTGTGAGACACAGAAGCGGCCTTATGATTTTGCCGCGCACAGGGGGAATGCCGCACAGCCCACGAAGGCCGGTACCCCTTACTAGACGCAATAACACCGTTTCCAACTGGTCGTCGGCGTTATGGGCAGTTGCAATTTTTGCACCATCAAGCTCAATGGAGAGCCTGTGGAAGAAGTCATAGCGCATATCACGGCCGGTTTCCTCGATACCGCGGCCAGTCCTGGCGGCCTCGCCGGATACATCTCCGGAGCCCACGGACAGTGGAATACCCAACTTACCGCACTCCTCAATAACAAATGCTTCATCGCCGTCAGACTCACTCCCCCGGAGCATGTGGTTGAAATGGGCGGCATGAAGTGAGAAACCAACTTTTTCAGAGAGCTCATTTAATAAATTGAGCAGACACATAGAGTCTGTGCCACCTGAGACACAGACTATTACGTTGCCGCTTTTTGGAAGCATATCATATTCTTGACAAAAATCAAATACTTTTTTCAGATACCTGTCCATTTATTCCTCGTGCCGCTTATCCAAGGAGGAGAAAGAAGTGAACTCGGGCAGCCAGCGCAGCTCAATGGTGCCCGTCTCTCCACGCCTGTTTTTCAATATTATGCACTCGGCCACGTTTGGGTTCTCAGACTCCTTATTATAGTAGTCGTCCCTGTAGAGGCCGAGCACTATGTCAGCGTCCTGCTCAATAGCTCCGGACTCACGCAGGTCAGAGAGCATTGGACGTTTATCGCTGCGTGACTCGTTTGCGCGGGAGAGCTGTGATAGGCAGACAACGGGAACGTTCAGCTCCTTAGCCATTATTTTGAGCATACGGCTTATATCTGATACAACCTGAGTGCGGTTTTCGCCGCTCCTGGATCCTCCCGTACCGGCAGACTGCATAAGCTGCAGGTAATCTATGACTACAAGCCCCAGATTACGCACGCGCCGGCAGGCAGAGTTCATGTCAGCGACACTCAGTATAGGGTTATCGTCTATGTGCATATCTACGCCGCCTATTGTGACAGAGGCTGCCGCGATACGGCGCCAGTCCTCCTCAGTGAGAGCGCCGGTCTGAAGCTTTTTACTGTCCACAAAACTCTCTCCGGCCAGCAGACGCATACACAGCTGCTCCTTGCTCATTTCTAGGGAGAAGATGACGACAGCTTTCCCAGATGTTTTGGCAACATGCAGGGCTAAATTCAATGCGATGCTTGTCTTGCCCATACCCGGCCGGGAGGCTATGAGTATAAGGTCAGAGTCGTTAAGGCCCATTATGGCGTTATCAAGGTCGTATAGCCCGGTTGACAAGCCAGGGATGGCATTGCCGCTCTTTGAGGCTTCGGACAGCTGGTTATAGACGTTTACCAAAATTTTTGACACAGGCTCCAATCCAGTACCTGAACGGCCGTTCCGTATGGCATAGACTTTCTGCTCGGCGGCCTCCAGGATATCACCAGCGGTCCCGGCACCCTCCATGGCCATGGAATTTATCTCACTTCCAACGTCCGCTACACTGCGGAGCAGGGCCTTGTCCTTCACTATGGCCACATACTCCATGACATTGGCGGCTGTGGGGGTAACCTCCATCAGCTTCATGAGGTAATCGGATAAGTTGTCCTTATACGTACCGTCTTGACGCATCCTGTCCATGACCGTAACCGGATCGATAGTCATGGAGTAGTTAAACATGGAGTAAATTGTCTCAAAGATAATCTTGTTTGCATCGACATAGAAATCGTCAGGCCGCAATGTACCTACGACCTCAGGGATGCATCTGGCATCTATGAGCATGGAGCCAAGAACAGACTGCTCGGCCTCCACACTGTGGGGCATCTGCTTTGTATCAAGTTCATCCATGCTCAGTGACCTCCATGACAAAAATCAGGATATAGAAGCTCACTTGGCCTCAGATATCACAACGTTTATAACGCCGCTTATCTCGTAACCCAGCTTGCATTTTACCTCATATGTCCCAAAGGACTTTATAGGCTCTGCTATGACTATACGGTTTTTCTCAACAGTTATACCGTATTGAGACTCAAGTGCGTCGGATATCTCCTTAGCAGTGACGGACCCGAAGAGCTTGCCGTTATCACCGGCCTTAGCGGAGACCTTGACAACGCATCCCTGGAGCTTTTCAGCCGTAGCGGCGGCAGCGGCTTTTTCCTCCTCAATCTGCTTTAAGCGGGCCTTTTCACGCTGTTTCATAGTGTTGATGTTATCGGCAGTGGCGGGGATGGCAAGCTTCCTGGGGAACAGGAAGTTGCGGGCATAACCGTCGGAAACCTCTACCATCTGGCCCTTTTTGCCGTGATCCCTTACATCCTGTTGAAGTATGACTTTCATCTATATTCCATTCCTTTCAGTAGTTGTTATGATTGCTGACCATCTTGATCAATCGAATTATCTTCCAGATAGCGGTCTATTGCCACCAACAGGTCCTGGACAACTTCTCTCTGCGTCTTGCCGCTTATCTGGGCGCCGGCAGTTGATTTATTGCCGCCGCCGCCCAGCTTTTCAACTATGAGCTGGACATTTATATCCCCCAGGCTCCTGGCGGATATATTTATATTGTCTTGAAACGGGAAGACCACAAAGGATGCCTGTATTCCGGATATGTTCAAAAGCTCGTCCGCGGCCTGGGCGGCGATTACTTTTGTCTCCGCGAAATCAGGAGCAGCGATGGCTATGCCGGCCTTGTATATTTTAGCTTTCTGCACGATGGAGTACCTTGCCACAGCGGACTTGAGATCCGACTGGAGGAGATGCTTTACCTCGGTTGTGTCGGCGCCGGCCCTGCGCAGGAAAGCGGCGGCGTCAAATGTGCGTCCACCGGTGCGCATGGTGAAGTTTTTAGTGTCCATCATCATTCCGCACATGAGGGCCTCGGCTTCAAATCTGAGAATATCTGCTTGATCGACCATATATTGAAGCAACTCTGTCACAAGCTCGCATGCTGAGGAGGCGTATGGCTCGTGGAAAGAGAGAGCCGCGTTCTGTATATAGGTTGCTGCTCGGCGGTGGTGGTCAATAACAGCTACCCGGTTACAGCTCATAAGCAGTGATTCAGACTCCACCTGCTCCGGGCGGTTTGTATCCACAACTATAAGAAGAGTGGAGCCATCGGCGTTCAACAGAGCGTCCTGCGGAGAGACGAAAGTCTCCTGATACTCAGGGAGGGTCAACATCCTGTCTATGAGTGATTTTGAAAGGTTTGCCTCCATATCTATTACTATTTTAGCGGACTTCTTTAGGGAGCGGGCGGCGCAGCAGAGTCCCACGGCGGCGCCGACACTGTCCATGTCCGCGAACTTGTGGCCCATAATATAGATAGACGAGGCATCACGCATGAGTTCCGACAGGGAACTTGCCATTACACGGGATTTGACCTTTGTACGCTTCTCAGTCTGAGATGTTTTTCCGCCGAAGAATTCAAAGTTATACCTGTTCTTTATGACTGCCTGATCACCGCCTCTGGACAGAGCCATCTCAAGGGCCAGGGCGGCGAACTGATAGTTCTCACTTATATTTTTGCCGTCCTTCCCTATGCCGAGACTTACAGTTGGGTGCATGCCCTTTGGCGTAGACAACTCACGGACACTGTCCAGTACAGAGAATTTATCGTCTATGAACTGCTGCAAATACCGTTCCTCAAATATGAAGATATAACGGTCCCTGTCGTAGCGGTTTATATATCCGCCCCTGTTACCACACCAGGCGGAGACGCGCTCATCTATGTTTGATACTATGAGTGACTTGTCCTTCTCGGCCAACCCATTTATGATCTCATCATAGTTATCTATCATGATTATTGTGAATATCAGGCGGGAACGGTTGAACTCGTCCCTGATCTGTGCGTATTCGGTTTCATCTACCCAGTAGGTGGTGGCAACATAGTTTTTAACGCCTGGTGCGTTGCTGCCACGCACCAGGTTGCCGAAAACTCTGTACTGTCTGCTGCCTATGGATACGAGCTGAGGATATTCACTTTTGCCCTCCATGAGCCACCTGGCGGAGAATCCGGGCACTATCTCTGAGATGCTTATAGAGAAAGCGTGTTCACGCTCACCGGTTATTGATAAGAACCCCTCGTTTGCATATATAATCTCATTTTCCTCAAGTCCGAATATGACCATCGGAAGAGGGAAATTTTGAAGAGTATTTTTAGTGGCGGAATCTATATTTGACGTGACAGACTCGATGTATTTGAGCATATCACGGCTGCGCCGCCGTCCGGCCACCCTGGAATAGACAAACAGCAAAAGAATGAGGCACCCCTCTATCGCCGCAAGCTGCCATGAAAACTCCCCAAAGAAGAATGTGGCGATGGCGAACAACACAAGCAGCATAAAAAAGAGACGGGTATTCGGCTCAAGAAGCCGCTTAACTTTCCTGTTCGTACAAACACCCCCTCATAAAAACCAATCATAGAAGAGATTATAGCAAATTTAGTCAGTGTTAACAACAGTAATTCACGCTAATTAAATATTTTTTTGCCCCTCAGGAAAGAATAAAAGAGCTGATACATGCCTTTGGCACTATAAAAGATAAAAGAAGGAGCGATTAAAGCGTGAAAGCTATCGTCATGGCGGGGGGAGAGGGCACAAGGCTCAGACCTGTCACCGGCGGCATACCAAAACCTATGGTGGAGCTGTTGGGGAGGCCTATCCTGTCATATACAGTTGAACTCCTTAGGAAAAATGGGATAGAGGATATATGCTTTACACTCAAGTATCTCCCCAGGATCATACAGGATTATTTCGGAGATGGGAGCGAGTTTGGCGTCAGGATAAACAGCCGCGTCGAGGACACGCCGCTGGGCACAGCGGGTGGAGTGCGTGCCTGCGGGGACTTCACCGCAGGGGAGGATGTACTGATAATGTCCGGCGATGCGGTATGTGATTTTGACCTGAAAAGATGCATAGAATTCCATCGAGAACATAAGGCGGACGCTACACTGGTACTCTATGAACACCCGGAGCCAACTGAATACGGCCTTGTGGTGACGGACAGGGAAGGCCGCGTAGAAAAATTTCTAGAAAAACCAAGATGGGATATGGTGTTGACAGACCTTGTTAATACCGGAATATATATACTCTCACCCAAAGCCCTGGAATTGATACCAGAGGGCTGTCAGTATGACTTCGGAAAGGATCTTTTTCCCAAAATGCTCAAAGAGGGCATGTCCATGTGGGGGGTATGCCCCGAAGGATACTGGTGTGACGTTGGCTCGCCGGAGGCGTACAGGCGCTGCTGTATAGATGTGGCTGCCGGCAAAACTAAACTTCCGATACATGGGAAGGAAGTTTCCCCGGGAATATGGGCGGAGGGGGAGATTTCAAAAGGTGTGGATATCACGCCCCCATCATATATAGGGGAAGGCTGCACGATAGCCTCAGGAGCTAAGATAGGGCCTGGAGCAGTGTTGACAGGCGGGAGCTCGGTAATGGAAGGCGCCTGCATACGTGAGAGTGTTGTAAATGGGGCCAACATAGAAGAGCGAGCGGTAATAGTTGGAGCTATCATAGGAAAGGGTGCACTGATAGGCAGAGAGGCCAGGATAAATGAGGGGTGTGTTATCGGAGACAGGGCCAGCGTGGGAGATGGCGGCGTAGTCTCGCCGGGGGTCAAGGTGTGGACAGGCCGCAGCGTTACTCCTGGAAGCGCCCTCAGGGAGAACCTGGTGGGGGAACTCGCACGGGAGAGGCCTTCTATAGGCGGCGGCAGGGCCAGAGGTGAGTACCTGACCGGCATGACGCCGGAGCTTTTGATGGCATATGGAGGAATACTTGGGGCACAGGGCCGGACTGGGGCTGCCTGGTGCGGAGGAGAGGCCGCCCGGCTTCTTGCCGACGCGTTTGGCTGCGGTGCGACAGGGGCTGGAGCGGAGTTTTACCAGATTGACTGCGGTTTTGAGGCTGAACTTGCCAGTATGGCCAGGCAGTTTGGAATTGACGGGGCCGTGTTCATACGTCAGGAGAGGGGACGTATCACACTGTCGTTCTTCGGAGCAGACGGACTCAAACTCCGGCCGGAACTGCAGAGAAAGCTGGAGACGGCGGGGACGGGCGAGTACCCGAGGACTAACAGTTCCGCAGTCGGCGGTGTGTATAAGATGACAGGCTCTGAAAGAGCATATATATCCGATATCCTGAGAATGCTTACAGAACGCGGAATAAAGCTCCCGCTTACGGGGACATACGCCTCGGTGAAGGGAACTGGGGCGGAGAACAGGACATTGCGGCGCGTACTGGAGGCCATGGGAGTATCGATATCAGATGTGAGGGGACCGGTGTTCACCATATGCCAGGGCGGAGAGAACTTCACAATTGCCGGCGGCGTTCTGGGAGATATCGCGGCTGAAAAGTCAGCGGTAATAGCTGCTGCGGCGGCCATGGAACTGGGGGAGAGGAGCGTAGCTATACCGTTTGACGCGGCAGCCGCGGCAGAGGAGATGGCTGCGGCTAGGGGAATAGTGCTTCTCCGCCAGGGCAGGGACCAGGGGGCTGAGAAATTGATGGGCTCACAGAGGTTTATGCTGGACGGTATTTTAGCTGTGTCTCTCATCATGGGAACGATGCACGAGAGGGATACAACACTGGAACAGCTTGCCGGTATGGTACCTGAATTTGTAACTCAAGAGAGAGTGGTGGATGTGGCTTTCTCACGCGCAAGGGCAATGCGCATGTTATCTGAGACAAAAAGTGAGATGTCATCGGAATTCGGCAGAGGACTGGGTATAGATACGTCTCGCGGCAGGGCGAGAGTCTCACCCAGCGCAGACGGAAGAGCTATAATTATAAGAGGAGAGGCCAAAGATCAGGAGACGGCAGAAGAGCTGTGCGGCGATATAGAAAAACTGGTAGAGGGACTTAAAGGCCGGAACAGAGATGAAAAGTAAAAAAACCTGTTGATTCAGAGGCCGGTTTATAATAAAATAAAATTTATTGAAACTTATGGATAACGGACGCGGTTCCCATGCCAGGCTAAAACCGTGGCAGGGGAACCGCGGGATATACATAGAGACTATGAGGAAAAGATTTACCGCGGTTTTGACCGCATTACTGATATTAAGCATTATATTGTCAGGCTGTTCCGAAGAACTCCCCAGCAACAAGGTGTACAGTGCCTCAGATATGCCTGGCTCCACGGTCGGCGCACTGTCCGGCACGGCGTCTGCCGGATATTTGGAGAAGTACGGGTCAAGCATGACTGTCATGCAGTATGACGATGTGGAATCCATGTCGGTAGCATTGAAAAATGGTTCGCTTGACTGTGTTGTCGCTGATGACGGCACGTTCCAGGAGATGCGAAATTATGTCTCCGGGTTTATAAGCCTGGAAGAATACTTTATCGACAGGGATTATTGCCTTGCAGTCTCCGCGGATAATGAGGAGCTTTTGACAAATCTGGACGCGGCACTTGAAACGCTCCAGCAGAATGGGACACTTGATGCCATTATCTCAGGCTGGAACGCGGGTGGATATGAGTGGGAGACAGACCCAGCGGCTGCGGAAGATGGCCTATCTTCTATATCTGTGGCGGTGGATCCAACTCTCAGCCCGTATGCGTTTCTGGACGAGAACGGAGAGCTGGCCGGGGCAGAAATAGACATTGTACGGGCGCTTTGCGCCGCACTCGGCCTGAGGCCTGAATTTATCCAGGTGGCCTCTGATCAGATCATCTACACTGTGGAGAGCGGAAAAGTGGCGCTTGCGGTCGGCCGTTTGACGCCGACTGGAGAGGAGACGGGCGTGACATTCACGCAGCCATATACACACTCGAGACAACTTATAGTAGTAAGGGGATAGAGGTTTGGGCTTTGCCCATCAATTATAAAATGTTAAAGGGATGGAAGAAAAGATGGATACCAAAAAAATTTCCCAGATATTTGCCGACGCCGATACTTTTTCCGGCAGCCGTGTGACTGTGGCCGGATGGGCCAGAACCATACGGGATATGAAGAATTTTGGATTTATTGAGCTCAACGACGGCAGCTGTTTTAAAAGCCTGCAGATCGTAATGTCCAGGGAGGAACTAGATAACTATAATGAGATATCAGGGCAGAATGTCGGCGCCTCACTTATAGTCACCGGCACTGTGGTCCTGACGCCGGAAGCCAAGCAGCCTCTCGAACTGCGAGCGGAGAAGATAGAGGTGGAGGGCGCTTCAACGCCTGAGTATCCTCTGCAGAAGAAGCGCCACTCGGTGGAATACCTGAGGACTATAGCCCACCTTCGCCCCAGGACCAACCTTTTCTCAGCTGTATTCCGTGTGCGCAGTGTGGCGGCTTATGCTATCCACTCCTTCTTCCAGGAGCGAGGATTCGTATATGTGCACACACCGATTATTACGGCCTCAGACTGTGAGGGCGCCGGCGAGATGTTCAGGGTCACCACATTGGATATGAACGACCTGCCTAAGACTGAGGACGGCAGGGTTGATGACAGCCAGGACTTCTTCGGCAGGCCCGCCAGCCTTACGGTGTCTGGACAGCTGAACGCGGAGACTTTCGCTCTCGCTTTCGGGGATGTATACACCTTCGGGCCAACTTTCAGGGCCGAGAACTCAAACACGCTGCGTCACGCGGCTGAGTTCTGGATGATAGAGCCAGAGATGGCTTTTGCCGATCTTAATGACGATATGGACACGGCGGAGGCTATGATCAAGTACGTCATCAACACCGTTATGGAGAAGTGCCCTGATGAGATGGCGTTCTTCAGCTCATTTGTGGACAAGGGCCTTATGGAACGTCTGCGCCACGTAGCGGACTCAGAGTTTGGTCACGTCACATATACCGAGGCCATTGATATCCTTGAGAAAAGCGGAGCCAAGTTCGATTTCCCGGTCTACTGGGGCGCGGATATCCAGACTGAGCACGAGAGGTATCTCACGGAGAAATACTTTGGAAAACCTGTGTTTGTGACAGACTATCCTAAGGAGATAAAGGCATTTTATATGCGGCTAAACGACGATAACAAGACAGTGGCCGCCATGGACTGCCTGGTGCCGGGAATTGGCGAGATAATCGGAGGAAGCCAGCGTGAGGAGCGGCTTGACGTGCTTGAGGCCCGTATCCGTGAGCTTGGCATGGATCCCAAGGACTACTGGTGGTATGTGGATCTGAGACGCTACGGCGGATGCCGCCATGCCGGATTTGGACTTGGATTTGAAAGAATGATAATGTACCTTACGGGCGTTTCGAACATCAGAGATGTACTGCCTTATCCGAGGACTGTTGGAAGCGCGGACTTTTGATCCGCCTGTTGGGGAAGAGATATGGCTAAGAAGAAAAAAGATAAGGGCTACGGCATGAACATAGACTTCAATGCCTACGGCCTGCGTCCGGCGGGCACTTATCTCAACGGGATGTCAGATATCAAGGACTTACTGGATGACCAGCCTGAACGCGGATGCGTGGAGGATATGTCAGGTCTTAAGGAGAGCATGGATCAGGCTAAAAAAGCCGCGGACCAGCTCCTTCAGGAGATGGAGGAACAGGAGCGGGCCCTGAACCGGGAGGCCCCAAAGACCCAGGCCGAGCAGTCACCTGAGACTCCGGATCTTGATGAACTGCTCAACGAATTGGATGGCTTGGTGGGACTTGATGAGATAAAGAAAAATGTGCGCAGCCTTATAAATCTTATGAAGGTGAGGAAGCTCCGGCAGGAGCTGGGGCTACCCATTCCGGCGATGTCCCTGCACCTGGTATTCATGGGAAACCCCGGCACAGGCAAGACCACTGTCGCCAGGCTGATAGCCCAGCTCTACTGCGCCATAGGTGTGCTGTCCAAAGGACAGCTTGTGGAGGTGGACCGCTCCGGACTTGTGGCGGGATTTGTGGGACAGACAGCCATAAAGACCGACGAGGTTATAGAGAAAGCCCTGGGTGGTGTGCTCTTTATTGACGAGGCATACTCACTCGTGTCGGAGGGGGAGAATGATTTCGGACATGAGGCCGTGGAGACACTTCTGAAAGCAATGGAGGACCACAGGGATGATCTGGTAGTTATTGTCGCCGGATACGATGACCTGATGGAGGATTTCATATCCTCTAATCCGGGACTGGAGTCCAGATTCAATAGATATTTCCACTTCCAGGATTACACCGGGGAGCAGCTCTATGAGATATTCTCATCAATGTGTGGGAAAAATGAGTATGTTCTAACCGTGGAGGCACAGGGGTTTGCCAAGGATTATTTCAATAGGCTCTTTGAAGAGCGTGACGAGAACTTCGGAAATGCCAGGGAAGTGAGGAATGTCTTTGAAAATGTGATTTCCGTCCACGCCGACCGTGTTGCCGGTATGGAAAACGCCGGCAGGTATGAGCTTGTGACGGTATTCCGTGAAGATGTGGAGAAAGCGTCAAAAATGTGAATAATAAAAGCCAGCCGTACATCGGCTGGCTTTTATCTAACAAGAGGGACGGTGGAACGGATAAGCTCGAACATTGACATATTTCGCCTATCGTGCTATTATTTACATATAATGAGGACGCATCCTTTAATGAGGGTGTGCGGAACAAAGCTGTACTATGGCTGATCTTAGCAGCTGCAAGATCGGCACGGCAGCCGAGGGGAAGGGCTAGTTCCCTCTCGGCCTGCGCAGGCGAAGCCGCGCCTACACAACAGACTTTCGTCCGCACCGTCAAGCGCAATTATACACGATTTTCTCTCCCTTTGCAATTTTCTTTCAAATGTTTTCCTTTATAGTGTATTGTATGCGTGTGCGCGTGTGTGTCGGGGCACTGTGTAGGGCAATTAATGTTGCCTGCACGGTGCCTTTCTTGTTTGCTTGCCGCCGGTGAAGAGGGCTGTTATCAGCCCTCGGGCCGGACTGGTGAGTGATATATTTCTCAGCGTTTGCTGGATAACGCGCGTAACTGCAAAGACAAAAAACCACTTAGAGAGATGAAAAACTTTTTGAGGCATATGGTTATCTCTCTGCCAGATAGCACGATCCATCGTGTGAATATATGACCCCGACCGCCTGAAGATAGGCATATATTATTGTGGTGCCGACGAACTTCATGCCACGGCGGCGCAGGTCCTTTGAGACCGCGTCTGAGAGCGGAGATGAGGTTAAGCCAATTTCGTGTATCGTTCTGCCTCCGGTCCAGCTCCATAGATAATTTGAGAAGCTGCCGTATTCCTTTGCCACATCCCTGAAGATCCTGGCGTTTTTTACGGCGGCCGCGATTTTCAGCCTGTTTCTGACTATACCACTGTCGCACATCAACTCCTCGATCTTATCCGGGCCGTAGGAACATACAGTGTCTAGGTCAAAATTATCAAAAGCAGACCTAAAATTTTCCCGCTTATTAAGTATGCAGGCCCAGGAGAGCCCGGCCTGAAACGATTCAAGTATAAGCATCTCAAAGAGCTTATGGTCATCATATACAGGTACGCCCCATTCCTCATCGTGATATTTCACATAAAGCCGGTTTTTAGGGTCGGCCCAGAAACATCTGGTTTTCCCATCGCTCCACTCCATAATGACGCCTCCCAGACTGATTTGGATTACAGAATTATAACACACTTTTACGGATTTACACAGGTACTATTGTCAACGATCAGTGGTTTTATAAAAAAGGGTGCAGTAAGAAATATCCAGTATCTTGACGAAAACGCAGGTGTGTTGTAAAATGTTACGTATATTTATATTGTACGCGTTGTCCCCGGATTGGGACATTATCCATTTGATCGGAGGGCTTGAAAGTGGGGCTTATTCCACAGATAAAGTGCAGCAGATGCGACAGGAACTATTCCGCGCTTAGGGCCAGATGCCCATATTGTGGCGCCAGGCGTCGAAAAAAGGGAAAACGGGTTTCAGATACCGATAATTCCACATGGAAGCTTATCATCGGTGTACTCCTTATAGTTGTACTTATTGCGGCGGTAGTGGTGCTTCTTGTAACTTCTATGTCAGACAATGGAGACAGCGGCGACGAGAATACGCCGCCTGATGATGAAAACCCAATAAGCTCCAACGAGGGAGTGACGCAACTTCCTGGTACGGACCCTGATGGGGATACAGATACCCCGGGGAACACCGATGACCCAAGCGGAGATACGGATCCCAACGGCACAACTGACCCTGATGGATCAGGTACTTCCACAGACCCGGGAACCCAGGAGACGGCTATCGATTCAATAGCCATACATACCACATATAACGACAAGCCAACAGAGGATTTTAGTATGAACGTTGGGGAGACTGTCTCCCTATCGTGTGCCACAACACCGGATGTGGATTTGGAGGAACTTGATCTCACGCCGGAGTGGTCGAGCAGCGACGAGAATGTGTTTGTTGTACTGTCTGACGGCACTGTTACAGGTACAGGAGAAGGCAATGCCACACTGACACTCACACTGGGCGATCTGACGGCTGAATGCATCGTCCGTGTGAGGGCAAACTGATTTATAAGAATTTTAAATATCCGCCTCTGCGCAGCCAGAGGCGGATATTTATCTATAAAAGCATTTTGGAGGACGATATGCGTATAAATGCCCAATGTATAGAGTGTCTTGTTAAGCGCCAGGCGTCGTTTGCCTATAGGCTTCAGGATCAGGATGACGCTCTCAGTTTTATGAAAGAAGTCCTTTCAATATTGGTAAATTCTGGGACTGAGGACACCGCCCCATTTATGTCATCAAAGTTTGAGAGGATATATCAAAAGTATTCAGGTATACCCGATGCCTACGAGGAGGAGAAGCGACTGTCAAACCAGCATATGATAAACCGTGTGCCGGTAATGCGTAAACTTATCGACTCTTCTCCGGACCGGCTGCTGACTTCACTGAGGCTTGCCCTCGTAGGGAACTATATCGATTTTGGGGCTCTGGCGGGACAGGTCTCAATGGATGCGCTGGATGGACTTTTGACATCAGCAGAAGAGAGGAGCTTCTCAAGGGATGAGTACGCTTCGATGCTGGACGATCTCTCCAAGGCCGGAAGATTACTCTATATTGCTGACAACGCGGGAGAGATAGTGGCGGACCGGCTTGTCATGGAAGAACTGCGGCGCCGTTTCCCATCGATACACATAACAGCCGCGGTCCGCGGCGGTAACATACAAAACGACGCCACCATTGAAGACGCTGTAACAGCGGGAATTGACGATGTGGCGGAGATAGTGGAGAGCGGGGCGGCTATCGGCGGGACCGTTATTTCTATGTGTTCAGAGAAGATGCGAAGTGAACTGGACAGGGCAGATGTTATAATTGCCAAGGGTCAGGGTAATTTTGAGACGCTCAGCGGATGCGGGCTTAATGTATATTATCTGTTCATGTGCAAATGCGTGCGCTTTCTGGAGCTTTTCAAAGTGCCGAAGTTCACCGGAATACTGACTAATGAGAGAAGGCTGCCTAGTGCCAGAAGGCCGTTGTAACGTCAGATAAATATTATAAAAAATATTGACAATGTGGGTGCTTTTGTGCTATTATCTTTAAGCCGTATTGATGCGGGTGTAGCACAACGGCTAGTGCACCAGCCTTCCAAGCTGGGGACGTGGGTTCGATTCCCATCACCCGCTCCAGCTTTGAGTCGAGCCGTTATGGCCTTGGCGGCCAGGGCTGTAGGCGTTATATACGCGCCAATAGCTCAGTTGGATAGAGCAACTGCCTTCTAAGCAGTAGGCCGGGGGTTCGAGTCCCTCTTGGCGTGCCAAAACTCAATAGTATGGTGGGTGTAGCTCAGTTGGTTAGAGCACCGGATTGTGGTTCCGGGTGTCGTGGGTTCGAGTCCCATTACCCACCCCACATTAATTCGTACTGGCGCCGTCAAGTGATGGCGTCAGTACAGTGTTAAATAAAATAGCTAGGGATGTCGCCAAGTGGTAAGGCACAGGACTTTGACTCCTGCATTCGTGGGTTCGAGTCCCGCCATCCCTGCCATAGGACCCAGTAGCTCAGTCGGCAGAGCACCTGCCTTTTAAGCAGGGTGTCCGGAGTTCGAATCTCCGCTGGGTCACCAAAACCCCGAGAGTTTAGCGATTCTCGGGGATTTTTCTAACTTTATTGGACGAATTATTTCTGCTTGTTAGTAACGTCAGCATCGTTTACCGCATAGTCCCATAAGCCGCAGCTTGGAGAGCGCAATGCTTATGGTGTTAATTTTTCATTGGAGGCAAATGTGCGTTCATCAGATGTTATAAGGATGCTATGCGCCGCGGTACTTTTTCTGAGCCTGGCGCTTTTTGCTTTTATCCCGGGACGCAGGCGGAGAGGCCGCAGGAAGCTGTTGATCCCGCTTTTCGTCAGTATTTTTGTTTTTTTAAGCACGTTTTTTGTTGACACATCTGTTTTGCTGCCGGAGCCAGTGCCGGAGGGGTCAAGCCTGCAGGTACACTTTATCGACGTGGGGCAGGCAGACTGCTCCCTGGTGCTCTGCGATGGCGACGCCATGCTCATTGACGGCGGTAACGTTGCAGACTCAGACCTTGTGTATGCATATCTAAAAGAAGAGGGCGTGAAAGAACTTGACTACATAGTGTGTACACACGCACATGAGGACCATGTGGGAGGGCTTGCTGGGGCGCTGAATTACGCCTCTGCCTCCACTGCGCTCTGCCCGGTTGAGGAGTACGACTCCAATGCTTTCCGTGACTTTATCAGCTATCTTGGCGACACGCCTATAACTGTTCCAAATCCGGGCGACACATATGATCTGGGCAGCGCAACATTTACCATACTGGGTCCGATAGCGGATTCTGATGAACCGAACAACACATCTATAGTGCTGCGGCTTGAATACGGGGATACATCGTTCCTATTTACAGGGGACGCGGAGTACAGTGAGGAACAGGATATCATCGAATCTGGAGCGATTCTTGAGTCTACTGTACTGAAAGTCGGCCACCACGGCAGCGACACTTCAAGCTCCTATGTTTTCCTGAGGGAGGTCATGCCGGAGTACGCCGTAATATCTGTTGGCGCAGGAAATTCATACGGACATCCGTCAGAGTCTGTTTTAAGCCGGCTTAATGACCTGGGCGCCGTCACTTACAGGACAGATATGCAGGGGACCATTATCTGCGAGAGTGATGGGAATTCGGTTTTGTTCCAGGTATCAAAAAATGCGGAGGCTGATACCCTGTCACCTGAAACTGCGGATGGCAGGTACAGCGGGTGATGGCAATACGGCACGTGCCAAGTCAGAACCTGATCCTGTAATGCCTCGCTTTTATGTGGGGTTTCATGCAAATTTGCTCTTTTAATGGCGGCATCTTTCTGATATACTATCTTTTACGCAAGAATACATATAACCGCCGGAGGTAGATATATGTCAAAATTGCCTGGTATATTTGGCAGCATGGTCTTTAACGACACAGTCATGAGGGAGCGGCTTCCATCCGCAACCTACGCTGCTCTGAAAAAGACTATAGAGGAGGGCAAGCGGATTGACCCCACTGTGGCAGACACTGTCGCACAGGCCATGAAAGATTGGGCTGTGGAGAACGGGGCCACCCATTTCACCCACTGGTTCCAGCCAATGTCCGGTGTCACAGCGGAGAAGCACGACTCCTTCCTGTCACCGCAGAAGGACGGAACTGCCATAATGAAGTTTTCTGGACACTCCCTTATACAGGGAGAGTCGGATGCCTCCAGCTTCCCGTCTGGCGGCCTCAGGGCAACTTTTGAGGCGAGAGGGTATACCGTATGGGATCCTACCTCCTATGCGTTCATTAAAGAGAATACCCTTTGCATTCCAACCGCATTTTACTCATATGGCGGCGAGGCGCTTGACCAGAAGACACCGCTCCTTCGTTCTATGGGTGCACTGGAAAAACAGGCAAAGCGCCTTTTGGGCCTGCTGGGGTCGCATCCAAAGCGGGTCCGTTCCACAACGGGAGCCGAACAGGAGTACTTTCTTATTGACCGTTCCACGTACTATAACCGCCGTGATCTTATGTACACTGGCCGTACCCTCTTTGGAGTGAAGCCTCCAAAGGGGCAGGAGCTTGATGACCATTATTATGGCATGATCCGCATCCGGGTTGCCAACTATATGGCGGAGCTGGACGAAGAACTCTGGAAGCTTGGTGTACCTGCACAGACGGAGCACAATGAAGTGGCTCCGGCACAGCACGAGCTTGCGTGTATGTATGACACTTCAAACCTGGCCTGTGACCATAACCAGCTCACCATGGAGGTGATGCGGAAGGTTGCAAAGCGGAACGGGCTTACTTGCCTGTTTCACGAAAAGCCCTTTGAGGGGGTGAATGGAAGCGGAAAACATCTGAACTGGTCCCTGGCCGCAGATGGGAAAAACCTGTTGGATCCAGGCAGCACACCGGCCGAGAATATACAGTTCCTGCTGTTTTTCTGCGCCGTGATCAAGGCTGTGGACGACTATCAGGATCTGCTGCGTATCAGTGTGGCAACAAGCAGCAACGACCACCGCCTGGGCGCCAGTGAAGCGCCGCCGGCAATAGTGTCAATGTTTATAGGTGATGAACTGGACGCCATACTCAAGGCAATTGAGGCGGACGTCCGTTACGACCAGCGGGACAGCGGGGTCCTGGGCCTCGGCGTGGACGTGCTGCCGACAATACCGAAGGATTCCACCGACAGGAACCGTACCTCGCCTTTTGCCTTTACCGGAAACAAGTTCGAGTTCCGTATGCCCGGCTCATCCCTGGCTATAGCAAATTCCAACACGGTCATCAACACCATAGTGGCGGAGTCACTGAGGCAGTTTTCAGATGAGCTTGAGAGTGCTGAGAATCTGGACGACGCTGTTGTGGCTCTCATAAGGTCAACTGTCAAAAAGCACAGGCGCATAATATTTAATGGGAATGGCTACAGCGACGAGTGGCTCGCCGAGGCACAGCGAAGGGGACTTTCAAATTACCAGTCTTCAGCCGAGGCAATACCACACATGCTGGATCAGAAGAACCTGGATGTTATGGCGCGACACGGCATATATACGAAAAAAGAGATGGTCTCACGCTGTGAGATAATGCTGGAGTCCTACTGTAAGACTATTAATATTGAGGCGCTCACCATGCTGGAGATGGCCAAAACGGATATCCTTCCGGCGGTGATAAAATATTCAAGCCAGCTGTCGTCAGCCATAATATCCAAGTCGCAGATATCTCCTGAGATCCCAAAGCAGGCCGAAATTAAGCTGCTAACGGAGATATCTGGACTGACAGACAAACTCTACGAGAGCATTGGAAGGCTGGAGGAAGCGGTAAGCTTCGCCGCTGGATTTCCAGATGAAAAAGAGGCCAGCCACGCGCTGTACTATAGGCACAATGTTGTGCCTGCGATGGACGAGCTTCGCTCGTGCGCAGACAGGCTTGAGACGCTGACTTCATCCGAGTGTTGGCCGTTCCCGTCCTATGGTACAATACTTTTTATGGTATGACGGCCCCGGTAAAAGTATCATCAGAGATAAAGAATGTAGACTTACAAATTGCATATAATACCTTTAAAAGTGGACTATTGTACCATTTTTATTACGCCTCGATTTGACGAAGCATTAGATGGTACAGCAAAGCGGCGGTATTCCTAAAAAGGGGTATCGTCGCTTTATGCGTGTGGGCGAATATGTGCTGTGAGAAAATAATCATGTGGATAAAAGTGAAATAGAAGTTTGAATAAAAAGGGTATATCGTTGTATATTGAAATAAAATGAACGTTCGGTTATAATAATAATAATATGAGAATGAAAGATGAAAGTAAAAAAGCGGCAATTACAAAAGCTATTATAGATCTAATCAACGAAATTGGTTTTGCCAACACATCTATGTCAAAGATAGCGAAAGCAACCGGACTGTCTGCTGCGACCCTCTATGTCTACTACGAAAATAAGGAGGATATGCTCCGCAAAGTTTATATGGACTTGAAAAAGCAAATGATAGAGGAATGCAGCAAGAATATTAACCCACAGGAGTGTGTACAGGAGGCTGTCAGAAAACTTTGTGAAAATCTGCTTCGCTACATGCAGGATTATACAGATGAATTTTTATTTATTGAGCAGGCGTGCAACTCTCCCATGGCGACAGATGAAATGGTTGAAGAGCTTGAGCAGTATAATCAAGATATAATTAGAATTTTTCAGCGCGGGGTACAGGAGGGAATTTTGAAAAATACTTCTCCGGCTCTTCTGATTAGCTTTTGCTATTACCCGATCCAACAGATTTTTAAGGAGTGGCGAAAGGAAAAATCCATGTTGCCAGATGTGGATTTTGAAGCCGTTTTTCAAATGTGTTGGGACGCAATCAAACGTTAAAAAGGGGGCACCCTTCGGTGCTTTCTTTTTAAGAATATAAATAAATGAACATTCAATTATATCAAAATAACAGGACGCATCAACTGGAATTCTAGAAAGGATGGTAACACAGCCGTTTTTATTATATTGGAGGAAATATGGCATGGCTGCAAAAACCTTCACGCAGGGCAGGAAAAGGAGTGGTACACTGTGAGATACGAGATATTC
>CALXAF010000067.1 GCA_944386185.1 uncultured Oscillospiraceae bacterium
ACAGCATTATCAATCGCTGGCTCAGATTCCAGCGGAGGCGCCGGTATCCAGGCAGATATCAAGACCATGACCATGAATGGCGTGTACGCCATGACGGCCATAACGGCCCTGACAGCCCAGAACACCACCGGCGTTAGAGCAATAATGGAGTCCACACCGGAATTCTTAAAAGAACAGCTGGACGCGGTATTTGAGGACATATTCCCGGACGCAGTGAAGATAGGGATGATATCCTCGCCGGAGCTTGTGGAAGTCATAGCCCAGCGGCTGCGGCTCTACGGGGCAAAGAACATAGTATTGGATCCGGTGATGGTTGCCACCAGCGGCGCGGCACTTATGAAGAGTGAGGCCGTTGATGTGGAGGTGCGGGAGCTATTCCCGATAGCCGCACTGGTGACGCCAAATATACCCGAGGCCCAGGTCCTCTCTGGGATGGAGATAAAGGGGACTGAGGACATGGAGCGGGCCGCCCGGGCTATCGGTGAGCAGTGTGGCTGCCCTGTGCTTTTGAAGGGGGGGCACGCTGTCAGCGATGCCAGCGACGTACTCTTTGACGGGGGAGAAATCCGCTGGTTTGGAAGCCGCCGGGTGGATAATCCCAACACCCACGGCACCGGATGCACACTCTCCAGCGCAATAGCCGCAAATCTCGCCAAGGGCTTTGGGCTTGCCGCCTCAATAGAGCGGGCAAAGGCATATATAACCGGCGCCCTCTCGGCCATGCTTGACCTGGGGGCGGGTTCAGGGCCAATGGACCACATGTTCTGCTTGACCGGCCAATTTGCCGGGAATTAGATATCTGACTGGAAGGAGAAATTTAAAATGAGAGATTATTCTACACAGATGGAGGCCGCCCGTAAGGGCATCGTCACGCCGGAGATGGAGGCTGTGGCAAAAAAGGAGTACCGTACACCCCAGGAGATAAGGGAGCTTGTCGCGAAAGGGCAGGTTGCCATATGCGCAAACCGCCTGCACACATGCCTCGAGCCCAACGGGGTGGGCTCCATGCTGCGTACTAAGATAAATGTTAACCTGGGCGTCTCAAGGGACTGTAAGGACTACGATATAGAGATGGAGAAGGTGATGGCCGCCGTCAACATGGGGGCAGAGGCCATTATGGACCTCTCGTCCCACGGGAACACCCAGCCCTTCCGCCGCAAACTCACCGCCGAATGCCCGGCGATGATAGGGACTGTCCCAATATACGACAGCGTCATACACTACCAGCGGGATCTGGCCACCCTCTCGGCTAAGGATTTTATTGACGTCATCCGCCTTCACGCGGAGGACGGGGTGGACTTTGTGACGCTCCACTGCGGAATAACACGCAAGACAATAGACCAGATTAAAAAGCACAAGAGAAAGATGAACATCGTCTCCAGAGGCGGCTCCCTGGTGTTCGCTTGGATGTGCATGACCGGGGAGGAGAACCCATTCTACGAGTATTTTGACGACATCCTGGACATCTGCCGGGAGTACGATGTGACCATATCCTTAGGCGACGCCTGCCGGCCAGGATGCCTTGCGGACGGCAGCGACGTGTGCCAGATAGAGGAGCTGGTGCGCCTGGGTGAGCTGACCCGCCGGGCCTGGGAGCGCGATGTACAGGTGATGGTGGAGGGACCGGGACACATGCCGATGGACCAGATAGCCGCCAACATGAAGATGCAGCAGACCATCTGCTCCGGCGCCCCCTTCTACGTGCTGGGCCCGATAGTCACTGACATAGCCCCAGGGTACGACCACATAACCTCCGCCATCGGCGGCGCCATAGCGGCGGCCTCGGGCGCCGCGTTCCTATGCTATGTTACTCCAGCGGAGCACCTGGCACTTCCGAATGTGGACGATGTGAAACAGGGAATAATCGCATCAAAGATTGCAGCCCACGCCGCCGACATAGCCAAGGGCGTGCCCCACGCCAGGGACATAGACGACGCCATGGCCGACGCCAGGCGTACATTCGACTGGGAGCGCCAGTGGGAGTGCTCCATCGACCCGGAGACCGCCAAGGCCATCCGTGAGGAACGCTCACCGGAGATAGAGGAGAGCTGCTCCATGTGCGGGAAGTTCTGCGCTGTCCGCAGCATGAACAAGGCCCTCAGCGGTGAGTATATAGATATCCTCTGATAAATTCATGTGTTTTAACGGCGCCGGTCTGTGAGCATCGGCGCCGTTAAAAATTTCGACATAAATTGTTAAAAATGCCTTGACAAACAGGAGGGTTTCTCAGATAATATTAACTTGGTAGCTTTTCGACTATTGCTATCAAAAAGATAATTTAATGTGAGGTTGTTGTTATGCAGGATCTGTTCAGCAATGTGCTGGAGCTCCAGTGGCAGCAGGTGGTGATGTGGGCCATAGGCGGCATCTTGATCTACCTGGCTATCAAGAAGGAGATGGAGCCGTCACTCCTTCTGCCTATCGGCTTCGGCACAATTCTCGTGAACCTTCCAAATTCCGGCGCGGTGACCCAGGCCCTGGAGGAAGGGCCTCTTAATGTACTTTTTGATGCAGGCGTGGCCAACGAGCTGTTCCCACTTTTGCTGTTCGTAGGAATCGGCGCCATGATCGACTTTAAGCCGCTGCTCTCTAATCCAAAGCTGATGATATTCGGCGCCGCCGCCCAGTTCGGCATTTTCTTCACGCTCTGCCTGGCTTTTGCCATTGGTTTTGACGTGCTGGACGCGGCCTCCATAGCCATCATCGGCGCTGCCGACGGCCCCACTTCCATATTTGTGGCCACATCTTTTGGTTCCAAGTACTTAGGTGCTATCATTGTGGTGGCGTATTCCTACATGGCCCTGGTGCCGATAATCCAGCCGCCTGTGGTGAAGCTTGTAACTACCAAAAAGGAGCGCCTTATCCGTATGCCTTACGCAGAGAAGAGCGTCTCTAAGACCACCCTCATACTCTTCCCCATCGTTATTACGGCTATTGCCGGCCTTGTGGCTCCAAAGAGTGTGGCTCTTGTGGGATTCCTGATGTTCGGCAACTTGCTGCGTGTCTGCGGCGTTCTGGACAGTCTCTCTGAGACGGCCCAGAAGGTGTTGGCGAACCTTATTACCTTGTTCCTGGGACTGACTGTGGCCTCCCAGATGCAGGCTGAGAGTTTCCTTACCCTTGAAACCCTGATGATCCTGGGTCTGGGCCTGCTGGCTTTCATATTCGACACCATCGGCGGAGTCATGGTGGCCAAGCTCTATAACCTGTTCAGCAGGACTAAGATCAATCCGATGATCGGCGCCTGCGGAATATCCGCTTTCCCAATGTCTGCCCGCGTTATCAACAAGATGGGCCTGGAGGAGGATAATCAGAACTTCCTCCTTATGCACGCTGTGGGCGTCAACGTCTCCGGCCAGATAGCTTCGGTTATCGCCGGCGGCCTTATTATGACGCTCTTCAGCACATACCTTGGTTAATTTGCCGGGTTTGAGAGAAAGGAGTTTTAATCATGCCAAATGTCCCTGGTTTTGGTGAAGTCCTGCTGAAGTCCGTCTACGGCTGGCTGGGTATATTCATAGTCACCATCGTGATAATCCTGGTGGTAATGATAATGAATAAGGCCACCTCCAACAAGAAGGACTGAGCTTCATAAGAGAAGATAATGGCGCGCGTCAACAGACGCGCGCCATTTTGTACTCCTTTGTGATGCGTGTTATGCGCATGGAATTTATTTTGTGACAATATGGCCTGATAGAGTGTTTTTAGGGTGAAAGAATTAAGCGTGTGAGGCAGCTTTTTTACTATTCGTTTGCAATTTTGAAACAATTGTGTGATATCATCAGACCATATTATAAAGGGAGGTAATCCGCTGTGCCACAGGATCTGACCACACCTCCGACACCGCCTAGACGAAGAAAACACAAAAACCGCCGCGGGCTTTTACTGCCTGTGTGCTGTGCCGCGCTCCTGTTTCTTATTGTGATATTCCAGCCCTGGAATTGGGGCAGAAGTGATAATGGAGAGAGCGAGCCGGATCCGGATGGAGTAACAGAGGAGCCGGAACCGCAGGTGACGCCTGAAATTCCAGACTGGGTTACGGTAAATCTGCTTCCTGTTAACGAGTATTCGAGGCCCGGCCTGCCGCTTGAGAGGGTGAACGGCGTGGTTGTCCACTATGTTGGCAACCCCAACACCACGGCGGAGCAGAACAGGAGCTATTTTGAGAGCCTTGCCGAGACTGGTGAGACCTCCGCTAGCAGCAACTTTATAATAGGCATGGACGGGGAGATAATAATGTGCGTCCCCATAGATGAGGTGGCTTACTGTTCCGGCGAACGGAATTTCGACACCATCTCCATAGAGTGCTGCCACCCGGATGACACGGGCGAGTTCACCGACGAGACGATGGACAGCCTGACGCGCCTCTTGAAGTGGCTGATTGACAGTTACGGCCTGCAGGAACAGGACATAATCCGCCACTACGATGTGTCCGGCAAGGAGTGCCCCCGCTACTTTGTGCAGCACCCTGAGGAGTGGGAGGAATTCCGGCACTCGCTCTTTGAGTGAGAGGAAACCGGGTAATAAAAAAGAAGCTGGAATAAAAAACACTGGAGCCACAAGGCTCCAGCGTTTTTTGCTTTTGGATTAAACTTACTCGCCGAAAACAGCGATGTAGTCCTTTTTGAACTTCTCTATTCCGCTGTCGGTGAGGGGGTGCTTTGTCATCTGCTCGATGACGGAGTAGGGGATAGTGGCTATGTGGGCGCCGGCCAGGGCGCAGTCAGTCACATGGATTGGGTTCCTGATGGAAGCCGCGATTATCTCGGTGGGAAGGCCGTAATTATCGAAGATCTGTACGATATCCTCAATGAGCCTTACGCCAACGGTGCTGATGTCGTCCAGACGACCCAGGAATGGCGACACATAGGTGGCACCGGCACGGGCGGCCAGAAGGGCCTGGTTGGCGGTGAAGATGAGAGTGACATTAGTCTTGATACCCTCCGCGGAGAGAACCTTTACAGCCTTGAGCCCCTCGACGGTCATGGGGATCTTGACAACCATGTTGGGATGGATTGCGGCGATCTCGCGGCCCTCTTTTATCATGCCTTCGGCATCAGTGGTGGTTGCCTTGACCTCGCCGCTTATGGGGCCGTCAACTATAGAGGTTATCTCCTTGATGACCTCGACGAAATCCCTGCCCTCTTTGGCGATAAGGGATGGGTTGGTGGTGACGCCGCAGATAACGCCCATGTCATTGGCTTTCCTGATGTCGTCTACGTTAGCGGTATCGATGAAAAGTTTCATAT
>CALXAF010000068.1 GCA_944386185.1 uncultured Oscillospiraceae bacterium
GCCACAAAAATGCCCATCATACTGTCGAATATGATAGAGACTGATGAGAATCCTGTGACCGCCTGCACCGAAACGTTCACAAAAAGATACATCGCTCCGGTGATCCCCAGGAAAAATCCACTCAGAATAAAAGAAAGAAGTTTTACCCGGTCAATATTAACTCCGGCGTTGTTGGCTATGGCTATGTTGGAGCCTATAGCGTTTATATTGGCGCCGAGAGTCGTCCGGTTATTGACGAAATAGAACAGCGCGAACATAACGGCTACAACTATGAGACACCACGGCAGGTCTGCCATCCAACCCTCAAGGATACTTATCCTTCCCATAGCGTCAGGGGCAAGGAAATGCGGCAGGGCCTCATAGATCATAGCAAATCCCAGGGAGAGGACCATGCAGGGTACTCGGAACAGGTTATAGGCAATACCCATAACAGTGTTGGATAAAACAGCCACGAGTATTGCGAAAAGGAATATGCCCGGTATCCCCAATCCCATGGCATCCGCGATGTTTGCGGAGAAGATTGCCGCGTTATAGATTATGGCTCCTGCCGCAAAGTTCCACATACCCATGGACATTCCGAAAGATAAACTCATTCCCAAAAGGATAGGCACTATGGATGTGCGAACTATGGACAGGAACGTTGTCATACTGCCAAAGGACCCGCCGGTAAGGATGGAAAAGAGTATATATACCCCAACGGGGAGTGAAATTGCTTTTACATAATTTATAAGTCTTTTTTTCATGATCTATCTCCCTTTTTCGCCGGGTACGAGGCTTTATCTCACTCCTCGCCCAAATACTCCTTCACACGCGGAACGATATTCTCAAGATTCCAGAATTCTGATGTAGTATACTTTGTCATAAGCTCTTCCTTTTCCTCGACAGTGGTGTCGGGGGTATACCAGGAGTTCAGAGCGAGGATATCTTCAGGAATGAGTCCCGGCACGTCTCCGCCCACATAGGTGTTGGCATCGTCCCACTCCTGGGAATTTGTTATCACGAATGAAGGGATCATGGGGATGAGCTTGGGGTCGGTGTCAAAGAGCCTGTCGGCGCCGGAGATGGCGTTGAAGAGCTGCATGAACATCTGGCAGACGTATGTATTGTTGCCTCCGGTGGTGGCAGCCAGGTGTCCGGTGTCAAGGTACTCGGATGTGTCGCTGGCGGATGGGGCGTTCACCTGACCGTAAAGGATGGAGTCGGAAAGTCCGGCACTGTTGATAGCGGCGATGACGGCGTCTCCGGTAGCGTCAGCGACAAGGCCGTCTATCTCGGTTCCCCTGGTGGAGAGTATGTCCGCGGCGCCGGTGGCGTAGTCGCTGCCGCGATAGCTTGTGACTATCTCAGCGCCATTATCTGCGGCCGCGGCCTCAAAGCCCCTGACACGCTCATCAGCTATCTCGCTGCCGGTGGCGGCAGCCATATAGGCTATCTTGGTGGCGCCCTGCTTAATTATAGACTCAGCGACCATGTATCCAAGCTCGTAGTTATTTCCGCTGGACTCATCCAGGAATCCGCAGTTATACTCAGAGCCATCGACGACCATCGCTACCTCGTCAGTATAGGAACGGGTGAGGCCGCAGTAATAGACGCCCTGTTCGTTCATATACTCGTAGAGCGACGGAGCTGTACCGGATATCATGATAATACCGTCGCAGCCGGTGGATACCAGCGTCTCAACAGCAGTATTCACTTCTTCAGCGCTAAATGTCATCATGTCGTAGTACTCTATCTCACAGTTGGTGATCTGAGCGCAGAAGTCCAGCGCCCTGTGAAACTGGGCGCTGAGTCCGTCGGACTCAGGCAGATAGAAGAAACCTATCTTGTAGCCGCCCACTTCGTTTCCCTCGTCGTCAGTGACAGTTTCACTGGGAAGTTCCGGAGTATTGGTGCCGGGATCGTCTTCTCCGCCGGAGCCTTCATCCCCGTCCTTGCTGCCGCAGGCGGCGAGGCTCAGGACCATCATGAGGGCCAGGACAATGCAGAGTATCTTTCTCATTTTCATTTTCATACCTCCATTATTTTTTTATATCAAACGGTCAGCTTATAAGCTTTCCCTTTGATTTTTCATAAGTTGACGCCACAACTATGATGAACAGAAGTCCTTTTATGGCGTATCCCATAGCGTTTGCCTGTCCGAGAAGTCCAAGGCCGTTCGTGAGGACTGTAACGGTGAGGGCTCCGATAAGCGGAGCATGGAACTTGGCATTAGCTCCGCCGGTGAGCGGGAAACCTCCCAGGACTATGGCTGTCATAACGTTGAGGTTAAGGCCTGTACCGAGGGTATTGTCGGCAACTCCGCTGCGAACAACTGTGAAAAGCCCGCCGATGGCTATCGTTATGCCCACTATGGCGTAGGCGATAAACACCATCTTTTCTACCTTTATACCGCTTATCCTGGCGGCGGTGGCGTTTCCGCCAATAGCCTTTAGAGATTTTCCGATGCTGGTGTAGTTGAACAGAACGTAGCCGACGAATATGAGAAGCACCAGGGTTATTATCTTGGTGACAGTATCGTCCACCCAGGCGGCCTGGCTATAGTTGAACACGATTCTGCCCGTACTGGCTATGGCCGTCAGCACCAGGCCCTGACATATGTTCATCATACAGAGGGAAGCTATGAATGGCGTAACCTTCAAATAGTTTCTTATAAAAGCCGTCACCGACATGCAGGCGACTGATACCACCACTCCGATAAGGAAACTAATAACAAACGGCACGCCGGCATTGAACGCAAGCGTCAGTACGGTAGCGGAGAGGGCCATAATGGCGCCTATAGCCATATCGAGACCTCCTATGGAGTAGAGGAATGCTCCGCCCACAACAATGACGCACATAGTGAAGCACTGGTTCACCAGCAGTTTCAGGTTATCCATGCCAATAAATTGTCCCTTGGTGAGCACCGTAAACAGGACCACCAAAACTACAAGTCCCACCACAGGCAATATGCTCGTTATGGTCTCTTTTCTCTTCTGCCTGCGGATAAGTTCCTCTTGTATCTCTTCTTCAGTGCGGTTCGCATTCTTTTTTACAGTTTCAGTATCCATGTCCGCCCTCCTTAAACCATATACTCTATGAGCTTGGTATCCGTCACGTCAGGACTCCTCATCACCTCTGCGGAGATGGCGCCGTCCTTCATGATTATCATTCTGTCGCTCATACCTATGAGCTCCGGCAGCTCCTCGGATATCATAATTATGGCCTTGCCCTCTTTTTTGAACTCGTAAATCATATCGTACATGGCCGCTTTGACGCCAATGTCTATGCCTCGTGTGGGGCAGTCCATTATGTAGATGTCGCTTCCGGCTGCCAGCCATTTGGAGAAGGCCACCTTCTGTTTGTTGCCGCCGGAGAGCTGGCTCACATACTGCTTACCGGATACGCACTTTGTCCTCATCCGCTCTATCTGTTTATCCGAAAGCTCTTTCTCTGCCTTGGGCGTAATAATGCCCAAACGGCTTATCTTTGGATATGAGGCCATCAAGGTATTATCCTGTATGCTGGCGTTCAGGATTATGGACTCGTTGTCCCTATCTTTTGATATGTACCCGATATTCAGTGAAATGGCGTCCTTTATGCTGTCTATCTTTTTATGCTGGGGAACATACTCGACCTCGCCCGTTATGGTCTTGTCAAGGCCGAATATCATCCTGCCGACTTCATGCATACCGCACTCTGAGAGTCCGCCGAAGCCGAGTATCTCCCCTCTGTGGAGCTTTATGCTGAAATTCCTGACATAGCCATTTTCCGAAGTTATGTGTTTCACATCAAGCACGACCTCGTCGCTGGATGTCCCATCGTAGTCTTCCCTGTAATAATGTCCCTGCAGGTCGCGTCCAACCATAAGGGGCCTCATGTTGGCTACCTTGATCTCTTCGTCGGCCAGGTGTCCCACCACCACTCCGTCTCTAAGACAGGTTATCCTGTTGCAGACACGCTCAAGCTCCTCAAGGTCATGGGAGATGAAGATGACGCCCTTGTTTTCGGCCCGCATCTTATCGATGAGCTTGTAGATGAGCTGACGTCCCTTCTGCGCCAGCGCCGTGGTGGACTCGTCTATTACCAGTATTTCCGGGTTCAGATACATAGCGCGGGCTATCTCAACTATCTTCCTGTCCTCAAAATTCAGCACAGCAACTTTGGTGGTGGCTTTTATGTCCGCGGCGCCTATCTCTTCCAGTATCCTCGTGGCCTCCGCGTACATCTTCTTTTTGTTTAGCACGCCCATTCTTCCGAACATCTCGTAGTTGCCGATAAAGATGTTTGACGCCACGTCTATCCCCGGGAGCGTGCCCGCCTCCTGGACTATCATGGCCACTCCGGCCTTCTGGGCCTCCACCATGTTGTGGGGCTTGTAGTGTTCACCGGCCCGGAACATCTCTCCGCTGGTCGCCGGCTGTACTCCCGCGAAGATCGATGTCAGCGTGGACTTACCAGAGCCATTTTCGCCGATAAGGCCGCAGACCTCACCCCGGCGCAGCTCAAAATCCACATTTATCAGCGCCCGGGTGGCGCCGAAATTCTTGCAGATACCCCTGCAGCTTATCAGCACCTCATTCCCCATCTAAATTCCTCCTTTTCACTTGTAGTTAAAAATAGTACATTTTATGTTTTATACGCATAAATGTTATACTATTTTATTAACCGTTTTGGTTTCTACTTGTCTATATATAAGCATAAATTGTTCTGAATTTCAAGCGTAATTGTACTTGATTTGTGCAATTTGTTATATTATATAAATTTTTATAATATTTTTAGTTATATTGCACATGTAAAATTGTACTTGTTTATATGTACAACTCATTCTGTTTTAATGTAACAACTTAACACTTTATTAAACATTTCTTGGTGCTGATTGACAGAAATATAATATAAATAATAATTTTAATAAATAAAAACGCCGGCGTCACTTTCTGACGCCGGCGGAAAATTTGTTCTTCTTTTCCTCTATTTTATTTTACTATTATCTGGATAATATTTCCCATCGTGCGTATACCAGGGCAGGCATACGGAAGTCTCGGAACCGCCTCGTATCATGTTCAATACCTTTTCAGCGCACATCCTCCCCACACCTCTTGAGTCGTGCATGAGTGCGATCGCCTCTACCCCATCAGGCGGCGTGACACTATCGTTATCAAAAGAAACGATACATCTTACTTTTCGCTCCGGCATCGTTTCCATGATTTTGAGTACTTGATTGGAAAAAACCTCGTTACTACACACGATGACCTCCTGCTGCAACATATGGTCTTTCGCGTACTCATCTAGGCCCACCCCGAGATACTCCGTTCCCGCACCGGCAATAAAATTCTCAGAGCATAACGAAAGCCCATGGTCCAAGATAGCCTGACGCATACCATTTAGGCGCTCTACGGACTGTCTAGCGATAAGTGTAAACATTCCTCCAAAGCTTTTGAATCCCCTATCTATAAGCTCAGAGACCACCTGGTAAGCCCCTTCATAATCAGCCATCGTCACTGCCGGGATATCGGCCAGCTCCTTTTCGCCATACCAAGTATCCATAAGCACGAATTTGGTGCCCATATCTTTCAACCGCAGGATAAGGTCAATATTCCCACATTTTAGAGATGACTCTGTGGCATATAGTATTATCCCGTCCACAGGGTCGGAGCACAGTTGCTGGAATATCTTTCTTTCCTTTGTGGCACTGCCTCCGGTTGAAAACAGCTGTGTCGTATATCCGTTCTCAAACAAAACATGTTCTATTTCTTTCAGGGCTACGGGGAATACGCTCAGAGTCACTTCAAAGGTTATGACGGCTACACGCTTTGTATTCAAAACAGTTCTCTTTGTTACAAACGAACCCTTTCCCTGAGAGCGGCTCAAAAGTCCCTCTTCCTCCAGCATGCCGAGAGCCTGCCGCACTGTCTGACGGCTCACTGAGTATGTTTTTATCATCTCACTCTCAGTAGGAAGCTTATCCCCGTTTTTATATTCTCCCTCTATGATCCGCTGTCTCAGATCATTGAACACAACTTCATATTTTTTTGCCATATCCACATCATCATTTCGTAAAAAATAACGCCTTAAAGCAACGCAATAATAAAATATTACTAAATTATCAGCAATTTGTCAATTAATTAAATACAAGTTTGGTGATATCATAAGTACGACTTAAATTAAGCCATCCCCTTACATCAGCTCATATGTTATAATTGTAGTATGTCGATAGAAGGAGCGTTACATGAAGAAGAGAGCCTTTTACCTTATCATCGTGGCGGTGACCATGGCTGTGGCGGTATACACACTCTATGAGCACGAGATCATCCCACACAAGAAGTACACAAATGCCGACTTTGGCATAACTCAATATGTGAGCGCTGTGGACGCGGACTCAGACGGGATCGATGACCAGACGGACATCCTTGAGAGCGTCCGGGCCTACATAGATACAAAGCCAAAATATAAGAGCCTCTATTACGCCGGCGGTTACCCCGATGACGGCTATGGTGTATGCACCGATGTTGTGGCGTTTGGGCTTTTAGGCGCGGGATACGATCTTATGGCGCTCGTCAATGAGGATATAAAAAACAATCCTGAGGAATACGGCATAGAATCGCCTGATATCAACATTGACTTCCGGCGCGTCAGGAACCTGAAGGTGTACTTTGACCACACCGCAATATCACTGACCACTGACGTGGATCACATAGATGAGTGGCAGGGCGGCGACATTGTAGTATTCGAGGGGCATATCGGCATAGTGTCCAACAACAGGAACAAGCACGGTGTCCCGTTTGTGATCCACCACTCGGGGCCCGGCCAGATATTCTACGAGCAGGATATACTTGAGGGCCGGGACGATATCATCGGCC
>CALXAF010000069.1 GCA_944386185.1 uncultured Oscillospiraceae bacterium
AAGCGTCTCAAGCAGCCATATAGTTGTTATCTGGGAGATATTATACTGTTTAATAGGGGCAATTTTGATACGCTGCTGGTTTTTCTTGACTCATGAAAAGTGTCGTCAGTCCATATGGAGTCTCAATGTTTCTTCGGTCCTTTCGTTTTTCCTTTTACTGGTTTTTGGTGTAATTCTAATGGCAATAGACCACTCAAATTTCGTAATAGTTTTAAGTTCTATCTATTTGATACCGCTATTCAGCACGTTGCTTTTTTCTGCGAGAAAGGGCAAAAAGTAAGCTGTCAATATAGCTGCGTATAATTTTAAGAGCGTGGTGACTAGATGGTCACCACGCTCTTATTGCAAAAGCTATATGCAGTGGAAGTATGTATTATTTCAGCATGGACAGCGCGCCTGATATGGTTTTCTCCATTGCCTCCATACCGTAGCGGTCCACCTCGCGCTTGTTCTTCTCTCCGTGGGTCAGGCACCCGGCTCCCGCGATGCACCCTCCAACACATGCCATACCCTCGATAAAGTTCCCGTCAAGCACGCGCTTTGATGCCTTCAGAAGCGCAACACGGCAGGCCTCTATCCCGTCGCAGGGGACAGCCTTCAGGTCGAAATTATCTATTCCCTGTTCTTTTAGGGCCTGAGCAACAGCGTCTGAGACACCGCCGCTCCTGGCAAAAATTCGTCCATAGTAGGAGGCGTTGTCCAACACATCCTCCTCCATCGAGGCTATGTCAAGATCCTTGCTGTCAAACAGCGCCTGCAGCTCCTCGAAGGTGAGAACGCTGTCCACATACTGGCTGACCTTGTCCTCTTTTATCTCCATCTTCTTTGCCGTGCATGGGCCAATGAACACGACCTTGCAGTCAGGATCCCTATCCTTGATATACTTGGCTATTGCACCCATCGGCGAAAGGTTATGTGAGATATGCGGTGCCAGATCCGGGAACTGCTTCTTCACAAATGACACAAAAGCTGGACAGCAGGAGCTGGTCAGGAAGCCTTTTTCAGCAAGTTCTCTGGCTTCAGAGAACGCTACCATATCCGCTCCGAGGGCCACCTCGACTACTGTGAAAAATCCGAGGGCCTTTATGCCAGAGATCACCTGTCCGAGTTTGGCGTAGGAGAACTGGCTTGATATTGAAGGCGCAATTACGGCGTATACCTTGTACTTTTCATTGTCCTCGCTGCCCTTTATCATGTCAATGACATCAAGTATATAGGACTTGTCCATTATGGCTCCGAAGGGGCACTGGTATACACAGGCACCGCAGGCTATGCACTTCTCATCATCTATCTGCGCCACGCTATTTGGCCCGACAGATATCGCTTTCACCTTACAGGCCCTCTGGCACGGGCGCTCCAGGTCAATGATCGCGCCGTACGGGCACACTTTGGCACAGGCTCCGCACTCTACGCACTTGGTCTTATCGATATGGGCCTTCTGATGGCTGTCAAACGTAATAGCCCCCTTGCGGCAGGCTCCTTCGCACCGGTGAGAGAGGCAGCCTCGGCAAGCGTCTGTTACAGAATAACCTCCTACGGGGCATTCGTCACAGGCTATGTCAAGAACCTCGATGACATTTGGATTCGTCTTATCCCCGCCCTTAGCCAATTTTATTCTCTCTCCGAGTATTGCCCGCTCCTTATAGACACAGCAGCGCATTGTGGCTGTGCGTCCGGGTACAATGCTCATGGGGATATCCAGCTCTTTCTCCAGGAGCTGATCCGTCCAGTAGTATCTCGCTACTTCCCTGAGCACCTGGTATTTAAGGTCCTGGACCTTTGTGTCAAACTTTCTCATCTAAGCGCCTCCATTAAAAATAGCTTACTTTTATCCGCTTGCCCATCTTCTTGAGGCACTCGGAGAGTTCCTCCACCAACTGCATCTTTATACTGAAGTTTATTGGAAGATCCGGGTTTTGGTGGGCTGGGTTAATCGCCCTTCCCACAAAAAAGTTAATATCCGTGGCCTCCTCAAAGAGAAGGCGGCAGATAAGCGATGCTCCATCCCTCTTACTGCTCCACTGGGCATAGGACTCATTGTCCTGAAGATAATCCTTGGCGTATTTAAGCACCCTGTCCATAGTGATGACGCCTTCAGTCACCAAGTCCACTCCCTCAATGGTGGCTATAGGAGGTATCTGCGGGTCCACAAACTCAAGGCTCGGCACCAGGGGCTTTCCCAGGTACTTGGCCGCTATGGATGATGTAGTGCCGCCGCAGATTATGTGCTTTCCCTCCTTGGAGAAGAACAGCGCCATCATCTTGTTGGCATCGTCCCTGTTGGACGGGGGGCCGAACATCAGGTTCATGGGTTCACGCTTCTGGATCCTCACAGTACAGACAGTGGCGTCATCACCTGGCTGATGTCCATAAAGATTATCCACCTCATCCAGGAGGATGGTAGACAGCGTCTTAGCGGTATACCCAACATCTATGAGAGGCTCCATGTAAGAAATGATATCCTCCCGTTTCCAGCCGAAATTATAGGCGAGGCCGATGCCGGCGTGAGGGCATCCGTCGCTCATGGCTATAAATGTATCATTTTCCTGGAGCTTGACTCTGGACATGATTATCTTCTTCCCGCCCATAGTGGTTTCGGTCTTGGGGTAATCATAGTTGACCCCGTCCCTGTACATGATAAGAAGCGGGTTATCGTATTGGATGAACTCGGCGTATGTGTTGTCAATTATCCTGATAATTGTAAAGGTGGAATAGGCCACGCCCCTTACGGAACAAATAGGCAGTGTTGCGGCAACTGTCTCCACACAGTCCTCAACCGAGAGTCCCTCATTTATCATAGTTGAAATAATCTTGGATGTCAACGTAGAGAGAATGCTCGCCTTCACTCCGCTGCCGAGCCCGTCGGCAAGCACCACCACAGTAGAATTATCCTTCTCCTGCTCAAGTATGTCAACGTGGTCGCCGCAGAGTTCTTCCCCATAGTGGTTTATGCTTCGATATCCTATATCCGCGCACAAATCATTCATTGCTTATTGTCTCCTTGAGCTTTGTCAGGGCGATCTTTGTCTCAGCAGCTGTCTCGCCTAAGAGTGAGGCTATCTCCTGGACGATACGCATTTGCTTATCAACCACTTTATCAGCCACTTCAACAGTCTGGCGGCTTATGGTCTCCTTCTTCTCACGCTGTGTCTCCTCATCAGTTATATCCCTCATGAGGCAGATAAGTATGTGGTACTCCCTGTCATAGATAACCGACTGCTCCACATATCTCTTATACTCCGCCAGGAATTTCCGCTGATCGCGGATGCTGTTTCCTGTGTTAAGCACCTCAAGGAACACCGCTGGGTCAAGTATACGCACCACCGGTTCGCCTATAACATCCGAGGCCCTCGGAACATTGATTATCTTCAGTGCAGCGCTGTTTATCTGCTGCACTTCAAGGCTCTCATTTAAGACAAGTATCCCATTTGGCGTGTTTTTTATTATGTTGTCAGAGAAATTCTCAGCCCGCTCCTTAAGATACGGCAGGCACATAGCCACCTCAGCCTTACCCTGACATATGGCAACAGCCTTCTCGCGGCATGTGTTGTAGCCGCAGGAACCACAGTTGAGCTCATCTTCAGGCTTTGTCTTACCCATCTGCCGCAACGCCGCGGCGATCTCGTACTCAGACGGCATTTTCGCCTGTCTCTCTATGTACGGCATATTCTTTATAAGCTTACTGGCATCAGGCTGCTCAACTTCGAAATCTTCCTTTCCCGCGTAACGTGACACAGAGATGTAGTCTCGTACAGGTGAGCGGTGGTATTTCTCCATAATCGGGCCGCCAATGCAGCTCCCCGCGCAGGCGGACATCTCTATAAAGCACCTTCTCAGATTTCCCTTCTCAATATCCCTCAAGGCCGCAATACAGTTTTCAGTCCCATCGACGACGAGATACGAATAACCGGTCTCCTCCTCCATGGTCTTTTCCATTGTCTTGAGTATACCGCCTGAGGTCGGGAAAAAGCGGGCACGGCTCTTCTCATTGGAGTCCTGATCCTTCTCCAGCTCGATATTTTCCGAATTGAGCCAGTGAGTCAACTGCTCAAAAGTCAAAACGCCATCGACGATCCCCTCATATTGGGCGGCCTCGTCCTTCTTTGCCACGCAGGGGCCGATGAACACCGTCTTGGCATTTGGTATCCTGCGCTTTATATCCATGCTGTGGGCCTGCATCGGGGACATGACGTCGGCAAGGTACGCAAGTTCCTGTGGAAAATACTTCTGTATAAGCAGATTAACTGAGTGGCAGCAGGAGGATATGATTATGTCCCTGTCATCCTCACGTATCATCCTCTCGTATTCCCTTTTTACTATGGTGGCTCCGATCGCCGTCTCCTCAGCATCGGCAAATCCAAGCTTTTGAAGGGCCTTCCTCATACTGTCTATGCCCACACCATCGTAATTAGCTACAAAGGAAGGTGCCATGCTGGCTATTACCGGTTCCCCGCTCTGGATAAGGACCTTTACCTTTTCCGTCTCGTCCGTAACCTGCTTTGCGTCCTGTGGGCAAACTACAACACACTGCCCGCAGAGTATACACTCATTGGAAACTATGTGCGCCTGGTTTCCTGAAAAACGTATCGACTTCACTGGACAGTGCCGAATACATTTATAGCAGTTCTTGCAGTTGGATTTCTTCAGCGTAAGAACATCGGCCATCCTATATGCTCCCCTCTTCCTTAAGTTTTTTCATCACGTTTTCTTCAAAAAAACTTGGGAATGTATCCCTGGTGATACCCGGGAATACCTGATCGTCCACAGTTATGGTCACACCAATGCGATTGCACTGGCCAGTGCAAAAGCTACCGGCCAGTGTGATCTCATTTTCCAGGTGGTTTTTCTCTATCGCCTGCCGCATAAGCTCCACAATGTCAGCAGAGCCCTTTATATGGCAGGAACTTCCGACACACACCTGTACTATCATTAAGCTATCCTCGAAAGTACATTCTTTTGGAAGAACTCATCAACAGTATCTGGTGATACAGAGAAGAATTCTCCATCGCAAGTGACGCAAACGCCCTGCTGGCACTTACCCATACAGAATGTTCCGCCCAAGTCCACCTTATCCTGCAGTCCATTCTCCTGCACCAGAGCGTGGAGACGCTCAACAACATCTTTGGAACCCTTCAGATGACAGGAACTCCCTATACAAACAACTATCTTCATTTTACTTCCTCCATTAATCGTAGTCAACAACATTTACCCAAGAAAGGAGGAATTCCCTCTCCTCTGGCTTTGACTTCACTGACTGTGATGCTGCCACAATGGGCATCCATTTCTGTACATACTGTTTCGCGGTATCACTCTTCCTGCAGAATAGGTTCAGATATTTCTCTCCTGTCTCCTGATCCCCCTTGAGGCAGAAGAGAAGGTACGTCCTGGCCACATCAGCGGAAGCGTTGCCCTGTGTCGCATGGGACCAGTCCAGAATGAACGGCGTGCCGTCCTCCCTTATGATTATGTTGGATGGGTTGAAATCGCCATGGCACACTTTGTAGTGCTGCGGCATAGCCTCAAGCCTTGTGTGAAGGTCATAACGGGTCGTCGCGTCAAGATCAGCCTGGGATATCTTCCTGTTCATCTTGTCTCTAAGGCGGTTGAGGAGGGGCGCTTTCATGCTGTGGACTTTGATCTGAAGATCCACGAACATATCGAGATACTCATCCTTCTTATCAGGGTTCTCCTGCATGAGGCGCTCCATGGTCTTACCGGTGATATACTCTGTAACTATGGCCCACTGGCCTTCAACTGTTGTGACTTCAAGTATCTTTGGAATGTCAAGTCCTGTCTCTTCGATGCGGGCCTGGTTCAGAGCCTCGTTTAGTATGTCGGCTTTTGAATATCCCTTGTCGAATACCTTTATAGCCTTGTCACCATCGCGATAGACCGTCTTATTAGTGCGGACAGCTATAACTCTACTAAAATCCATTTTTCCAACCTCCTTACACTTTTTCGTGGGTGCCGTAGTATGCATTGAGATACATCTGCTTGATCTCGCTCATCAGCGGGTAACGTGGATTTGCTCCGGTGCACTGATCATCGAATGCCTGCTCCACCATCTCGTCAAGAGTTGAGAGGAAAGCCTTCTCGTCAGGTACATAATCACGAATAGTCTTCTTTATGCCGACTTTCTCCTTGAGTTCGTCAATAGCCTTAATAAGATTCTCAAGCTTCTCTGTATCATTCTTACCCTTGATACCCAGATAATCGGCAACCTCAGCATAACGTGCAAGAGTGTGCGGGTGGTCATACTGCGGGAATGTTCCCATCTTGGGCGGTACCTCAGCGGAGTTAAAGCGAAGCACCTCATCTATCATAAGGGCGTTGGCCACACCGTGGGCTATATGGTGGAAAGCACCGAGCTTGTGGGCCATCGAGTGGCACACGCCAAGGAAAGCATTGGCAAACGCCATGCCGGCCATAGTGGCTGCGTTAGCCATCTTCTCACGCGCCACAGGATCATGAGGTCCATTGTCATAGGCGCGAGGCAGGTACTCGAAAATCATCTTCAGAGCCCTGAGGGCGATTCCGTCAGTGAAGTCGGTGGCCATCATGGAGGCATAAGCTTCGAGTGCGTGGGTCACGGCGTCGATACCAGAGGCGGCGGTGAGTCCCTTAGGCGCAGTCATATGCATATCCGCGTCGATGATAGCCATATTCGGAAGGAGCTCATAGTCAGCAAGCGGATACTTAACGCCAGTTCTCTCATCGGTGATAACAGCGAACGGGGTAACTTCAGAACCTGTACCGGCAGAGGTTGGGATTGCTATAAAGTATGCCTTCTCACCCATCTTGGGGAAGGTATAGACTCTCTTCCTGATATCCATAAAGCGCATAGCCATATCGAGGAAGTCCACCTCCGGGTGCTCATAGAGTACCCACATGATCTTGGCGGCATCCATAGCGGAACCACCGCCTACAGCGATGATCACATCAGGCTGGAAAGCGGCCATGCTGGCGGCACCCTCTTTCGCACAGGCGAGAGTAGGATCAGGAGCAACGTTAGAGAATGTAGTGTAGCTTATGCCGAGCTCGTCCAGCTTATCAGTTATCGGCTTTGTGTAGCCATTCTGGAAGAGGAAACTGTCGGTAACCACAAAGGCCTTTTTCTTGTGCATGACATTGCCCAACTCGTTAAGGGCAACGGGCAGGCTGCCCTTCTTGAAATAGACCTTTTCAGGTGCGCGGAACCAGAGCATGTTCTCTCTCCTTTCAGCTACTGTCTTTACGTTGAGAAGGTGCTTTACGCCTACGTTCTCAGACACGGAGTTTCCGCCCCAGGAACCGCATCCGAGGGTGAGTGAGGGCCTGAGCTTGAAGTTGTATAGATCTCCGATGCCGCCCTGTGAAGATGGTGTATTCACCAGTATGCGGCATGTCTTCATCCGTTCAGAAAACTCAGCAAGCTTTGCCTGTTCTGTCTCAACATTAAGATAGATGGAGGAAGTGTGGCCATAACCGCCGTCCGCAATAAGGCGCTCGGCCTTTGAGAACGCGTCCTCAATATCCTTTGCCTTGTACATGGCCAGCACCGGTGAGAGTTTCTCATGGGCGAACTCCTCGGAGATGTCCACTGACTCAACTTCGCCTATAAGGATCTTTGTATCCTCAGGTACACTCACGCCTGCCATGGAGGCTATCTTGTGTGCCTTCTGGCCCACTATTTTTGCATTTACAGAGCCATTTATGATTATGGTCTTACGGACCTTTTCAGTCTCCTCCGGTGAGAGGAAATAACAGCCTCTGTCTGCAAACTCCTTCTTGACAGCCTTATAGACCTTGTCAAGGACTATAACTGACTGCTCTGAAGCGCAGATCATGCCGTTGTCAAATGTCTTAGAGTGGATGATGGAGTTTACAGCCAGTACAATATCCGCTGTGTCATCTATAATCGCCGGTGTGTTTCCAGCGCCCACGCCCACTGCCGGCTTTCCGCTGGAATATGCGGATCTCACCATACCGGGGCCGCCGGTCGCCAGAATGATGTCTGCCTCTTTCATCAGCAGGTTCGTCATATCAAGGGACGGGATGTCTATCCAGTCAATGATCCCCTCAGGAGCACCGGCCGCTACCGCCGCGTCAAGGACCACCTTCGCAGCCTCATTCGTGCACTTCTTGGCCCTCGGGTGCGGACTGATGACAATACCATTTCGCGTCTTCAGCGCAAGGAGAGTCTTAAAGATCGCAGTTGATGTGGGGTTTGTGGTGGGGATAACCGCGGCAATGACTCCGATAGGCTCCGCTATCCGCTTGATGCCATATGCCTTGTCCTCCTCTATAACTCCGCAGGTCTTTGTATCCCTATAGGCGTTATAGATGTATTCTGAGGCATAGTGGTTCTTTATTACCTTATCCTCAACTACACCCATTCCCGTCTCTTCAACAGCCATCTTAGCCAGAGGTATGCGCATTTTGTTCGCGGCCATGGCGGCAGCAAAAAATATTTTGTCCACCTGCTCCTGGGTGTAAGTTGCGAACTTCTCCTGTGCACTGCGCACATTGGCTAGGGCCTTCTCCAGCTTTTCAACGCTGTCGATTACTTCCCTGGTCTTTTTCTTATCCATTTGCACTCACTCCTTATTTTCTTCAGCAGTCCATCTCTGAAAGATGCGCGGAAAGAAGCGCCAGAGACGCCGCCATGTTTTCGTTTTGTATGAGTATATCCTTACCGGCTGTTAGATGGGTCGGAGCAAAGTTCCATATCGCTCTTATCCCACTGCCGCACATAAGGTCACATATCTCCTGAGCCGCAGAGGCAGGAGTGGTTATCACACCGATCTTTATATCTGCCTGACTGCAAAATTCCTTGAAGTCGCTGAGCGGATAAATATACTTTCCCGTATCTGTGATACCTATTTTTTTAGGATCTGAGTCAAAAGCCGCCAAAATGTGCAGTCCATATTCCTCAAACCCACTGTGATCCAGCATCGCGCAGCCGAGTTTTCCCGCTCCAACGATGACCGCCTGGTTTTTCTTTCTGTAACCGAGAAAGTTTTCCAGGTCATCGATAAGGCCTCTGACGCTATATCCTGTCCTTGGTTTGCCAGCGCCGCTTATGCTGTTCAAATCTTTCCGCACCAGCACGTCTCCCAGATCTAACTGGGCAGCGATGGCTGTTGCCGAAATATTTTCTACATCCGGCGGCAATTGCTTCAGGTAATGCAGGTATGCCGGAAGCCGCCTCATTACACTAATTGAAACGCTCACAAGCAGACCTCCCATCCTGTCAGCCGGCACACGCTGGCTGCAGCCTTCTTATCACTTCCGATTACAATAGCATTATAAAACAAGTTTCTGTTCAGTAGAAATGCTTATAAAGAATATCGATATACATTTATCGATATATCATTATAAATATTTTTCTATCGAAATTTATTAAAAATAATGCCGGTCATAGACCGGCATTATTCAATTATATCTAACTAAGCAGTTTTATCTCCGCTGACGAATCAGAAATCAACTTCTGTATCATAGTAGCAGCACTTGAGAAGCCGCTCCATCTCCTCCTGACTGGGCTGACGCGGATTGGAGCCTGTGCAGGCGTCGCCGATGGCCAGAGTCGCAATCTGCGGAAGCTTGGCAAGGAACTCATCCTCAGGGGCTACGGAGTTGCCGTCCTCGACTATAGCTCCGCCCTCGCCGTAATTCTTGATGCAGTGTGGTATCTTCAGGTCGTCATTCATCTGACGGAGCATGGCGATAAGTCTATCAGTCTTGTCCTCGTCGCTGGTGCCGCCAAGATCTATAAAGTCGGCGATCTTCGCATAACGCTTGAGGGCGGTTGGATCCTTAGCGTTGTACTTTATTACCTTTGGCAGATACATTGCATTAGCAGCACCATGGATGATGTGTCCCTGGTTACCATGAGAGAAAGCGGCGCCAGTCTTGTGAGCCATAGAGTGGACTATGCCGAGAAGCGCGTTGGAGAAAGCCATTCCAGCCAGGCACTGAGCGTCGTGCATAGCGGCACGGGCATCCATATCACCATTGTATGACTTGACGAGATTTGCCTTGATCATCTCAATGGCGTGGAGAGCCAGAGGATCTGTGTACTCGCAGTTGGCAGTGGACACATAAGCCTCAATAGCGTGGGTCATGGCGTCCATACCGGTGTGGGCAACGAGCTTTATTGGCATGGTAGCGGTCAGGTCAGGATCAACTATGGCTACATCAGGAGTTATCTCAAAGTCAGCTATCGGGTACTTTACGCCCTTGTCATAGTCTGTAATGATGGAGAAAGCTGTAACCTCAGTAGCTGTACCGGAGGTTGAAGGGATCGCGCAGAAACGCGCCTTAGTACGCAGCTTCGGCAGGCCGAACACCTTGCACATATCCTCAAATGTGGTCTCAGGATACTCATACTTGATCCACATGGCCTTTGCGGCGTCAATAGGCGAACCGCCGCCCATGGCTACGATCCAGTCCGGCTGGAACTTGCTCATGGCCTCAGCACCCTTCATAACAGTCGTCACTGAAGGGTCTGACTCAATTCCCTCAATCAGTTCCACTTCCATTCCGGCCTCTTTAAGATATCCGATGGCCCTATCCAGGAAGCCGCCTCTCTTCATAGAGCCTCCGCCAACACAGATCATGGCTCTCTTACCTTCAAGGTTCTTAAGGGCTTCAAGCGAACCCTTTCCATGGTAAATGTCTCTTGGCAATGTGAACCTGCTCATAAGTTTTGACCTCCATTAAAAAATTTATCTTTGGTCCAGGCTTTTGGCTCTGTCCCTTCTGTTTGATAAAATTTTAACAAAAATCTCGTCTTTTGAACAATGTTTAATACGCATATCAGTTTGTTTTTATCGATATGTTATTATCAATAAAAACATACTGAATACTATGCGCCATCAGTATATTTTGACGAACCGATGTTTTATTATAGAGAATTTGCAATATATTGTGCGGTCTTGTTGTCTATAATCTCTCAAGCCCCAAAATATACTTACCTGCTGAGCTGCTGACCTCCTCTAAAAATCTGTTGTCCAATTCGGACAGCCTATAGTCCTCTCTATAGATAAGCACGTCCTTATATCTTTTCGTATTCTCCTTGCACGTTTTCTGTACAAGCCCATACTTCGAGCAAAGCTCCGGCGATACTGGAGAGACCCACATAAAAGAATTTGGGACTCTCTCTAGGATTTCAAATTGACTGCTCCTCTCAAACACAAATATATGCTTGTCCACAGGCTGCGTGAGCTCATCTTTCCTCACGTCAATCATCTGCATCGATGGTACATAGG
>CALXAF010000070.1 GCA_944386185.1 uncultured Oscillospiraceae bacterium
ACGCTCTATAAGTATTACGTTTAAAAAGCTTTTCGACACTTGGCAGCCTACCCACCGCGTTGATAAGAAAACCATGTACTGCTATACTTCAGCTATTAAATATTTCGCGCCAGTTTGGCTAATGACTTTGGATGATATAACCATCGACGATCTCCAGGAATGTGTGGATGATTGCCCGCGTGGCCGGCGTACTAAGGAAAACATGAAGGCCCTTTGTAACCTGCTATATAAGTTCGCTATCCCGCGCCATCTTACGGAACTTAACTTGGCGCCTTACCTGATCCTCTCTGGCGAACATGGCTCTAAAGTTGCCCTCCCAGATGATTATGTCAAAGTCATCCGTGAAAATATGGATAAAGTACCTTACGCCGATTACGTCCTCTGCCAGTGCTACCTGGGCTTCCGGCCTTCCGAGTTTATCTCCCTCGATGCAAGCCTTTATAACCGGAAAGAAAGAGCCTTTACAGGCGGCTCTAAAACCGATGCAGGTAAAGACCGCATAGTCACCGTCCCCCCTGCCATCCAGCCTATCGTTGACCGCCTGACGAACGATAAAATTTCCGGCCCCGTGTTCTGTAAGGAAAACGGCAAGCCCCTTAGTATCAAAGAGTATAGAGCTAAGTTCTACGCCGTCCTCGATACCTGCGGACTCGATAACCCTACCTACGAAGTAAACGGCACCCAGGTCCATACCTACACCCCGCACTCCTGTCGCCGCACTTTCGCTACCATGATGAAACGTGTCGATGGCGCCGATAAAGATAAACTGGAACTCATCGGACATACCTCTAATGAAATGCTCCGTTATTACCAGGACGTGTCATTCGATGACCTTCGCAAAATTACAGATAAACTCGCTTAAAACCCATTAGTAATAGATTTGTAATAGCCATGTATTTTGGCGCACAAATTGGGATAAACCGGAAATATGACATAAATAAAAAGTTCTGTATTTTGCTATAAACAGGCGAAATACAGAACTTTTTTGGTCCGAGTGACTGGATTCGAACCAGCGGCCTCTTGAACCCCATTCAAGCGCGATACCAAACTTCGCCACACCCGGAAATTTATCTTTAATTTAGTGCTTAATGATATTATCACAATTCTCTATATATTTCAAGAGAAAAAATCTTTTTCTTATTTTTTATTTCTTGTTTTGGATAAAACATAAGATAGATATCCGCGTATCTCTATAAGCTATTAAGTTGTCCTTTTAAGTTTGCCATGTTATAATGTCTTCATTATTACTATTCAGGATTCGTTTTTCGCGTCGGAGGTAATTATGGACCTTTGCAGTTTGAGTGATATTCGCGCTCTTTTAATTAAGCACGACTTTAATTTTTCAAAAGCCATGGGCCAAAATTTCCTCGTAGACAGCAGTATCCCCAAACGTATCGTCCAGATGTCCGGTATCTGTAAATCGGATGGCGTACTTGAGATCGGCCCCGGTATAGGCAGTCTCACTCAGCACCTTGTGCTTGCCGCTGGAAAGGTTGTCTCCGTGGAGCTTGACAAGAGGCTTCTGCCCATTCTGAATGAAACCATGAATGGGAATTCAAATCTTGATATCATTAACGGCGATATTTTGAAATTGGATCTCAATGAAATTGTCGAAAATCATTTTGTAGGGCTGAATCCGATTGTCTGTGCCAATCTGCCTTATAATATAACCTCGCCCGTTCTAATAAAACTGGTGGAATCAAAACTCTTTAATCAGATCACCGTGATGGTACAACGGGAGGTCGCAAAGCGGATCTGCGCTTTGCCTGGTACGCCGGATTACGGGACTCTGTCTGTCTACATGCAATTTTATACTAAGCCAAGTATGCTTTTTGATGTTCCTCCAAGCTGTTTTGAACCAAGGCCCAAGGTCACAAGTTCTGTAATATCATTAACTCTTATGGAAGCACCCGCCGCCGACTGTAACCAAGAACTATTCTTCAGGATAGTGAGGGGCGCCTTTAATTTACGGCGTAAAACCCTTCAGAACGCCCTGTCTTCTGCATTTTCCAGTTACTTATCAAAGGAACAAATAGGATCAATCATAATTGAAGCCGGTTTTGCCCCAAATGTCAGAGGTGAGTCACTCGGCATCAATGAGTTTGCGAAATTGACTAAGGTATTCGAAAAGTCTGTCACATAAATATAGCGATTTTGCATAATTATTTTTTTCAACTTGCGTTTTTGGATAAACTTAACGCAGCAATTTCCTGTCATTCAGGAATACTTTACAAAAAATTAAAACTTTACTTGTCTAAAAATTTCAAAACAGCTATTGCAAAATCGCTCATGATTGAGTACAATGTGTAGTAAAGCGCCTTGTTAATTTACTAACAAGAAGGAGGACAATCAATAATGTACACAAACAATCCAAAGATCCTCAGCTGGATCTATGAGATGGCCGCGAAGACCAAGCCAGACAACATCGTCTGGATCGATGGTTCTGAAGAGCAGCTTGAGGAACTCAGGCAGCAGGCCTACAAAACTGGTGAGCTTGTAAAGCTCAACCAGGAGATTCTCCCCGGCTGCGTCTATCACCGCAGCGCTCTCAACGACGTTGCTCGTGTTGAGGATCGTACTTTCATCTGCTGTGAGAAGGAAGAGGATGCCGGCCCCACCAACAACTGGATGGCCCCTGACGAGATGTACGCCAAGCTGTACGAGATTTTTGACGGCAGCATGAAGGGCCGCACCATGTATGTCATTCCATATTCAATGAGTATCGTTGGCTCACCATTTGCCAAGTACGGCATTGAGCTTACTGATTCTATTTATGTCGTTGTCAGCATGGCCATTATGACACGCGTTGGTACTGACGTATACGATGCTATCGGCGATAATGGTGATTTCATAAAGGGCCTTCACTCAAAGGCAGAGCTTGACGCCGAGAAGCGTTATATTGTACATTTCCCCCAGGACAACACGATTATGTCTGTCAACTCCGGTTATGGTGGAAACGTTCTGCTCGGCAAAAAGTGCTTTGCTCTGCGTATGGCTTCCTGCCTTGGCCGTGACGAGGGCTGGATGGCCGAGCATATGCTCATCCTCGGCATTGAGAATCCTGATGGTGAGACCCGCTATCTGGCCGCCGCTTTCCCCTCTGCCTGCGGAAAGACCAACCTGGCAATGCTTATTCCTCCTGAGATCTATGCCAAGAAGGGCTATAAAGTATGGTGTGTCGGTGATGATATCGCGTGGCTGCGTCCAGGTCCCGATGGCAGGCTTTGGGCTGTTAACCCTGAGAACGGCTTCTTCGGAGTTGCTCCGGGTACCAGCATGAAGTCCAATCCCAACGCGCTTCTCTCCACAATGAAGAACTCCATCTTTACCAACGTTGTTCTTAAGCCTGATGGAACCGTTTGGTGGGAAGGTATGGACAAGAATCCTCCCACAGGCGCTCTCAACTGGAAGGGCGAGCCTTGGGATCCTTCTGATGGTTCTAAGGGTGCTCATCCCAATTCCCGCTTTACCGCTCCCGCCAGGAACTGCCCCTGCCTGTCCAAGGAATTTGATAATCCTCAGGGTGTGCCTATCTCCGCTATCGTGTTTGGCGGCCGCCGTGCTAAGACCGCTCCTCTGGTATACCAGTCCAGGAACTGGGATCACGGTGTTTTCGTAGGCTCAATCATGGCCTCTGAGACTACCGCCGCTGCCACTGGTGCTGTGGGCGTTGTACGTCGTGACCCAATGGCTATGCTCCCATTCTGCGGCTATCATATGGCTGACTATTGGCAGCACTGGATTGATATGGGCAAGAAGGTTGCCAATCCGCCTAAGATCTTCAACGTGAACTGGTTCCGTCTTGACGATGAGGGACACTTCATCTGGCCGGGATTCGGTGACAATATGCGTGTGCTCGAGTGGATCATGAAGCGCTGCTTCGATGAGATCGACGCTGTTGACTCCCCGATCGGCTATATGCCAAAGCCTGAGGATATCAATATTGAAGGGCTTGAGGGCGAGGTTACTCTCGATACTATCAAGGATCTTCTCACTGTTGATAATGGCCTGTGGAAGCAGGAAGTTGACGGCATCAAGGAGTTCTATAGCAAATTTGGTGACAAGGTTCCAAAGGAGCTTAAGGATTGCCTGAGCGAGCTTGAAGCTAACCTGAATAAATAATTGTGTTCATTTCCGTCCCAGAGCTAAGCTCTGGGACGGCTTTTTATATCTCCTAGTTTCCCGTTGACAAATCGCCCTTGATAGGTCAGAATCATAATAATACTTTTGGGAGGTGTTTTATTGGAGATCGAGCGCCGTATACGCCTTGCTTCCGGTGAAATAGAAGCTGAATTGGTTTTAAAAAACCTCAATATCGTAAACGTATTTACTGGTGATATTGTATCTGCAGATATTGCTATTGATAGCGGCATCATAGTCGGAGTAGGAAAATACTCTGGTAAATCGGAAGTAGATATGTCTGGAAAAACAGCCGTGCCCGGATTGATAAACGCCCACTGCCATGTTGAGAGTTCTATGGTAACTCCACAGGAATACTGCCGTGAGGAGCTGCTCCACGGCGTGACAACTCTTATTACTGACCCCCACGAGATAGCAAATGTGGCTGGAAAAGATGGTATCAATTTTATGTTGGAATCAACAAAAAGACTTCCAATCAATTATTTTATTCAGCTTCCATCCTGTGTGCCATCCACATCTCTTGAGCACTCCGGCGCTGTCCTCAGCGCGAATGATCTTTCGGGTTACATAGGCAGTGACATGATACTTGGGCTTGGTGAAATGATGGACTATAATGGAGTCCTCTCCTGTTCTCATGATGTGATCCAAAAGCTCAAAGCTTTTTCAGGGCATGTAGTTGACGGACACGCCCCATCTCTTACAGGCCAGGCCCTTCAAGGGTACGTGGCTGCTGGGATAACAACAGATCACGAGAGCGTAACTTTTGAGGAGGCAAGAGAAAAGCTTAATTCTGGGATAGCCGTACTGGTGCGCGAGGGTAGTGCCTCGAAAAATCTTACCGACATAATTTCTGGCGTTGTACAATCCGGTATACAGACCAGGCGAATGGCTTTCTGTACAGATGATAAACACCTATCCGATATTAGACGCGAAGGTACTATTTTACATAATGTGAAGCTTTCTAGGGCGCTTGGGCTCGACATTTTGGAGGCTATACAGATGGCAACAATTAATGCCGCTGAAATCTATTCTCTTGCCGGCTTAGGTGCGATCTCTGTAGGTTACAGAGCAGATATAGTCATACTTAATGACCTCGACTCTCTTTCGATACACAGTGTCTACAAGGATGGTCTTAAAGTTGTAGAAAATGGCAAAATTCTTGTAAACTGTTTTTCTAAACAGGCCGCTACAAGTGAAAGAGTGATGCACAGTGTGCATTTGCCTGAGATATCCGAGGCCAGCCTCGCTCTTCCACAGCGTTTGAGCTATCCTGCTATCAAAATAATTCCTGGGCAGATAATAACAGACCGAATAGATATTCCCGCAAACGAAGTCCCGTCCGCGATCAGTTCCGGCTCTATCAGAAAGATAGCGGTTGTAGAACGGCACTTTGCCACCGGCAATATTGGCATCGGCCTCATATCGGGGTACGGGCTGCATCACGGCGCAGTAGCTACCACTGTCGCCCACGACTCACATAACCTGATAATCGTCGGGGACAATGATGATGATATGATCATGGCCGCTGAGGCTTTGGCAAACTGTAATGGAGGATATGTTATTGTTGAGGACGGCCATATTCTCGGCCTGCTCCCCCTAGAGATAGCTGGCCTGATGAGTTCTCTGCCAGCTGATAATTTTATATCAAAGCTTGATAACATGCTTAAAACTGCACGTCTTGCAGGTATAGCTGATGGCATAGATCCATTTACTACTCTAAGCTTTATGGCTCTTCCTGTATTACCTAAGTTGCGCATAACTGACGCTGGTTTAATAGACACGGTAAAATACAAAATATTATATTAAAGGTGACATGCCTATTCTAGTTTTCCAGTATATTCTTTTATTCTATGTATTTTCACTTGTACATACGTAAGTTTAGTGGTAAAATTATTGTGTATATTTTTGTACAATTCTTCAATAACATACGTAGTTATGGGGTGTTACCTTGACTATTTATGATATCGCGAAGGAAGCTGGAGTTTCCGCCAGTACAGTTTCCAGAGTAATTAATAATAGACCTGGTATAAAAGACGAGACCCGTGAAAAAATAAAGCTTCTGTTAGCTAAATACCACTATCAGCCCAACGCCTCTGCCCAGGGGCTCTCCAATGGGGACTCAAAAATGATAGGTATACTTGTAACAGATCTGCGTACAACGCATCACACTGGCGGAGCTTATGTGATTGAACAATATTTTAGAAAGTTTGGTTATTCATCTCTGATTCTGAACACCGGCAGCGATAAGATGTCAAAGCGCAGATGTATTGAATCTTTGTCAAACCGGCGTGTATCGGCAGTAGCTATGATTGGTTCGGTTTTTCAAGATGATGATATCGCGAGCTGTATAGCCAATTATCTCTCCAATATACCAGTTATCATATCGAACGGATATCTGGACATGCCAAATGTTTACAGTGTGATCACCGATGAAAAGAATGGTGTTGAGGATTGCGTCAGGCTTTTAAACTCAACGGGGCATGGACGTATTGCGTTTATAAACGAGGATGACACTACCAGTAACAGGTCTAAAGAGCTTGGATATCTTGAGGGCATCGCCAAATACTGCCCCGGCTGGCTGCCAGTAGTAAGCCGTGTAAATAAACATGAGTCTTTTGACGAGAGCCAGGTGATAACTAAATCCCTTATACGCAATAATCCTGACATTGATTCCATTATCTATGCCACCGATCTTCTTGCTGCTGGTGGTTTATCCGGCATAAGAGATCTTGGGCTTCGAGTGCCTGAAGATATCTCTATAATAGGAATAAACAACTCTATTTCCGCTCAAATCTGTTACCCGCAGCTCACCTCCCTTGATAATAAACTAGAAGAAATGAGCACTCTATGTGCCAAGACCCTTTTAGGAGTCCTCCAAGGAAAAAAGCTCTCTCATAAGATGATGATAAAATCTAATATAGTCGAGCGAGGTTCTACAGAAAGAGTATCATAAACTAATATAAAAAGAGGGCACCGTCGGAATTCCGACGGTGCCCTCTTTTTATATTAGAAGAGTAAGACTTGAATTATCTGCATTTCTCTATAAAATTTTGTACATCGCTCCAAAGCGGATCCAAATATTTTATCGCCTTTACATAGAGCGAATACTTTTCATCGTATATTTTCGCCTTATCCATCTCAGGCTCTACAGCAGGCTGAAGGGCGCACATGGAGTCTGCTGCCTCTTGTAGTGTTTTGTATTTGCCAGTAGCTACAGCAGCAGCCACAGCACATCCCAGAGCCCCTGACTCACGTATGTGCAAAGTCTCAACTGGCAGCTTCATTATATCTGCGAACATCTGGGTCCAAACGCGTGAATTAGCTGCACCTCCCACAAGGCGTATCCCTTTTGGCGTATTATCTCTTGTGGCCATCAGCTTTTCAAAGTGATAACGATGGCTAAAAGCGATTCCCTCGTATACACTTCTTAACATGTGTCTTCTAGTATGTTGAGCTCCCAAGCCGATGAAGGCTGACTTAGCGTTCGGATGTACGTTGCTCCCCATAAGGAATGGGAGGAATACGGGTACAAACTCCTCTGGCGGGATATCTTCCACCCATCCGTCAAAAAGCGAATATGGGTTACGTCCAGCCTCCTTTTCAGCACATATCACCTCTGGCAGCAGTTGCTGTATAAACCATTCATTGTTGCCAGCTGATGTGGGACTCGACTCCTCAATAAGATAGTATTCAGGCATACAAAATAGAGAATTCATAAGCACTCTGCCATCCAAGACTGGCTCACGACGCAGATACTCATTTATGGACCAGGTCCCCGCCACCATGCAGATATGCTCGGTATCAAGTACATTTGCCGCCACTGCGCAGGCGTTTATGTCGAACATGCCGCCTATCACTGGTGTCTCCGGAGCAAGACCGGTCTTAAGCGCAACTTCGTCCGTTATAAATCCACAGATCTCATCGGAGTGGCAAAGCGGCGGCAGCGCGTCATATACCTCTGGTATTCCAAACAGATCCAATAGTTTCCTGTCGTAAGAACGTGTATGTAAATTCACAAGACCGGTACCAGAATAGTCACTTATCTCACCGCACGCGACGCCCGTAAGGCGGAATCTTACATAGTCTTTGCACTCGAAGACCCATTTGATATTCCCGTATGTCTCAGGATCATTGTCTTTCATCCAGGCTAAAAGAGCTACAGGCTGGCATGCCATAATATGCTGGCATGAAAATTCAAAAGCACGCTTTTCTGTGCCATTGGCCTTCCAGTTGTTCACATACTTATATGCCCTGTTGTCTGTAGACATGATTCCGTTATATAGGGGTTTGTCATCCTTCCCCCAAAGGTATAGTCCCTTACCATGTCCACAGACACCAACTCCCGCTATATCTTTTGGCGATACGCCGGTCTTGTCAATCACTCTGTGTATCACACGGCAGTTCGCCTGCCACATCAGTTCCAGATCCCGTTCCGCATATCCCTCTACCGGGATAATTGTATCAGTAGATACACTGGCAGTCCCTATTTCCTTACCATTCTCATCATAGAGACCGGCCTTTGTGGTTGTCCCGCCATTATCCAATCCAAGATAGTACTTTATAAGACACACCCCCCATGCCATAAATGTCTGGCAAAAATTAATTAATATAATCCTTATAGTCCGGATTCAGCAGGTCCGCCTTACCTATTGTGCGGCCAGCAAAGAAATCGTCAGCAATGTCTATAGCTTTCTTATAAATATTCCAAAGAGATTCATACGTTTGGCTTGAGATATGTGGTGTAAGAATAATATTATCCAACTCCATAAGTTTTCCGTTTGCCGGATATGGCTCCCTCGCATAAACGTCAAGAGCTGCACCACCAATACGGTGAGTCCTTAATGCGTCATAGAGGGCATCCTCATCCACTATATTTCCGCGTGCAGTACAGACGATAACAGCATCAGGCTTCATCATATTAATACGTTGGTTGTTGACAAGATGATGAGTATCGCTGTTGTACGGCAGATGTATGCTAATAGCATCGCATGTTCTAAATATCTCATCCAATTCAGCGTATCTTGCGCCAACGCTGTCAGCTAATTCCTGGTTTCTATACACATCGTATACCATTATATCACAACTAAAACCGGAAAGATATCTCGAAAGCTGTACACCAATGT
>CALXAF010000071.1 GCA_944386185.1 uncultured Oscillospiraceae bacterium
AATGATAAAAGGCGTTGTTTTCGACATGGATGGGCTCATGTTCGACACGGAGACCCTCAGCGCAAGGTTCTGGCGTGAGGCGGCGGAGCGCCTGGGATACGATATGCCGGCGGACCTGCCGCCCAAGGCCATCGGGCTTGATGCGATAAACACCAGGAAGGTTTTTGAGGCGGCCATGGGCAGCCAGTTTGAATATTTCAAGGTCAGGCAGCTGAGGCTGGAGCTGGAGCAGGAATACGTTGCGGAGCACGGGGTGCCGGTAAAGCCGGGACTTTTTCAGCTGCTCCGGTATTTGAGGGAGAGTGGGATATCCGCGGCGGTGGCCACCTCCTCCGACAGGTCGAAGCTGGACCGGAACCTTAATAGCTGCGGCGCCGCGGGATATTTCGATGCCACGGTGGACGGGACGATGGTGACAAGGGGCAAGCCCGAGCCGGATATTTTCCTGAAGGCCTGTTCACTCCTGGGGCTTCAGCCAGAGGAGTGTCTGGCCCTTGAGGACTCCCCGGCGGGGATACGGTCAAGCACGTCGGCGGGGATGACGGTAGTAATGATACCGGACCTGGTGCCGCCGGGGGATGAGGAACGGCGCCTCGCCGCGGCGATACTGCCGTCCCTGGAGTGCGTGCCGGAGTTCATCAGTCGGGTAAACGCAGGCGAGCGGTAAATCCCACGTCGTCGTGGCACCGGGGGCTACCTCACCTGCGGGTGATGGGGGTTCCGCTGGCTGCGGCCAGCGTGGGACCGGCGGGGAGCGATGCTCCCCTGGTCCCGGTTCCGCCCCCACTTTCTTTTTGTCGCCAAAAAGAAAGTCGCCGCGGCCGGTGGAAAGAAAAAGAGGCAGGGGCGTACCCCTGCACCCCCTTTGGGTGCGGTGGTAGCTGTGAGCTTTCTGCGTATTGAATGTGTGCCGGTATAAAACCGTTCTCCGGGCAGTAGTTGTATTGCCTGTTGCGTCTAAGCCGTACTGGCACTTCGTCTGGTGGATACCTTTACATGGGTATCTCGAATGGGCGCACTTAATAGGTGCTAATCGGTGGGGCTACCAATGTAACTGCCACCGCCAGGGTAAGCGCCTTGGCGTTGTGGGAGCGCCAGGCAATGCGATTATTGCCCGCCTTTAGGCCTTACCTATACTAATTGAATACGTATAATGTTACAACCACCACCGCACCCAAAGCGTTTCTTTCAGGCTCCACCCGGTTTCTTTGCGCAAGGCAAAGAAATGGGGTGGAGGGGGGTGTGGGGGGATTCCCCCACATTTGGGCGTTGAGAGGCGCCGCCTCGCAATACGCCTACGCTGGCCGCAGGTGACGGAACCCCACCGGTGCAACGACGGCGAGGCCGCAGATACTGGAAAATCAGCTGTGCGGTAAAACAGTAAAAAACCGAGAGACACAAATAAATTTACATAACAATGATGTAGATTTTACCAAGTGGGGTACGATAATGATACTTTAAAATCATTACAGTAAAACTATAACATTTAATTTGCCTAGAACACCCAGTGAGGCGGGATATTGAAATGATGTTTATTAAACGCCTGATAACACAAGGCATTATTATGTTGGGAGTTTTTGTAGTCGCAATTTTGGCAATTATAGGTGTTGATCTCATAATTGCCTGCGTGATTGGGGGCGGCATATCATTCGGCGGTATTGTTTTTGGATGCATCAAGCTTAGATGTCCGTTTTGTCATGCCGGCATCCCAATTCAAGGCTTCTTCATTGAGTATTGCCCAATGTGCGGTGAGAAGATATAGTGGAGATAATATTTTACTATTGTGAATCGAAAAGCGAGCCTGCCGCGGATTGCCTTTTCCGCAGCAGGCTCTTTAGTTGTAAAAGAAAACCACCGGCACGGCCGGTGGTTATGATTATATGCGCAAATATCTCACTTTTCCCGGCGCTCCTCCTGCTCCTCGGACCTTATCTCCCAGTGGATGAGCAGGGCCAGGGCTCCCCTGAGGAGCACCAGGGCCCCGACTACCAGGATGCCCTGCAGGTCCCGTACCAGTATGGTGCGGAGTATCTCGCCGCCCATCAGGAAAGCCAGGCCCGTGGCAAGGCCTCTGTCCAGCTTCAGCCTTGCAAGAGGGTCCCGGCGGAAAAGGGCGATAAGCCCAAGTATAACGGCGGCGATTATCATCAGCACGCCCACGAGCTCTATGAAAAGTATGGCCCACTCTGCAAGGCCGTCCAGGATAACATTCAGAAAGTCCATATCCTCTTCTCCAGTATCTTATCTATTATTGTGTCCGTCGTCACTTCTCGGACTCTCCGCCTGTGAGGTGCACGTTTAAGTGGTTATATGTCATGGTGACGCCGTGCCTTTCAAAGGCGTCCCGTATGTTCTCCATAAGGGAGAACTTTGTCTTAATAAATACACCGGTGTCGCACCAGGCCCAGATGGAATACTTTATGGCGCTGTCGCCGTAGTCGGAAACACCGACCATAGGCTCAGGATCCTGGAGTATGCCTTCCGTTGCGCCAAGGGCGTCCTGAAGGGCCGCCTTAACCTTATCGGTGGAGTCGTCATAGGAGGCGGACACGGTCACGTCGATCCGCCGCCTGGTATTGGCGGAGAAATTTGTGAGGGTGGAGCCGGTGACGGTCCTGTTGGGTACGTGTATAGCTTTGCCATCCGGCGTGGTGAGCACCGTATAGAAGAGGCCCACAGAGGAGACAGTGCCGGCCGTGGCGCCCATCTCCACATAGTTGCCCACGGTGAAGGGCTTTGTACTCAGTATTGTCATGCCGGAGAACAGGTTCTCCAGTATGTTCTGAACCGAGAGCGACAGGGCCAGGGACACCACCGACAGGAGGGCCACCAGGGAGGTCATGGGTATCCCAAAGCTGTCAGCCACAATGAGGGCGATGATTATCCACATGATTATCCCTGCGGCGGCGGAGAGAAAACTCTTGAGACCGGCCTCTATCTTCGTCCTGCCTATAGCCCGGCAGAAGATCCGCAGCACTATCTTGCGTACTATTATGCAGATAACAAGCAGGATAATAGTTGAACAGATCGTGGCCAGGGAGAGATCCCCCAGCTTTATATTCTCCATGGACTCAAAGAACTTTGTCATTCCTGATTGCCTCCCCGGTGGTCGATCTTGGTGAGATCATAGGGGGTGGCCTGATAGACGAAATAGTTGAGCCAGTTCGAATAGAGAAGGTTCGCATGGCCGCGCCAGGTGACCACAGGCTCCCTCTCCGGGTCGTCGTCAGGGAAATAGTTTTTCGGCACGTCTATTGGGAGCCTCTGGTTTTTATCCCGCAGGTACTCATTTTTCAGAGTGTCCGGGTCGTACTCCGAGTGGCCCGTTATGAACACCTGCCTGCCGCCCTTGGTGGTCATGGCGTAGACGCCGGCCTCCGGGGAGGAGGCCAGGATCCTTATCTCCGGCACTTTCTCTATGTCCTCCCTGAGGACAGTGGTGTGGCGGGAGTGGGGCACCATGAAGGTGTCGTCAAAGCCGCGCATCAGTATGGACTTCTTGTACTCCACCTGGTGCGGGAAGACCCCGAAGAGCTTCCTCTCGAGAGGGTACTTCTTGATGCCGTAGTGGTAATAGAGGCCCGCCTGGGCGCCCCAGCAGATGTGGAATGTGCTGTAGACGTGGGTCTTGCTCCACTCCATGATCTCACAGAGCTCCTCCCAGTAGTTGACCTCCTCAAACTCCATCTTCTCCACCGGCGCACCGGTTATGACAAGGCCGTCAAACTTCTGGTCCTTCACGTCCTCAAAGGTCTTGTAGAAGGCCAGCATGTGTTCCTCGGAGGTGTGGGTGGCCTTGTGGGTGCTTGTCTGCAGGAGCTCTATCTCCACCTGGAGCGGCGTGTTGCCCAGAAGGCGGCTCAACTGGGTCTCAGTGGCTATCTTGGTGGGCATAAGGTTCAGAATGGCGATCCGCAGTGGGCGTATATCCTGTGTTATGGCCCGGGTCTCCGTCATGACGAAGATGTTTTCGTTTAGTAACGTCTGGGTGGCGGGCAGCTCGTTTGGTATCTTTATTGGCATAGCTGACCTCCAAACGCTCAGATCATGTCCAGGGCCTGGGAGATGTCCGCGATAAGGTCGGCAGAGTCCTCAAGACCGCAGGAGTAACGGACCAGATCCGGGGATACGCCGGCGGCCTCAAGCTCCTGATCGTTCATCTGCCTGTGGGTGGAGCTGGCCGGGTGGAGGCAGCAGGTGCGGGCGTCGGCCACGTGGGTCTCTATGGCGGCGATCTTCAGATGTCCCATAAAGGCCTCGGCGGCGGCCCTGCCGCCCTTCACTCCAAAGGACACCACGCCGCAGGAGCCGTTTGGCAGGTACTTCTGGGCGACTTCGTAATACGGGTCGCCGGGCAGGCCGCAGTAACGGACCCAGTTTATCTTCGGGTGCTTTGACAGGAACTCCGCCACAGCCTGTCCATTTTCACAGTGGCGGCGCATCCTCACATGGAGGCTCTCAAGGCCCAGGTTGAGTATAAACGCATTCTGGGGGGACTGGATTGATCCAAAGTCACGCATGAGCTGTGCCGTGGCCTTTGTAATGAAGGCGCCCTCCAGGCCGAAGCGTTCTGTGTAGGTGACGCCGTGGTAACTCTCGTCCGGGGTGGTGAGGCCGGGGAATTTGTCGGCGTACTTGTTCCAGTCGAACTTTCCCGAGTCCACTATGCATCCGCCGACTCCGGCGCCGTGGCCGTCCATGTACTTGGTGGTGGAGTGGGTCACTATGTCGGCTCCCCACTCAAAGGGGCGGCAGTTCACAGGCGTGGCAAAGGTGTTGTCCACGACAAGGGGTACGCCGTGGCGGTGGGCGGCCTGGGCGAAGCGCTCTATGTCCAGCACGGTGAGGGCCGGGTTCGCTATGGTCTCGCCGAAGAGGGCCTTGGTGTTGGGTTTAAAGGCGGCATCGAGCTCCTCGTCGGTGCAGTCGGGGGAGACGAAGGTGAAGTCTATACCCATTCGCTTCATGGTGACCGCGAAAAGGTTATAGGTGCCGCCATAGATGGCTGATGAGGCCACTACATGGTCGCCGCAGGAGGCGATGTTGAAGATGCTGTAGAAGTTGGCCGCCTGCCCGGAGGAGGTGAGCATACCGGCTGTGCCGCCCTCCAGAGCCGCTATCTTGGCGGCCACGTAGTCGTTTGTAGGGTTCTGGAGACGTGTGTAGAAGTAACCGTTGTCCTCCAAATCAAAAAGCTTGCCCATGTGGGCGCTGGAATCGTATTTGAAAGTCGTGCTCTGTACTATTGGGATCTGCCTTGGCTCCCCGTTGCCGGGGGTGTAGCCGGCCTGCACACATTTTGTGCCTATACCGTTGCTCATGTGATTTACCTCCTGAAAAAAATATAACCGGCAGTCTCCCTGTGGATACTGCCGGCAAAATGTACTCTGGAAACAGCCCCTAGTGGAGCTGGCAGTGCTTTTCGCAGGCAGAAGCGGACGCGGACATATCCGCGCCGGGCATCATCATTCGGTCATCTGCATGAAAGATGCTCCTCATGATCTCCTCCGCCCTTTCCTAGAATAAAACTGGTAATATGATAATATCTGCGGGGACTTTTGTCAAGCCCGGCTTCCCCACAAGGGAAAAGCCCGGCAGAACCGGAGTTCCGCCGGGCCGGCGCGCCTTTAGGCACCGCCGTGTTTTCAAATATCCCTTATGGCAGGTACTGTGTCGGATCGGTGCTCTGGCCGTCCACAGTCATGGCCAGGTGCAGGTGAGCCACCTGACCGGACTCAGCCAGGGCCGTGTCGCCCACAGAGCCTATGACAGAGCCCATGGTCACGCTGTCGCCCACCTCCACGGTTGGGACGCCGGCCATATTGGCATAGACGCTGACCACGCCTGCGCCGTGGTCTATGGTGACTGTGGTGCCAAGCATGTCATCCTCGGAGATGTCCGTTACAGTCCCGTCGGCTATGGCCGTCACCTTGGTGCCCTGGGAGGCGGCGATATCAACGCCGTCGTGGGTGCGCCAGTCGCCCATGGTGGTGTCGTAGATCAGAGTGTCAGGTGAGTGTACGGTCACTACTTCGCCTACCAGCGGCCAGAGAAACTCAAGATCATCGACTGTTGGCTGATCCTCCTGTTCCTGTTCACCGGCCCCATCCTGGACGGGTTCATCCTGAGACCCGGAACCGGTCTGGGCCTGACCCTCAGGATCATTGCCGGTGACGCCGCCGCTCTGTGGAGTCTCAGCGTCACTGCCGGGGTTTACTTGGGACTGGGGCTGGGTGTCATCATCGCCTGACTCAAGCTCCTCGTCATCCCTCAGGTCAATGGGCGCGGACACGTCGTCTGTATCGCCTGTATCCGCCATAACGTCAAGATAGTCCCCCTCGTCGTCGCCAAGGTTCAGCGGCGAGAACTCTGAAAACAGCAGCAGCCACGCCGATACGCCTATGACAGCGACGCACACGAAAAGGACTATGTAAAAGCCCTTTCCGTTGAGGAACTCTTCTGCCCGTTTTGTGAAGCCTTTCTTCTCGTGCATTAAGTTACCTCCGCTTATCTTTAGCTTTTGACTTTTAAGGCGCCAGTGCGCCTTGCCTACGCTGGTATCTTTGCCAGGCAGGAGCCTTTTTATACAGAAAAAGCCAGTATAAAACTCTTTTTTATACTGTGAACTTGATTTTTCTGGCGGGATGATATATCCTACACTCGGAGTTTTCGGTGCCCCTTAGGGACATATCTAAAGGGAACGCGGGTGAGAATCCCGGACGAGCACGTCACTGTGAAGGCTTTTTCCCCTCCATAACGCCACTGGGAAACTGGGAAGGCGGAGGGGAGCGCGGGCCAAAGTCAGGAAACCTGCCGGAGACTCGTGCGCCCGCCGCGTGCGCCGGCCGGATGTGCACAGCTTATCTGGCGTGCCCCATGGGCAGGCCCTATAAGTCGTGCCTCCGTATGGCCCGGGCCATACGGATTTTTTGTGCCCTAAAGCGGAACAAAAAAGGAGGAATGTAAAAATGAGCAAACAGAAAAAGAGGACTTTGGCGCTGATTCTGGCGGCCATAGTGCTGGTGGCGGCCTTCTTGGCGGTGTATTTTATCACCAGGGAGGACCCCGTGGCCGGAGGCAAGTCCATAACCGTGGAGATAATCTACGACGACGTGGACAGGACTGTTACCATTGACACGGATGAGGAATACCTGGGCGGAGCCCTTCAGCAGGAGGGGCTTATTGAGGGCCAGGAGAGCGAGTACGGCCTCTACATAACGTCGGTGGACGGACGCGCGGCCGACGAGAGCGCCCAGGAGTGGTGGTGCATAACACGGGACGGCGGTGAGCAGGTGAACACAGGCGCCGACTCCACGGTGATAGAGGACGGGGATAAATTTGAACTCACCCTCAAGGAAGGCTGGTAAGCCGGGGCGCTTTGCCGCCAGGGACATGGTGCTGCTGGCGGCTTTTGCCGCCCTGATGGTGGCGGGACAGGTGGCCCTGGCCGTAATACCCAACGTGGAGGTGGTGTCGCTGCTGGTGATAGTCTGTGCCCTGACCTTCGGGGCGAGATCCCTGCTGGCGGTGTACGCCTTTGTAGCGGCTGAGGCCATGATATACGGCTTTGGTCTGTGGGTCATTAATTATATGTACATCTGGGCCCTGCTGGCTGTAGTGTCCATACTCCTGCGAAGGGTGGAGGGGCGGCTCTTGTGGGCGCTGATCTCCGGACTGTACGGCCTTATGTTCGGGGCCCTGTGCGCGATACCTTACCTGTTCATCGGTGGGGTGAAGATGGCCTTCTCCTACTGGGCCGCCGGGATTGTATTTGACCTTATCCACGCCGCCGGCAACTTTGTGACGGCCCTTGTACTGATAGAGCCGCTTATGAAAGTGACGGGCCGTCTTGTGTGCCGGAGCTATTGACAAAGGTTCTGTGGAATAGATATAATAATGAGGCAGAAAAGACGGGATTCCGTCTTTTTGCCGTTAATGGGACTTTTGACGGAAAGGCTTGGGGAGTTAGAAGATGGATTTTGATCTCAATACGCTGTTCTTCCTGGTGGAGCTCATAGGCACGGCGGCTTTCTCAGTCTCCGGGGCCATGCTGGCGATAGAACGGGGGCTGGACCTCTTCGGAGTGGCGTTCCTGGGGTGTGCCACGGCCACCGGCGGAGGGATCGTCCGGGACCTGCTCCTGGGGCAGAACCCGCCACAGGCCTTTGTAAACTACATATACATCCTGGTTGCGGCGGCCGCTGCGCTGGCGGTGTTCGTGATTGCGAAGCTGCGGCGCCGCGGCGCGGCCCATATGGACTTTGTGGACGGCCAGGTTTTCAACATAATCGACGCGGCGGGGCTGGGGATATTCTCAGTGATAGGCGTGCAGAACACGGTGAACGCCGGCTTTGGAGGCAACATGTTCTTCTGCGTTTTCCTTGGTATGACCACAGGGGTCGGGGGAGGCATGCTGAGGGACGTGCTCAGCCACGCCACACCGGCCGTGCTCCGCAAGCGCATATACGCCCTGGCCTCGATAGCCGGCGCCGTATGCTACTACCTTTTAAGCCAGTGGCTCCCCACAGGCGCCATAGCCATAAGCACGCTGCTGGTGATAGTGCTGCGGGTGCTGGCCAGCCGCTATAGGTGGACGCTGCCAAGGGTGGACAGGCCGGAGGACGGGGAGTGACAGGAGGTGCCGGGTTTGGAGAAAAGTCAGAACATATTCGATAACGACGCCTTTTTTGAGGGATATTCACGTCTCAGGCAGGGCGAAAATTATAACGACCTTCTGGAACAGCCGGCCATGAGGGAGCTCACGCAGGATGTGGCGGGCCTTGATGTGCTGGACATAGGCTGCGGCTGGGGCGGGAACTGCGCCGCATTCTCAGACGCCGGCGCAAGAAGCGTGCTGGGGATAGATATATCCGTCAAGATGCTCTCACGAGCCAGACGTGAGAACAGCAGGCCAAACGTGGAGTACAGGCTTATGGACATGTGCGAGCTGGGAGAGCTGGAGGGCGGATATAATCTGGTGTACAGCTCCCTGGCGTTCCACTACGCCCGGGATTTCCAGAGGCTTATGGCGGACATTTCACGCCTGCTGCTGCCTGGCGGGACACTGCTCTTCTCCCAGGAACACCCGGTGGTTACGGCCACAGAGGGGCTGCAGGGGCACTTCATACTCAACGACAGGGGAGAGCCCGCATACTACGCCTTTTCAGATTACTTCAAAAGCGGCCTTCGTGTCTCGGAGTGGTTTGTGGAGGGTGTGGAGGACCACCACAGGACGATGGGGGAGATCGTAACCTCCGTGGCCAGGGCGGGCCTCTCTATAGACACGCTGTGTGAGCCGGCGCCGTCCGAGGAGGCAATAAGGCGGCTTCCGGCTTTGAGAAAGGAGCTTATAAAGCCGACGTTCCTGATAGTCCGCGCGGTAAAGTCAGCGGTGTGAGATTCGGAAAAATGCAGGCGAAAGGTTTGGAAATATTCAAAATAGCCGAAGCTTTATGTGAAACACATGGAAAATAGTTTTAGACAGAGGCGAATTATCCCGATTTAGCAGGGTGCACAACTAGAGGTAGATGAAATAATGAATTTT
>CALXAF010000072.1 GCA_944386185.1 uncultured Oscillospiraceae bacterium
CTGTCCCTCCTCAGACAACCCATCCTCCAAACACTCCTCCACATCCTCCAGGAAATCCTTTTCAAAAGTCTCCCTAAACTTTTGTGCCAATTCGATCCGCTTTTCTATTGCGCGGCGTCTAAGGTCATTGAGCTTATCGCTGGTTAAGAACGCCGACATCATAACGGCGATCTCATAATAGGCATCCTGAAACTCTTCACGTGTAAGCCCTGACAGGCAGACCACCACATAATCCAGGGCCAGCGAGGCCGTTGGCATATACTTCCCAACACATGAAGTATCCCAGGCCCACATCGTCGCAGCAGGGGGGACCACGTCACCCACCGGATGGCAACGGGGCGTAGCGGGACCGGTGGTCCCTTCACCGCAGTGTGGGGGAATCCCCCCACACCCCCTCCACCCCATTTCTTTGCCTTGCGCAAAGAAACCGGGTGGAGCCTGAAAGAAACGCATTTGGGTACGGTGGAAAATGTGAGACTTCTACGTATGGAATGCGTGCTGGCATAATACCGTTCTCCGGGCAATAGTCGTATTGCCTGTTGCGTCTAAGCCGTACTGGCACTTCGTCTGGTGGTTATCGTTACATTGGTATCTCGAATGGGCGCACTATTTGAGTGCTAATCAGTGGGACTACCAGTGTAACGACTACCTCCGATGTAAGCGCTTGGCGTAGTGGGAGCGCCAGACAATGCGATTATTACCCGCCTTATTGTTTTGCCTGTACTAATTGGATAGTACTATATAACAGTAATCACCGCACAAATACTTGGGGTCCCCAGGCGTGCCTCTGGCACGTCTGGGGGAAGGACGAACCCACACGGCCGTGAGGTGTGAGGTTTTACCTCGCACCGAGCCTGGCCTGTGGTGTGAGGACGCGGGGTGCTGGGGAAACTTCCTCAGCCGCTTTTTTCTTTTCACCGGGTGCGGCGGTTTTCTTTTTTCTTGGAAAAAAGAAAATGGGGGCACAGGGGGCGCGGGGCACTCCCCGTACTGGTCTCATGGAGGCACCGCCTCCCATTACGTCCACGTCATCAGTGGGTGCTGAAATATCCGATCTGTTCAAACCGCATCCGAGTTATTTCTGAGAGTGTATCTTTCTACTTTTACCATCCTGTGTTACACTTATGCGTTTATTTATTACAAAACCGTGTTATAAAGCAGGAGTTTATGTAGTATAAAGGTTGCATTGTCTGCCGCAAGCTGAGATAATAGTGAAAACTCGGAAAAACGGAGGTATCTCTATGGACGAAATGTACGCAAGGCTTCTCAGTTCCGGCATAGACCCGTCGCCAGTGGGTTTTACCATAGGCGAGGGTGCAAGGTACTTCTGCACGCCCGCTGATGCCAGTATACTGGGGTGGGCCGGCGTGGACGGGATACACTTTATTCAGATACCAGCCTTTGGGGACACTGTGTTCGCCGTCTCTCCCATGAACGGCTATCCCGACTTTGTACACCCGGTGGCAGCTGACTTTACAGGCTTTCTCAGGCTCCTGGCGGCGTGTTTCGATACCGCGGCGATAGAACAGGCCTGGCAGTGGGACAGGGACAAGTTCTATGGCTTCCTCGGCGAGAACGCGCCGGACGAGGAGCAGATAGAGACGATAGGCGCCCTGTGTGAAAAGCTTGGCATAGAGCCCATGGATGAGCCATATGAGTATATAACCTCCATTCAGAATGGTTTTGACTACGGCGCCATAGAGTACACACCTGAGTTCTTTGATGCTCTGCCGGAACAGGCGCCGGAGGAGGAGTGGCCCGTCTATTTTGAGGGGAACCGGGAGAGAGGCGAGCCTGGCGCAGAACTGCCGCTCAACAAGTCCTTTACCTGGGCTGGCCATGACTGGCTCATGCCGTCGGCGTATGTGTGCCATGAGGGGCTGGTATTGGACATACTCTACAGGACGCCCTCCGAGGACATGGTGGAGTTTGCCATAGAGCACCACCTTTGGCCGGAGCCTCCGGAGGAGAGCCTCACGCCGGAGCAGCGGGAGGCCATAGAGGCGGAGCACCCCATGAACCTGGATTTCCGGCCCTCCGTCACTGTGAACGGCTGTGAGATACGGGACTTCTCCGGCTCCTCACGGGTATATGCACCCTGTTTCCCAGATTATGAGCCTGACCGTGACGCACGGCGCTTTGTGGAGCGCTACGGCCTGGATCAGGACGCCTGCTGGACCTGCTGGCGCTATTCTTTCCCCTGGCCTGAAGGCGCTGAGGTGCAGGAGATACGCTCCCTGGAAGTGCATCTTGAGGCCGCACCCGTCAGGGTGCCAGGGCCTGTTTTCAGCGCCGGTGCCGGGGAGGATGTGGCCTTCACGAACCCGGTCACCGGAGCAGAGCACACACTGCACGTTGAGGAGTCTGAGACTGAGGAGCTTCCAGAGAGCGGCCTTCAGGAGTTCTCCCAGTTACCCCGCTGGTGCCGCACCCTGGAATACAGCATATCCCCGGATATCCCAGTGGAGTGTATCTCCATACGGGATGCTCACCCGGGCGATCCTGTCCGTCCAAAATACTCCCCGGCTGACGGCCCTGTGAGCCAGGACGCCGCGTGTATCGGAGTGATTGGCGGCTCTGACGGACCCACCAGCGTCATAGTGGGAGCCCCTGCCAGGGATGGGCTCCGCGCCGCCGTATCATCCCTGTACTTCGCTCCCCCTGACTTGGTGGAGTGGCGCATGTGCTTCTATGATAAGCGGCACGATGACATATGTATAAGGCTCATATGAGCTGGTCAATACAACAGGAGAGCCGGACTATTATGCGTCCGGCTCTCCTGTATCTCTATTTAGTATAGCGTCTGATGTGTTTACTCCTGCGTATTTTTGTCCTGCATAGCTCTCAGGGCCATTATTGCCGCCTGATATCGGAATGTAAAGGTCATCGGGTCTGAACCGTCTGTTATGCCGGCCTCTTTAGCGTCCCGCAGTTCCTTTACAGCCCACTCCGGTACCGGCAGGCCCCGCATATACTCGTTCAGTGCGTCATAGATCTCTTTTCCGGTCATAGTATCCTCCTCATATCTCGGCCTTACTGCCCCCACCACGTCCACTCTCCTGGTGTCGCGTCTCTTCCTGGCCACGCAGCCGCCGTTATACTGGCTTCCGGCCTCGGATGGCGAGGTATTACCCTCAATCGCAGTTATTATCGCGCCATCCACGCTCTCCACAAGGCCACAGTGGTTTACAGTGGCCTCAGTGCCGGAGAAATCGTACAGTACGATGTCCCCCTCCC
>CALXAF010000073.1 GCA_944386185.1 uncultured Oscillospiraceae bacterium
TATTCATGCGGGTTTGCGGGCTTTTGGACGGAAAATCCGCAAAACGGTTTTACCGTGGATGTCCAAGGCAAAATCCGCAGCGAAACCCCACAAGCGGGGCTTCCGCCTGATTTTTCAGGCCGGAGGCCCCGCTTTTTTGCGCTCTGCGGCTCTTTTCCCCGCCTACAAATGTGTAGAAGTTTGCGCCTGTCAAATAGACAGGTTGACGAAAGCCCAAAACGGCTCAACTCAAGCCCTCAAAATACAAGGGGGTAGTGCGCCCTTTTTCAGGAACTCTCCGGCTGGCAGGCCGGGGAGTTTTTTGCGCTCCCCCCTCTCACTCTCTCCCCCCTAAATACTTTACCAGCTGGGAAAGAACAAGATACGCTTTTGTTCATAAATTAAACCTTAGACCTCGCAAATGCCTAAACTGGAAATCTCTTTTTGAAGTCTTCTTTAATCGAGTATTGTACTTGACTTGACAGTTCAAGACCTTAAAATGGCGAAGAATCCACGGGTTTTCCTGCAGCTTTTTTATTGTCAAGGCAAATCGGCAAACAGCTCAGCGAGAGAAATGCCAAGCGCATCTGATATTTTTCGACACAAATCAAGAGTGACACTATGCTCTCCACGCTCAATTCGCCCATAATACGCTCGACTTATATCACATAGCAAGGCAAATTTCTCCTGTGTAAATCCTCTAGTTTCACGGATTTTACGTAGTATATTTCCAAATTGAATATTGATGTTTTCCCAGTCCACTTTTTCCACCGCCAAAAAACGTCATATATAGCGTTGAATTGTCATTGCCAATATTATACCATATAAACGATGACAGCAGAAGCTGTGTATCAATATTATGCGTGTCCCGAGAGACACAGAAAGGAGCCATTTATGGCCGACAACAATACTGCAAATTTTCCCGTTACACTGACTTTTCCCACTCAATCTTTTCGACGCATACCAAATCCTTACACAAAATTGGAAAATGGCAACCGGGAAGCAAACATGTACATGGCAATTTGCGATGTAAAATCGATTCCTGATAGCATTCCCATGGGGACAAATCCACGTGAACAAAATCTTAATACAAATGTAGCCAAAAAAATCAAAGCCTCTTTGCTTAATACTTCTGCTCTTGATTTTTACCTACTGAACCGAGGTATTCTTCTTTCCGCCAAAGAAGTCAGCTTTAACAACTACTCTAATGAGTTGACAATCGTCTTTTCTGATCCTGAAGTTCATGGCAATGTTGATGGAGGTCATACATACCGTACCATATTGAAATACAGAGATTCTTTGGATCCGGAACAGCAGTTCGTAAAAATTGAAATTTTAACCGGTGTGGAAGATATCTTCCAGAGTTTGGCTGCTGCCCGAAATACTTCTGTTCAAGTTCAGGATAAATCTATTGCTGAGCTTGAAGGTCGCTTTGACATTATCAAAAATGTTTTGAAAGATCAGCCCTATATGGCTCGAGTTTTTTTCAAGGAAAATGATTCTGGCGACATCGATGTTGCCGATCTTCTGTCAATCTTGATGATGTTTAACATTAAGCGTTTCCCTGATCGCGAAACATTCCCCACTATTTCCTATAGCGGAAAGAAGAAGTGTATTGATCTGTATATCCAAGATCATAAAGAGTTTGGCGAATCAGAGCAAAACCCTTACGTCAAAATGAAGAACATTATGCCTGACATTTTTAAGCTCTATGACACAATTGAAAAAAATATGAACAACTACTACCGTGCCAAGAATCCTGGGGGGCGGTATGGTGCAATAAAAGGTGTTGTAATTCCCAGACAGGGAGTGGAACTAAAGTCCAAGTTCATGTTTGAATCAATGGACGTACAATCTCCAAATGGTTTTATTTATCCGATCTTGGGTGCCTTCCGTGCTCTTGTCACCGAAAAAGACGGATTATATACCTGGAAAAAGAATCCGTTCGCTGTTCTTGATAAAGTCGGCCCTGAACTGGTTGAATCCACAGTGTCCATGAGCCGTTCTCTTGGTAATAATCCGCAATCCACCGGCAAAGATTCAAATCTTTGGAAAACTCTTTATATGACAGTTGCAATGGCTGCTATGGATTAAACAGAAAAGAGCATAGTTCTTTAAAACCTATTTGTTAAAGCTTGTACCGGTTTGAGTCCAGATGCATTTCGCCTTCAGACTCTCTTTTTCCAGGTAAGGCACTTAGCATCTATAGTGTTCGCCACTTCAATCAAACCGCTGAAATCATATGATTTCAGCGGTTTGATTGCTTTTCCTGTTCAATAAATGTTTCCGGTGTTTCCTTATGGTCTATCGTAACCATAAGCGGCGCAAGGCAGCGCGGGCAGAAAAGGCATCAGTTTATTAATTATCCCATGTAGAACAAATTGATAAGCGGCATTCACAGGCTCAATAACATGAGTTCACAGAATTGTTTGTTATTGCGGGCTTTATATGCTACTTCCTCAATTTACCTTTAGGCATCGGACGGCGACACGGGCCTGTCCGCCGGTAGTGCAGGTAAAAAGCGTAAGATCCCATTCATCGCTCAGCATGTCTTCAATTGCAGTTGGCTCAAGCACTTCAACCGATTGGACCTCATATTCAAACCTGTGTCCTTCAACATCTGTAAATATGACCTGCGTACCTACCGGTATATCTCTGACAGGTCCAAAATGCGTGCTGTAGTTGTGTCCGGCAATCGTAAAACCCCCTGTATACGCAGACCCGCTGTATCTGCACGGTGCAATTTTCAGCTTGGGATAACTCCACTCACTCATGATTGGCAGCGACAACTCCAGGTACGGGATATCCAGTACGCCTATATAATTGTTGCCCTCGATCTCCTCGACCGGCATCTCCATGTTGGGGTTAATTATATAGTCCGGAAGTTCTGCCTGTTCCTGTCCAACGCCATCCGGCTGGGAGGTTTCCGAAATCTTCTCGTTTAGTATTTCATATACATGGCTCACCGTATCCCCAGCTTTATATTCGTCATACAGGTTATATCCGGTTAAAATAAGGGCCGCTGCGATGAACAGCAGCCCCGTTATTATAATCAGTCTTCCATACCTTTTCCTACTCATCATCCTGGTCACCACGTTTGCGCCGTACAATCACTCCGACCACCACAAGCAGCAGTCCCACACACAGTAGCAGCGGCACAGGCCACCAGAGCATGCCTGTCTGGGGCAGCTTATCCGGCGGTTCCTCCGTCAGCTCCGGCTGCAAAGAATTCGTAATTATATATAAATTGCTCTCCTGTGCGACAGTCACAGTATACGAATCCGGCACATCTGCCTCTACAACCTGCCATTCTGAACTACCATCCAGATTGTTCCAGGTATATTCCCAGTTATTTTCCTGACTCAACACCACTGTGTCCACAATTTCGCCGTTTTCCAGCAGTTGTACGAGAATCGAATCAGGACGTTTATCCTCGCATCCATCGTCGTCCCACACCTTTTGTACTCTCCTGCTCGTAAGTTCAGCTGGTAGATCCTCCTTCTCAAACTTACACGAGGCCTCTATATCATAGTCCCAGCCGTCCTCGGCCGCACCTGGTACGGACACCAGAATTGGTTCCGGGGTATATACTGAGGTTCCATCGGTGTACTGCGTACCCGTCACCAGATACAGCCCGGTAGATAATCCGGTGAAAACTGCACGACCGTCTTGTCCCGTCTCTTCAACCTGAAGCGGCTCCAAATTGTCACGGGCCGCATAGGCATCCAGAGTCTGCGCCAACGCTCTCCATCCGGAGCTGTCCAGACTGTCCAAACTGATACTGTATTGTTTAAAATCCTCTGTCAGTGTATATGAACCATCCTCTGATACGCTTGCAACGTGGTAGAGATAAAAACTTACGCCGGGAAATCCCTCTCCATCCTCACCAAAGTATATGCTGATAGAAGCCTCTCTCCCTGTATCAATATTCTCACGTGCGAACGCAGTCATAGTGAAAAAGCAGGAGAGTGCAACCAAGGAGACGCACAGGGCCAACACTATGCGCTTTGAAAATACTGTGCCTCTCATCTATTTACCATCGCCTTTCTTTTTCCTTATTTTCCTTTGCCGCAGCACTATAAGCAGAAAAACAACTATCAGAATAGGCATCGCGATCACAGGGACTGCAAGACGCGGGTCTATCATCATGGCATCCGCAGTAATGCGCAGTACACCTGTCGCTTCCTGATTTTCAATACGATGCCCCCTCACCAGCAGCCTGTGGGAGTTGACCCCATACGGCGTGCACGTAACCAGCGTACACAGGTCCTGTCCCTCCTCAATCTCCAGCAGGGATATATCATCCGGTTCTACAATACGTATCTGGTCAACTTCATATGTCAGCGTCTCATCCAACACCATCAGAGTAAAAGTATCCCCTTCGGAGAGCTGGTCAAGATCAGTAAACAGCCTGGCTGATGGAAGCCCGCGGTGGCCTGAGATTACACAGTGGGTTCCCAAGCCTCCCACCGGCAGCGACGAACCCTCAATATGCCCCACAGCCACCTGCAGCACCTCTTCACTGGTCCCGTGGTAAATGGGCAATGTGACGTCTATGCTGGGTATCTCCACGTATCCGATAACTCCGTTTCCGGATATGTTAAGCAGTGAATTGTAATACTGCTGTTCCTCCTCATCCGGCATGAAGCGCTCATCATCCCCCAGCAGTGACGCGTTATATTCCTGCGCCTCTCTCAGCAGTTCATCGTAAGTCGTATCGTCTAATTCCGTTACTGACTCCACATATGTGGCTACTGCCTGTGACTGATGCATGGAATTCCAATAATCCGCAGCGAACGGATACAGCAGTAAGGACAGCCCTGCAAGAAACGCGATAATCAATATTATCACTGTAACTTTATTCTTTTTAGAATTTTTACTGTTCATGCAGGGTTCTCCTCAATGCTGGCAGCGGGGAGAGAAAATTCTCCCCGCTGTGTAAAATATTACTCGTTATCTTCGCCTCTCATGCGTATCTTAACCACCAGCAGTACACCGGCTCCCACCACCAGCAGCGCGCCGAGCACATAGAACAATGTGGTGCCCATGCCGCCGGTCTCAGGAAGAGTAGCGCCCTGGTTGTTGCGCACAGTCAAGGCCACAGTGCCGGTTCCGGCATCGCCATTTTCAGCAGCGCCTCTGTCAACCGCGATGGTCAGGGCAGTTAGGGCATTAGCTGGTGTGCCATTCCAGTTCTGTCCATTTGCGGTAGTGGCAGCAATAACGATTTCCAGGTCAGTCTCCAGCAGGTTGTATCCAGTCGGGGCCTTGATCTCCATGAGGTAGTAGGTGCCGTCGTCCAGGCCGGATACGCCAAAGGCACCCTCCGCAGCAGAAGTCATAATAACGCTGGTAGTCTCGTCGAATGTTTCCCATGCTTCATAGGGGATTTCTTTGTAATTCGTGCTATCGTATCCAGCCGGCAGCTCAACCCATCCAACCAGCTTGCCGTTTTGGATATGGGCGACCCGGGTATGCCCGCCGTTGAACAGTACGAACTCGGCGCCCTCCAGTTCGGTCTCCACGTTCTCTCCATCCACCTTTGTGCCGTCCAGCTCATAGGTAAAGACGATTACAGTATCCTCAGGAGTGCGGCCCAGGCCCTCCCCGTTGGGATTGTTGGAGAACTGAAGGTCCACACTGTTGGGGTTGCCATCCAGTCCGATCACGGCGTTGGTGTTCAGGGTGGCGTCATATGTTACAATAACATAATTCCGATTTCCCTGCTCCATGTAAGGAGCGGTCTTCAAATCATCGAAAGAGATGGAGAAACTGCCGCCGCCATTTTCAGTATCATTGAGCGTGAGTGTGTAGTCATCTCCCTCTGTCAGCGGCGTATAATCACGAACTTCGTCATTACTGTTTACCGCAATGTAAACATTAATAGTATCTTCCTGCAGGGTCAGGCCGTTGGACAGGGTATCGGTAAGGATATATTCATACGTATCATAGGCAGACATATCCGGGATGGAACCGATCAGCTTAAATGGCACGGAATCGCCGATGTCCCAGTCGGCCACGTCATTGTAGCCGATACCGTAAGTACCTTCCTGATCAACCCGCGCATATTCCTCATCGTGTACTTTCTTCACAACAGTTGGGATGTCACTGTCCTTTGGCTCCATGGTCACATTGCCCAGCACCTGGACGATATACTCGGTGGCGGTATCGGCATCGCCCTCCAGGCTGCCGTCCTGATCTTTCACCAGGTAGTAGCCGGCGGGAAGTCCCTCAATTACGTAACTGCCTTCCACAGGCGCAGTTGCAGTTCCTTCAGGTTCTGCCAGATACCGCGCCACAGTGTCCGCAAAGGCGGCGGCAGTCTCAGCGGCGGTGCCGTCCAGGGCGGCGGCCACGTCGGCGGCGGTCGCGGCGTCATCCATGCCCGGCAGAGCGCCGATGGTTTCGTTCGCTTTCAGGGCGGCCAGCAGTTCATCGGTTCTGCCTGCATCTACGCCGTCGCCCCAGATGATGTCGCCCAGCATGGGGCCTTCCTCATTGCCAGCCTGCCCGGCGTCGCTGGATACTGTGCCTGCAAAAATCTGGTATGCCTCGTAGGTGTGGCCTTCTTTGTCGTTCTGGATGGTGATTGAGTAATTTTCTCCCACAGCCGCGGCCGGTACAGCTATGGCCAGGGCCAGGATCAGTGCCAATATAATGGCCGGCAGACGTTTTGTTGTATTCATATTTCTTCTCTCCCTTTTTATGTTTAGCTTCTAAGTATTTTCATGTTCCACACGGGCGTATCGCTCAGGGGCCGTTCCCTCCCCTCCGGCGGCCGCGCCGCATATACAGATATCCAGCGCCGGACGCTCCAATAACGAGCAGCCCCGCGGTTATAAAGATGGTCGGTCCCATCCCTCCTGTTTCCGGCAGGACATACCCGGAGGTTTTTGTGTTAATGACGGTGATCTCTCCCGATGGGATCCCGGCGTTCCCGCCGTCTTCAACCGGGTACGTATAAGAGGTTTCCCATCCGTCCATGTGGGTTTCCTCCACGGTGTAGACATATTCATTTCCGTTCTCGTCTTCCTTTGGCAGGTCCGTCCATGTGTGGGTCCAATTGCCGTCACCGTCCGGGGTGATGATAACCGGCTCGCCGTACTGGATCTTCTCACCGTTCTCTCCTGCCTGTTGGTAGAGCGTGACGGTTATGCTCTCCGGGAGGCCGTCCGCAAGCGGATTCCCATCCCCGTCCCGCCACTGTTTTATTACGGTGATATAGGTGGTTTCCGGTTCGTTTGGAACATATATGGCTCCGTTTGTGCTGTAGGCTATAAAATACACCTCGCCCCGGTCTACGCCATCAGGCCACGCTCCAGCTTCAACCATGGCATTGAATGTCTCGTCTTCATTCTTGCCCTGTTCCATCCAAACGAAGTAGTCGTATCCTCCATTCGCCGTGTAACCCTCCGGGGCCTGGGTCTCTTCCAGCCGGTACAGCGTATTGTAAAGTGAACCTGTTCCGCTGTGGTTGAGGAAATTCAGCTCTATGTACCCTGCTTCGCTCACTATAAATGAGCCGTCTTCACCTATCGCCGTCAGCGTGCTGGGCGTCCATTCATATACGCCCCCCTCCTGTTCCTCGTAACGCTCAAGCGTGAAGTGCGCGTTGGATAAGAGCTTATTTGTACTGCCCGCCTCGTGCTTGTAGATTCTCAGGGTCGCGGAGTTGACCGTCGCCCCTGAGGACTGGTCCTCCAGCACAATTTCGCTGCCGGAACCGGTCGATGCCACTCCTGTCAACTGCGCGGTATTGGATACTTCTATATTTCCAGCGGCAGTTCCCCGTGTTATTTCGTATTCGTATACCACCACGCAGGCTGTCTGGTCTGGCAGGGTAAATGTTATTGTGTGCGTCGTTTCGTCATAGCTCAGAGACAGGCTCTCGGTTATATCCTCTCCAATGTGCTTCTCAGCCTCCTGGTCGTAACGGTACAGCTTCGCTGTCTCTGGCCTGAACGTGGCGGCGGCGGAGTTGGCAGACAACGTCAGCGTATCCGTGAGCGTAAGTGTATTACCGTTTTCGAGCAGGTCACGTCCGCCGGGGTTGATGGTCACATAATAACGTACAAGTCCATTATCCAGAGCTTCTCCCGTCTTTTCCAGGGTGGAGCCGCTGTTGGTGACGTTGGCTGTGGCGGAATCTTCACCAACGTTTGTCCACTCCACGGTGTTGATGTATGTTTTTGTCTCCCCCTCTGCCAGGTCGTCGCTCACATCAATGGAATAGTAGAGGCCAATGATGCATCCCTTATAGTCATCCAGGTTTGTCAATGTGTATGTCCCAGCATCCGGGTTACTTCCAAAGTGGCCTCCACCCCATACCTTCACCGTCTCCAGAAGCTCACCTGTGACCGGATCGTAAATCTTGATGCTGTCAAATGTAATATGGCCATTGAATTGCTGCCACATATCGTCATGTACTTCTATCTCATCATCAAAGTTGTAGAACAGTATGCGGTAGTATATTCTGCCGTCGGTGTCGCCCACGTCAATCTCCACCGGGTCCTGCCCGTAGGCATCGGAATCCAGGTCGTAATCGTGGGTACCGGTGTTACTGACCTGCTTGGAGAGTTGATCGAGCAGCGCAGTCTGTATACTGCTTGCGGCGCTATTGCTGGGCGTCCTCCCGCCGTTTACGAGGGTGAAGGTACCGTTCCCGGTTACATTGTCCAGATTATAGTGCGTATAGTATGATAGCGATATCTGGCCGGCTTCGTTAACTTTTTCAAGCGCCGCCTCTGTAAATGTCACGGCAAACATGGCAATCGGCGTACCGTCGGCGACCTGGTCCAGCTCCTGCCAGTTGAATTCAAAGGTTTCGCCATCAAAAACGAATCCGTTGAACAGCTGGTCAAAAGTCACGTTTTGATAGACATACTCGACTCCGGCGGCGTTGTAGTAGTCTGTTCCCAGGGCGTTCTGGAAATCCTCCGCCGTAACCACCTGTATGGTGTAGTCTGTGCCGTATGACAGCGACAGCCGCTCAGTAGTACCGACCCACGCCGCCGCGACAAGGTCTTCTAACAGTTCTGGCGTTGTGTAGTGGGTTCCCGTCCGCAGCTGCCAACCCTCATCTACCGCGTCATTGATTATATCTACGTATCTGATGCTCTCAAGTGTCTCCCCTGTCAGGCTGTTCTGCGGGAACGTTATTGTGGACACCCATTTCACATCGCCGGTATACGCGTCGCCTGTCCTGCTCTCAGCGTATTTTACAAGTCCCGTCTCCCCAGGCATAGTGCCGTCTATGGTGTACACGGCCTTCCAGCTGCCAAGCAGCGCCGTATTTGTAACAGACAGCGCTTCTCCCGCGGCGGCGTCTTCCGGGAGGGGCGTCGTGTATGTCAGGATGTAGCTCTGTGTGGAGTTCTCAGGGAATATGTACGGAAGGGTTATCTCCTCCGCAGCTCCCGGTGTTTCCCCGGTGTAAGGCGTGAGAGTGGCGGAAGTAATTGTCACGGTCTGCTCCTGGCCGCCGTAAGTCCATACCATCTGGTCGCTGAGTTCTTTGCCCGCCAGGTCATAGCCCTGAGGATTATATATGTATACCGTCCACTGTACCTCTCTGGTTGTGGGGTTGTACACGCCCGTCTTCTCAATTCTGGCGCCCGAGATCTCGATTTCGTTTATCGTCTGGACATTGTTTGTCTCGTCCGATGCCAATGCCTGGTTCCTCACCGTCAGGGATCCATCCTCCGTGCCGGTGTTCTCCAGGTCCACCGAGGCTGTGTAGGTGATCGTATAACTCTCCCCGGCCTCCAGCGCGGGCAGGTCGTAGATGTCAAACCATGTATTTCCGTTGTGGACATTTATTTCTGCATCCACATCTTCTCCAGCAGGCCCGGCTATATTGATGCTGTGCTCATCATATGAGACGCCGCCGGTCAGATTCAGGAATTTGTCTGTGACATCAATCAGTCCATCGCTGCCCTGCTCGCTGCTCACAATAACGGTATAATAGATTTTGCCTTCATCAGGATTGTATGTACCGGTTTTTGTGATGCGAAGGTCTGTGTCACCGGAATCCGGCACCACAGTTATAGTACCGCCCTCTCCCCCAAAGACGATCTCATCTTCTTCGCCATCGCCTGTAAAGCTGACCGTGCCCTGGAACTGTATGTCGCCATCGAAGGCCCTGCCGTCAGAGAACGTGTCATTGAAGGTTATGGTTATAAGTCCGTCTGTGGTTATGGTGTAGCTCCCCGCATTGGCATCACCTATTGTGACATATCCGGTCTCATGTTCTGCGAGGCCGATACCATCCGGCAGCTGGTAGTAAATTACCCTGTTATCCTGCGTAACTATGTTCGCGGGTATGGAATAGTTGATAGTCACGCGGATCTCTGCCCCGGCTGTCACGCTGCCTTCAACCAGCTCCCACTCACCGTCTGACCTTGTCTCGATTGTCGTGTCGGTTATGTATTGGCCGAAGTCCGTCCCCACTGTGTCATTAAGTGCGCTGATTAACCTGTTGGCTGCCGGCTGTCGTCCTTCAGGATCATAGCCCGGTTTCTCCACCGTGGCTCTGCTGGTGCCTGATTGAAGGTCTAAATCCGTCTCTCCCTCCCCGCCGCCGCTTTCCGCTGGCGGTATGCAGCTCTCGTCGTGGATGTGTTCTTTCACCTCCAGCAGGCCGCAGTTAAGATTGCCGCTCTCATCAAAGCAGCTGTCATCATGTGTATGGAGTATAATCTCCTCTTTGCCGCATAGAAGCTCCGGTTCGCCATAGCAGGCGTCCGTGTGGACATGTCCTTGTCCATCGGAATCTGCGGCGCCTGCGGACACTGAGGCATCAGTATCTTCAGTATCTTGAGCAGGGTCGCCCTGGCTGCAAATCAGCACACTCTCATAGCAGTTTTCGCTGTGCTCATGCCCCGGGCTCTCCTCCTGGCCGCAGGTCAGGACCTGTACCTGCGTGTAGCACTCCTGGCCGTGGACATGCTCTTCCATCCCACAGGCCGGCATTCCGTCTGCGTAACATTCCTCGGTGTGGATATGTTCCGTCAAAGTACAGACGAGGCTCTGCTCTGTCCCATAGCAGGCTTCGGTGTGGGTATGCCCCGCGCTCTCCTCCTGGCCGCAGGCCAGCTGTTCATCATAGCAGCCCTCGGTGTGGACATGTCCCGGCTCAGCCTCCATGATCTGCGCATCCGAGGCCGTTTCACCCTCCTCCAGCCCGCAAATCAGGACTGGATCCCCGTAGCAGGAATCGTCATGCGTGTGTGCCTCGATCTCATCCAGGGGGCAGATCAGCCTTCCGTCTGCATCGTAGCAGGCGGCGCTGTGAGTATGGACCACAAAATCAGCGTATCCGCATACGATGCTCTCCCCGTCATAGCAGCCGTCCGTGTGCGTATGAAGATTGGGCTCACACTCCAGCATCTGCGGGCTGTTCTCCATTGTGAAGGCCGGCAGAATAATAACAGCAGCCACCAATACAACCGTTGCTGCCGCCAGTATCGCCGTCAGCCTGCGCCATCTTTTCCGCTGTTTATGCTCTTTTATGTATTCCTGAATTCTATTTTTCCAGTCCTGTGGTCTCATGGAAAACCTCTTTTCAAGATATTGCTTAAATAAGCCCAAATTCACTTAGAGGCCAGATCCGGAGTATCAGCTTCCCGACTATCTGTTCCTCCGAAACACAGCCCACCTGACTGCTTCTCGAATCACTGGATATGCTGCGGTAATCCCCCATAACGAAGTATCGCCCGTCCGGTACCTGGTATGGCAGATCAATATCGCACTCCCCCAGCGCCGTCTCTTCCAGATACGGCTCGTCAAGCGGTTCCTCATTAATGCTGACGTTTCCATCTTCGTCAATGTCTATCCATTCGCCCGGAAGGCCGATCACGCGCTTTACCAGGATTTTATTGTTATAGTAAAATGCGATTACGTCCCCGCGTTCATATGTGCCATCCCTCACAGAGACAACAATATTCCCATTTACCAGCGTTGGCATCATGGAAGAACCGTATATTCTCATAATGGGGAACATCAGGTTGGATATAAGCACGGCTATAGCCGCCACTACAATCAGGGTGGAAATGGTGCTGCGCACCATTCTCCTATACCGCTTTTTATATTTGTCCCTCTGAAGTTCTTTCTCAAGCTGCTCAACCAGTGGCTCTGATGGGATCCCCTTTTCCTTTTTAGCACTTTTCCGTTTATGCCAGCCACGGTTTGTCTCCCGCCTCAGCTCCGCTTCAAGCTGCTCCACCGTTGGCATGGAAGTAATCTGTTTTTGTTTCATACTTTTATATTCGGCATCTTGAAATCCAATAATTTCTTCAGCTCTTTATGATTATCATAAAATGACTGCAGTCTATGCGAAACTTCTTCCCAGTAGGCTTCCGATTTCTCTTTTGCCTTTGCTTCAATGGCCTTGCATCTCCTTTTGCAAGCCACCTCCATGTTCTCACATTTTATCTCCGTCTCCCTGATGCGCCGTTCCGCTTCTGCCCGGCTTTTCGCGTCACGTTTGGCGCAGATTGACTCCTGCCGTTCGCTCAGGCTGCGGATGTTTTCTATATACTGCTGGCTGGCTGCCTGAGCCGCCTCAAATACTCCGTTTATCTGGAGAGCCGCCACAGCGATAGACCCTGCCTCGTCAATATCAATTTCCCGTTTATTAAGGGTTCTTTTGGCCTCATTCAGCTCTTCTTTCAGTGAGGCGAGTTCTTTTTCATACTCGGATTTTAGAAAGGCGCGGTCCTTTTCATGCTCTGACTTTAAAAACTCTAGATCTTTTTCATATTGGAGCTTGCACTCCTCCAGCTCTCTGCCCTGCTCTATCATTATTTCCAGGAGTTCTTTCCTGTTTAAACTGCGCAGCTCATGTTCAGTCATATGCTCATCGCCTTTCTTCCGCTTCTTCTGGTGAAAATATTCGGAGGTTCCCGGCTGTCCGTCCTCTATTCTATCTATATGTACACCCTTTTTTGCTTCATTCTCTTTATTTGGAACATTCCCTGCGGTGTTGCCAAAACAGCCCGCATCACGTGATAAACCTGAAAATCTTCCAAAAGGGATCTCCTCGCCAGGTTGGAGAATGTAACATTCCGCCTCCGGCCTGAACCTCCGGATCCTTTCAACCAGTTCACGCCCGGTCATATCTGCCAGAAGCGTCCTGGTAAACACAACGTCTATGTCATGATACGCTGCAAATCTTATCGCATCCTTAGCGTTACTGTGTAGTGATACGGAAATGGCGAGCTGTCTCCCCGTCAATCGCTCTGTCTCCCTTTCCAGCGCGCCTTTGTCACTGTCGACGAGCAATATCGTCATAATATCCCCCACTCCGCCCAATCTCTATATCTAAAATATCACCTGGAACGCAACAAAAGCGCAACAAACCCTTTCGTTAAATTTTACAAAGTTTGAGCCGGCACCCGCAGGTACCGGCTCAATCAGCCACGTTATCCATGTTCTCAGTCCCCATTAAATGTAAGTTCGGCGTTTCTAATCTCCGCCCAACTGTAAGACTGCATATAGTCATTCTGAAAAGCATTTATAGCTGCAGGATCCCCTTCCAGGAATCTGTAGTAATCACAGTCGAATTTTTCAGGAATTACCGCATAGCTGTTACGGCCCATTTGAAGTATTTCCTCAGCGTCCGCTTTTTTCAGAGCATTAATCATTTCGTGAAGTATTGTGCGAAAATACGACTTGCCTGATAGCGTCTCCTGGACGTCCTCAAATAGGACGGCATAAGCTTCTCCTGTCGTGACAGACATTCCGCGCCGGTCCACCAGATATGCCAGCAGTTCCTTAGACTTTGCCCTGCCGAAACGGACCTGGCTGCCCTCCACATAGACTTCAAAACCACCAAATGTCCTTACCTCAATACGTTTCGTCGGTTGCCGCTCACTGTAGATAAATGTCAGCTCCCGCCTTATCGCTTCCTCCGTGACCGGTTTTAAAACATATCCGGTGGCGTGCATTGCAAAAGCCTCCACCGCATATTTGGAATACCCCGTGACAAATATTATATGGATGTCCGGCTTTATTCTCTTGAGCCGCACAGCCACCTCCAGGCCAGTCATGCCGCCGGTTTGGATATCCAGAAACGCAGCATCCATAGGGTATCTTTCAGCCGCTTCTATCCCGTCATCAGGCCATGTATACGGAAAAATTTCCGAGTCCGGGCAGATCCGCCGCAGGATGGATATTAATTCCTCCAGCTGCATGAATTCGTCATCAATTACCAAAAAGTTCAAGTGTCAATACCTCCTGTCCATGGAATCCGAATTACAGCCGTCGTCCCGCAGTCACCGCTTTCTATCTCCAGGCTGCCGTCCACCATCTCTTCCAAGCGGCTGCGTACATTACTAATTCCGATATGGGCGTGGTCTCCAAGTGTCGGATGTTCCATCGCTTTTTCTATTCCCACTCCGTTGTCGGCAACTGTTACTACAGCGTACTCGTCCGTTTCCTCAGAACGGATAATAATAGTTCCACCGTTTTTCCTATTGAGCACACCGTGCTGTACCGCATTCTCCACCAGCGGCTGGAGGGTCAGCGGCGGTATCATGAAATTCTCGGTATTGATCTGATATATTATCTGGAGCTTATCTCCAAAGCGCTGCTGTTCCAGATACAGGTAGTTTGTAACATGGTTCAGCTCAGATCTGAAAGCGATCGGCTCGCGGTTTTTCAGGCTGTCCATATTTCCTCTCAAAAACTCCGAAAACTTTTTTATCGCTTTTCTTGCCGTCTCCGGACTTGTCTCGCATAAATGGTATATTGTGCCAAGCGAGTTATATAGAAAATGTGGTTGAATCTGACTGAGCATTATGTCAACATGTTGTTCCGCCAGCTTTTTTTCCTGTTCTTTCATCGCTATTTCATGCTCAAATTGGATGTTGACAAGAATAAACAGCAGAGCGAGTGATACACCCATATTTACAATTGCGATACCTCTGAAAAGCATCTGGACTGTCCCCGCAGACAGCGGGACAAATATATATAATATGAAAAAAATAATCTCCCGCCGTTTTAATTTTTTCCTGTAAGCAAAAATCAGTGTCGCAAATAACAAATAGCAAAACAGAGGGATAATCTGTGAAATCAGGAACAACGGTCCGCGCTGGTAACCATTATCTGTCACATAATATATTGCGCCGGTAAAAGGGCTTATCAGTGCAAATATTATCTGTATAGTGCAGAGTGCCTTTACAATTATCAGGCTCAAACGCTTTTCTACGCCTTTAGGCTTAACATACGCTATAATGTATTGTGCGAAAAAATAAAGTACGAACGCTGACGATACATAGTAGAATGCCGTAAAAGCCGATAGAATAATCTTTTGCCATAAATCAGCCGGGTTCTGGAATATCCAATCCGCAATATCACCGATGGTCATACAGACATTTGATACTGAAACCCCAAGGAAGAAAAAATTAAGTTGATTTTTATACCGTCTGTTTACACATACGTACACAATCGGGAACATTGATAAAATAATTGCGAAAATATCTAACAGCATATTCTCAACCGCCATCCGCCCCATGTCCATATGATCACCTCCTGAATTATAATTCTCTTTTTTCTATTAAACGGCCTCATATTCAAAAATAAAAAGGCATATTCCGCCCACAGTAAAATGGGCAGAATATGCCTTCTGCATCTAAAAAAGTATATATTTCAAAAGCGCAGGAATCACTCCGCTTGCTTGCTTGCTTGCTTGCTTGCTTGCTTGCTTGCTTGCTTGCTTGCTTGCTTGCTTGCTTGCTTGCTTGCTTGCTTGCTTGCTTGCTTGCTTGCTTGCTTGCTTGCTTGCTTGCTTGCTTTCTTTCTTGCTTGCTT
>CALXAF010000074.1 GCA_944386185.1 uncultured Oscillospiraceae bacterium
TCCCTGTTGCCGTGGAGGCGGAACACCGGGCAGAATGCGCCGTACTCGAACCAGCGCATGAGGAGGGGCCGGAAGTTGGGATCATCCGTCCTGGCACCGTGGAAGCCGCCGATATCGGTGGTCCACCAGGGGATGCCGGCAACCGCCATGTTGAGGCCTGCCCGCACCTGACGCTGGAAGCACTCCCAAGTGGAGTCGATGTCACCGGACCATACGAGTGCGCCGTACTTGGCGCTGCCAACCCAGGCGCAGCGCAGCAGGTTCAGAGGATTCTCCATACCCTCTTTCTTCATGCCGTCGTAGAAAGTCTTGGCATAGTAGAGCGGGTATACATTGCCCACCTCAAGATCGGTTCCAAGATAATAACGGTAATTGTCGTAATCATAGACCGAATACTCAGGCTCAGCCTCGTCAAGCCAGAAGATCCTGACGCCGTTGTCCCAGTAATTCTGTTTTGATTTGCTCCACACGAACTCACGGGTACCAGGATTGGTGGGATCCATGAACACTTCCTGACCAAAAGCCTGCATGGTGACACGTACGCCCCGCTCAGTACGGACAAGATAACCCTTATCCATCATCTCGGCGAAGTTCTCAGAACGGTAATCCACGGTTGGCCAGATAGATACCATCAGCTCTATACCCATGGATTTGAGCTCGTCACACATGCCCTTCACATCGGGCCAGTACTTCGGGTCAAATTTATACTCGCCCTGCTGTGTCCAGTGGAAGAAATCCGCCACGATAACGTCCATAGGAAGCCCAAGGGACTTGTGCTTACGGGCCACGGCCATCAGTTCATCCTGAGAGCAGTAACGGAGCTTGCACTGCCAGAATCCCATACCGTAGTCAGGCATCATCGGCGCACGGCCTGTAACTGCCGTATACGTCTCCTCTATCTCCGCCGGATCATCGCTGGCAATTATCCAGTAGTCAGCCTGTTTTGTGCTGTCAGCCACCCACTCAGTGCCGTTCTTTCCAAAAGTGGCACGGCCGATTGCCGGGTTGTTCCACAGGAAGCCGTAGCCGATGTTGGAGATATAGAACGGTACAGAAGCCTGGGAGTTTCTGTGAGCCAGCTCCAGAGAGCATCCCTTCATATCCATATACTTCTGCTGGTACTGACCCATGCCGAATATCTTCTCATCGTCATTTGGAAGGAATCTGAGGGTTATCTTATAGTTTTCACCCTCCATTGGCTTCAATTCGCGTCCCGGGATCTTCAGAGACATGCTGGGTTTATCAACATTGCGTCTCCAATTCTCCTTTAAGAGAACCCTTCCATCTTTATTTGTGAACGTTAGAACACCATTACAGTCGAATGAAGCTTTGATATTGCCATTCTCAATGGAAGCGTATGATTTATTATTGCCGCGTCCTCCGCCCATTCCAAAAGAAGTGACAGCGTCCGGATCATTGAATATATCAATCTTAGCGCCGATCTTCTCCACAGGCTCGGTTAGTGCCCAATCATTGCCATTGAAATCTGCATTGCCAGTGATCCTGACTCTCAGGGCGTTTTTCCCCCAAGGTTCCAGACATACCTTGTGGTTGTCATACGAATAAAGCAGTTTTCCTTCCTTCTCGTAAAACATACAAACCTCCAGAAATATTTTAGTTGATGTTTACAGCTTCTTTCTTCTTACGTGAAAACAGGTGGCTCAACCTATCGGAGTTGCCCTTCAGCCCAAGGAATACCAGGAGGAACAGGCCGACGACAACATTCTGAAGCCTGCTCTCAATACCCAGGGCAACAAGGCCGGAACCGACTATCGATATGCAGAATGATCCTATGAACGATCCTACCACCGGGTTGCAGGAGGCCAGGTTCATACCGATCATAACGCCCATCATCGGTGTAAAGCAGCTCTGCATTGACTGCATACTTGTCTTTGCTGTGACTGAACCTGTGTATCCGACTTCAACGAGGGCCGCTATGCTCAAGAAAGCTCCGCCTACTATATAAGTGAGAAGCTTTAACTGCACGGCTTTGATACCCATGCTGCGCGCAACGGCCTCGTTACCGCCGATAGCCTTTATCTGATAGCCGAACTTGGTATTGTTGAAGACAACATAGATAAGTACAAAAGCGACGATAGTCAAAACATATATGCCGGGGGCTTTTCCAAAAATGGCTATGTTATCAGTTACTATGACGGTGAACTTCTTCTGATAAATAGTTGCAATTGACTCGAAAATAAGCAGCATTGCGTAACCTGTTATGATCGACGGTATGCGCAGTCCAGCAAAGGCCGCCCCGGTTATACCGGCAAGTATCAGCGAGGTAACAACAACTCCAAGTACAAATCCAATCACACCCATGAACTGAGACATATGGATACCCACAAGGCCGGCCAGGATTATTCTGGAGCCTACGCTGAAGTCAAAGAGTCCGACGGACATTCCGAACAGCATAGCCCAGCCGACCAACGTGAGTTTCATCGTCTGTGTGAGCTGCATTATAAGTGTGTTGAATGAAAAATATATATCAGGCCTTATAATGCCTAGTATAAGGTAAACTATCGCAGGGAGCGCTATCGCTAGCAGTACCCTCTTTACTATGTTCAAAGCTTTATTATTCATAAAATCACCAAATCTCTCCCCCCGGAACACCTGGCGGTGTTCCGGGGCAGTATCATCGCTTATTCCTCCCGGGACTTAGGCCTCCGCACCCTTTCTGGCGGCGATGTCCTCAATACTCCAATTGGAGACGAACTCCTGGAAGCTCTCAAGGGTCACATCAGGATTGAATACCGGGAAGCAGTTCTGCTGCAGCTCCTCAGATGTGTAAGCCGCGCCCTCAGACGCATACTCTATGTAGAGTTCATAATCCTCATAGCTGGTGAGGGTAAGATATGGGATAACGATGGAGTACTTCTCCTCAGAGAGTGGAGTACCAAAGAAAGCGTTTATACCCATAACAGCCGTGAATGTACCGGTTACCATGTGGCCGCCGTTGATGACCTTCAGGCTGCCGTCCTGGAGCATCTCACCCATGCTGTCAAAGTAGTCGAACGCACCTATAACATAGTCGCTCTTTCCGGCCTCTTCAAAGGCAGCGGATACTGCTGTGGACTGTGTGCCAGAGCCGGCCAGGAAGGCAGCGTTGGCTTCAGGATAAGCCACGAGGGCGTTCTGCATAGCAGCTTTGTAATCCTCTGGGGCAACTATCTCGTAGAGCATATTTATGCCAAGCTCCTCGGCTGCGTCATAGGCGCCTTCGCAGCGGTCGTCGCAGGTTGGGATATTGACGCCGTATTTGACAACGATAACGTCGGTAGCTCCGGCCTCAGCCATCTTCTGCATAGTGTCGTAACCGGCAGAGTACTGATCCTCGTTAGCGGTACCGACAAAGTATGGATCCTGGTTGATCATCTCCTGTATGGATTCATCAGCAATGGTTGTATCCCACATGGTCCAATAGACCTCATTTTCCTGGCAGAGCTTGGATATCTGCGGTACACTTGCCTCTCCAGCATAAGTGCAGAAGCTTATAATGTCGCATCCTCCCTGGATGAGGTTCTCTGCCGCGGCTATGGTCTGCTCGGCAGAAACAGCGCTTCCGTCCATGACGAACTCGCCGCCAGCGGCCTCAACAGCCCACTGGGTTGCTGCCGCCAGTGTACGGCCATGCTCGTCCGCGGTACCCCAGCTTATAAAGCCATATTTGAAAGGCTTCTGCTCGCCAGCAGGTGTCTCTCCACCGTCATCAGTGCCGGGATCTTCGGTCTCGCCCTGGGAATCATCAGGGGTCTCAGGCTCTTCATCATTTCCACCGCCGCAAGCGACAAGGCAGAAGACCATAGCCAGAGCTAACAAGAGTGCTAACAATTTTTTCATTTTGTGATCCTCCTTAAGTGTTTGTTCCTCTTTTTGCTTTTGCATTTTATATGTAGACTTGGCAATTTTATTTTATTATCACGTTGGGGTCCCTCTTAGTGGAGACCGCTATTACCAACAGGAACAGAAGTCCCTTTACCAGCTGCTGCGGGTCGCCTCCAAATCCGGCCATAACCATTCCGTTATTAAGGACTGTAACTATGAGAGTACCCAGTATAGCTGCGGATATCTTAGATGAAGCTCCGCCTGAAACTGACATTCCGCCGAAAACAACGGCTATTATCACGTCGCTTGTGGTAGTCTGCCCTGTAGTCGTGGCGGCTCCGCCAGTCCTGAGCATAAACCAGAAGCCGGCAATACCCGCTGCGAGTCCTGTGATCGCGTAAGCCAGGAAAATGCGTTTTTTGACGTTTACTCCGGACTGCCTGGCGGCTTCCGGGGATACGCCCAGGGTTTTCAGCTCCTTACCTACGCGGGTGTACTTGAACATCACTATCATGACCGCCATATAGATGATGCCGAATATGAGTTTTCTTGCGAAAGTCTCCCAGAACATCATTGAGACCGGCATCATTATGCTGCTGCCTGTTATAAGGCTCTGTGTTGCAGCTGTCAGTATGAACATCATGCACAGGCACGCAATAAAGCTTGGGAGCCTTAACACAGTCTGGGCAAAACCGTTTACCATGCCGACGATAAGCCCGACAATGATCGCCACAGGTATAGACGCTATCGGGTGGATATATGTAGCCGCAAGAGTTGCGCACACGCAGCAGAATCCGGCGTTGGCGCCCAGTGAGAAGTCCAGGTTCCCGGTTGCCATGACGAATACGCCCGCCATTGAGGCGATTAGCAGTGTGAATCCCTGGTCAAAGATCGCCTCCAGGTTTGACGCTGTTAGGAAATTACCGGTGAGAATTTGGAACAGCACTATAAGTATCAACAGGCCGAGATAAGGTATGGCGGTGGAAAGCGCCTTTTTAAAGGCCAGCTTTTTATCTTCGTCCGACTTCTTAGTCCTGACGGCAGTATTTGTACTCAATTTCTTCGCCCCCTTAAATCATGTACTGGATGATACTGTTCTCGGTGAGCTCAGGACCCCGGTCAAATTCCTTGACTATGCGCCCGTCCTTCATAACAAGTATCCTGTCGCTCATCCCTATGACCTCGGGCAGTTCCTCAGATATCATTATTATGGACTTGCCCTGGCTCTTCAGATCCTCCATTATCCTGTATATAGCCTCTTTTACTCCGATGTCTATTCCACGTGTCGGACAGTCAAGGATAAATACTTCCGAACCGTTTCCGAGCCATTTGGCCAGTACTATCTTCTGTTTGTTGCCTCCTGAGAGTTCCGCGCAGGACTGCTTCAGGTCACGCATCTTCACGTTGAGCTTTCCACACCACTCAGAAGCCAGTTCTTTCTCCTTCTTTGGAGGGATAAAGAACCCGGCGACCTTCAGATGGTCAAGAGATGGGAGCACCACATTCTCCTGAATATTCATCGATATGAGCATGGACTCGGTATCACGGTTTTTCGACATAAACCCAACGCGCTTCTTAATTGCCTCGCTGGGCGTATGTATTTGGGTACCATCCCCCACCGTCACAGTGCCGCTCTCCCTGTGGAGGAGGCCGAAGATAGCCTTTCCAACCTCGTGTATACCACAGTCGGACAACCCAGCAAGGCCAAGTATCTCTCCTGTCTTGAGCTCAAAGGATATATCCTTCAAAATACCGCAGCTCAGATCCTTCACTGTCAGCATGGGTTTATCCGCGACGCAGGTGCAGTTCGAGTCGTTCCTATAGAAGTTATCCGCAACCTCGCGTCCAACCATGAGCTCTTTCATCTTTTTTGCTTCCATCTCACCCTCTTCAAGGGTGGCTATGAATCTTCCATCCCTCAAGATGGTGACCGTATCGCACACTTCGATAAGCTCATCGATATCGTGCGAGATAAACAACACTGATTTGCCTTCTTTTTTCAGCATCTTTATAAGCCCATAGAGGATGTTTCTTCCCTTTTGAGGAAGGGCCGTCGTAGTTTCGTCCACTATGAACAGCTCCGGCAGCTTATAGAAAGCCCTGGCTATCTCTACAAGTTTCCTATCCTCAAAGGACAATCCGGCTACCGGCGCGTCAGCCTTAATATCACTGACTCCCACCTTATCCAAAAGTTTCTGGGCTTCGGCGGACAGCTTCTTACTGTTGAGAATTCCGAGCTTGCAAAACTGGGATTCTCTTCCCGCGAAAATATTCGCGGCCACGCTGACCGTCGATATGGTTCCCTGCTCCTGGACTATCATGCTCACGCCTTTTTCTGATGCCTCAAAGCTGTTTGCTGGCGCATATGGCTCTCCGAACAGGAACATTGACCCCTCATCTGCCTTCAGGTTGCCAGAGATTATAGCCGAGAGAGTTGATTTTCCTGAACCATTCTCTCCTATAAGTCCTCTGACCTCTCCCGGGTAGACAGCCAGCGAGACATCTTGAAGTGCCCTTGTGGATGAGAAGGACTTATATATGTTTTTTACTTCTACAACCGGTGTACTTGCCCCCATTTGATCACTTCCTTACCAGAGTTCTTACTCTTCATATTCTTTGGCTTTGCCAAAGAATGCACAAGGGACGTCCCTTGTGATTTTTCCGCGTTCCCTTTACTTACTTTTCCTCTTGTACCATTGTCTTAAAGGTATCCTTGAGAGCCGGATACAGGCGGCTGAACACCTGATATCTTCTCTCATATGCCTCTACCAGCTCCGGTTCCGGTTTAACCACCTCCTTGATCTTCACGATCCTATCTGCAGCCGCTTTTACGTCTGGATACTCTCCACACGCTACCGCAGCCAACATAGCACCGCCCATGGAAGGGCCTTCCTCAACCTCAGGTATCTCCAGCTCTATATTAAGGATACTTGCCAGCATCCTACGCCAGACTTTGTCCTTTGCCCCGCCGCCGCAGAGCTTGCTGCTTTTAACTTGGACACCCAGTTTCTTAGCGACCTCCAGGGAATCACGGAGTCCAAAACTCACTCCCTCGAACACCGCCTGGAGCATGTCCATCCTCGTGGCGCTTGCAGTCATTCCAATAAAGGCGCCTCGTGCGTTAACATCGTTCAGGGGAGATCTCTCTCCCATAAGATATGGCAGGAAATATACAGTATTTTTTCCCAGCCTCTCTTCCATTCCGCGTTCCTCAGCCGCGAAGTCATCAGCGTGGAGCACGTTATCCATAAACCAGCTTCCGCAGGAAGCTGCCGATAACATGCAGCCCATAAGGTGGTATCCGCCGTCTGCGTGGGCGAATGAGTGGAGGGCATTGAAGTCATCTACTCTGAACTTGCTGCTTGATATGAATAGCGTTCCGGAAGTACCAAGTGATATATTGCAGCCGCCATCTCCAACAGTACCAGTCCCGACCGCGGCAGCGGCGTTGTCTCCAGCCCCGGCAGCGACAATAACTTCACCCACTCCAAACTGCTCCTGATACTTTGGAAGCAGTATGCCGACGGCATCGCTGCTTTCGTGCAGTTCCGGAAGCCAATCCTCTTTTACTCCGCAGATTTCGCACATCTCCCTGGACCAGCGGCGGTTTTTTACATCCATAAGCAGCATGCCGGAGGCGTCTGAAACATCCGTGGCATGTTTGCCCGTGAGCATGTACACAAGATAATCCTTTGGGAGCATTATCTTAGATATCCTGGAAAAGTTCTCAGGCTCATTCTCCTTAACCCAAAGGACCTTTGGGGCCGTAAAACCAGCGAAAGCTATATTCGCAGTGTACTCTGAGAGTTTCCGGCGGCCTATGGTCTCGTTCAGATACTCAACCTGCTTCTCTGTACGCCCGTCATTCCAAAGTATCGCCGGACGGATTACATTGTCGTCTTTATCCAGCATCACGAGGCCATGCATCTGTCCCCCTATGCCTATACCCTTTACGCTGGAGGCATCCCGGCCGCTGAGCAGTTCTTTTATACCTGCGACAGACTGCTCCAGCCAGTCCTCCGGTGCCTGTTGGCTCCACCCCGGATACGGGTGCTCAACACCGTACTTCTTGGTCACCGTGTCAATAACGGTGCCATCAGCCTCCATGAGCAGCATTTTCACAGAGGAAGTTCCCAAATCAACACCTATGTACAGCATATTTTCCTCCTGTTCCGGCGGCTGATAACTCAGCCGCCGTATATCACTCTCCGATCAGTGGAACATTATCCTGTTGAGTTCACTCTCCAGGTACTCCTGCCTGCCTGAACCCGGAAGCTCCGGCCTGCCCATCTTCGCGGCATAATCAGCGAGTTCCGCAAGGTCAGTCTCACCGTCGCGTATCTTCTTTCCTATGCCGGAATCAAAGCTGCTGTAGCGCTCTTTGATGAAGTTATCTATTGTACCCTTCTCTATGATCTCAGCAGCCTTAATGAGGCCCAGTGCAAATGTATCCATACCGAGTATGAAACCATAGAACATATCCTCAAAGGTATAGCTTGGCCTGCGGTTCTTGGCGTCAAAGTTGAATCCGCCATATTTGAGTCCCCCGGCCTTGAGTATCTCGTACATTGCCAGAGTTGTCTCATATACATTGGATGGGAACTGGTCAGTATCCCAGCCCAACAGGTAATCTCCCTGGTTTGCGTCTACGCTTCCCAGCATACCGTTGATAGCCGCGATGCGCAGGTCATGCTGGAACGTATGTCCGGCGAGAGTTGCATGGTTTGCCTCTATGTTAAGTTTGAAGTCCTTATCAAGCCCGTACTGGCGTATAAATCCAATGGCCGTGGCGGCGTCAAAATCATACTGGTGCTTCATCGGCTCCTTCGGCTTCGGCTCAATGTAGAAATCTCCATCAAATCCTATGCTCCTGGCGTAATCCACTGCCATGTGCATAAGCTTTGCTATGTTCTCCTGCTCAAACTTGACGTCTGTATTAAGCAGCGTCTCATAGCCCTCACGGCCTCCCCAGAACACATATCCCTTGCCGCCAAGCTTCACTGTGAGATCTAACGCTTTTTTCACCTGTGCCGCAGCAAAGCAGTAAACGTCAGCCGAGTTAGTGCTTCCCGCACCGTTCATAAACCTGGGGTTATTAAACATATTGGCGGTACCCCACAGGAGTTTTATGCCTGTAGCGTCCATCTTCTCTTTGATGTAATCAGTTATCTCATCAAGGCGCCTGTTCGTCTCGTTTATATCATCCGCCTCTGGAACCAGATCCACATCGTGGAAGCAGAAATACTCTATGCCGAGCTTCTGCATAAATTCAAAACCGGCGTCAACCTTGGCCTTAGCGTGTTCCATTGTTCCAGGAACAACACCAAAGCTCTTGTCCGCAGTGTTAGTCCCGAACATATCGGTACCGGCGGCACACAGGTTATGCCACCACGCCATGGCGAACTTGAGATGCTCCTTCATTGGCTTTCCCATGATCACCTTGTCCGCGTCATAATATTTGAAGGAAAAAGGATCTGAACTCTCCGGCCCCTTGTATGTTACCTTTGGTATGTTTGAGAAAATCTCGTTCATATGTTTTGGCCTCCAGCTTTCACAAGTTTAGCTTTTACCGTGCACGTGTATCATAATCATGATGATATATCCTACTCTGATCAAAGTCAATAAAAAACAATATTTTCACCGCATTTTTGTTAAAACTTACACAATATATGTGTATTTTTTTGTATAGTTTAACAACAAAAAATGTGTTTTGTTTCATATTTAATTTTTGTGTGCACGTGCAACATAAGTTGCGTATATGTCTCTTTCTGTTAACTTTTGCTTAAAAATTTGACTTGCAAGGGGCACCTATGTTACAATTTTAAAAATGTACCAGTTCTTACCCAACCTTGAACAAAATCACAGGGGGTGTGCTTTGTGGCAACAATGAAACAAATAGCACAATTGGCCGGAGTCTCCAGAGGAACTGTAGACAGAGTACTCAATAACAGGGGAGTAGTTAAGGAAGAAACAGCAAAAAAAATACGCGATATAGCCCAGTCTCTAAACTATGTGCCCAGCAGGGCGGCCAAGTCATTCGCGGCATTGAAGCTCGGCCTGAAATTAGGCTATATACTCTTTACTCCTGATTCCAACGCCTTTTTTAAGCAGGTCGAAGAGGGGATAGCAAAAAAGGCGGCCGAACTCGAAGAATTCCACGTCAGCGTTGACATAGCCAGGAGCGATTTTACCGACCACGCCTCCCAGGACAAACTCATAGACGATATGGTTGACAAGGGCATAGATGGTCTCGTGCTTTGTGGTTTCAACACCAGCTCTACCGTGAAAAAAATCCACGAGTTAAAGGAAAAAGGGATACCAGTCATAACATCGAACACCGATATACCGGACTCCGACAGGTTAGCTTATGTTGGAAGTGATTATTTCAAGTGCGGCCGCGCGGCAGCTAACCTGCTGCATCTTATGACAAACGGCAAGTCCAACATGGGTATAGTGTTGGGATCTAAAGATGTACGTTGTCATGAGGAACGCGTAAACGGCCTCATATCGTATCTCCAGGAAAACGCCCCAGATATGCACATCGTCAGCACAGTGGAAAACAGGGACGATGACTTTGAGAGCTTTTCCATAGTTAAGGATATGCTCGCCGCTCACCCTGAGATAGATTCCCTTTACCTGGCCTCCGCCGGCGTCTATGGCTCCTGCCGGGCAGTAGAGGCGCTTCCGCCGGAACGCCGTCCGAAGATCGTCAGCTTTGACTGCACCCCTCCCATAGCCACCATGCTTAAGAAAGGCATCATCTCCGCCACCATATGCCAGGAACCAGATTATCAGGGATCAAAGCCTCTCGACATACTCTTCAATTATCTTGGCATGGGTATCTCACCCAGCCGCGAAAACTACTACACAAAAATCGACATTAGGATAAGCGAGAGCATCTGAAAAAAACTCTGCTCCATAATGGAGCAGAGTTTTTTCTGTCTTCACATGACTGAAAAAGAGAACCTTGTCGACGTATGATATCTCTCCCCGGCCCGGAGAACGGCATCCGGGAAATTTTTATGGTTCGGCGAATCAGGAAACACCTGAGTCTCAAGGCACAGGCCGCATCTCTTGTGATAGTCAGCGCCGCCTTTTCCAGCAGGCGAGCCATCAAGAGAATTTCCAGCATAGAACTGCATGCCTGGCTGATCCGTCTCCACTGTCATCACTATGCCGGTATCAGGAGACGACACCCTTGCCGCAGTCCGCATCTCTCCCGGCGTCCCGTCAATCACCCAGTTGTGGTCGTATCCGCCGGCAAATTTTAGCTGCTCAAAATTCTGACCTATCCTCTCTCCTATCGTGTGGGGCTTTGTGAAGTCCATTGGCGTACCGCTTACCGGCGCTATCTCGCCTGTCGGTATGGAACCTGAGTCAGCGGGTGTATAGAATTCTCCAAATATCTGCAATGAATGGTCAAGTATCTCTCCGGAGGCGTGCCCGGACAGGTTATAGTAGGCGTGATTTGTTATGTTGCACACAGTGTCCATGTCGCTGACCGCCTCATAGGTGATCTCAAGTCCGCTTCCGGAGACGGCATATGTGACCTCAACATCCATGTTTCCCGGATAGTTCTCGTCGCCGTCGGGGCTGTGAAGTGACAGCGTGGCTCTGTCACTTCGCAGCTCCTTCACATCCCACACCCGCTTATCAAACCCGCGTACACCTCCGTGGAGATGGTTTACCCCGTCGTTTACGGCCAGCTTGTATTCAGTGCCGTTCAAAGTAAACCTCGCACCGCCTATCCGGTTGGCATATCTGCCCACAACCGCACCCATGAACTTGTCCTGGGCCAGATAATTCTCCAACGAGTCATATCCCAGTGCAACATCCACCGTCTCGCCGTTCTTATCCGGTAACATTATCGACCGTATTGCCGCGCCATATGTTAATATCTCACATACGACGCTCCCATTTCCTATGGTAAGCTTTTCGACGGTACTCCCGTCAGGAAGCGTTCCGAAGTTCTCTCTTGATCCAAGCATAAACACACCTCACAAGCCTCTGTACAATACTTAAAACTCTTTCAGTTTCCACGCTATATCGTTGTAGAAGAGTTCCTTTTTGAATTCCTCAGGCGTTGTATCCTTCGTAATATGTACGCACTCTATCTGCATCATCTCGGCCCAGTCCTTCATCATCTCCGCGGTCACCGCCGTGGAGAGAACCGTGTGATGGGCGCCGCCGGCAAGTATCCAGCACTTGACACCGGTGAGAAGGTCAGGTGCAGGTTTCCACATCACCCTGGCTACAGGCAGGTTTGGCATATCCAATATGGGCTTTATAACTTCTATATCCTGGATTATCATTCTCAGCCTGCCTCCCATATCAATGAGCGACACCACGATACCCGGGCCATCCTTGCCCTCAAACACCAGCCTCGCTGGCGGCTCCCTGTCGCCGATCCCCAGCGGGTGTATCTCTATCCTGGGGCGGTTGGACGCGATGGACGGGCATACCTCCAACATATGGGCGCCGAGCGATACCTCGTTGCCCGGTTCCAGATCATATGTATAGTCTTCCATAAAGACCGTGCCGCCCTCAAGTCCCCGGGCCATGGCTTTCATTATTGCGGTCATGCCAGAAACTTTCCAGTCTCCCTCTCCGCCGTATCCGTACCCGTCTGCCATCATGTTCTGGCTGGCGAGTCCCGGGAGCTGTCTCATGCCGTAAAGATCCTGGAAATTATTGATAAACGCTCGAGCCCCCTCCCTGTCGAGGATCTTCCGCATGGCTATCTCCTCACGGGCCTGATAGCGAACCGTATCAATATCATCGGTGGCGAAGTCATAGCGGTCCTTGTACTCCTCCATCTTCTCGTCTATCTCCGCCTCAGTGACAGCGTCCATCGTCTCCACCAGGTGTCCAACAGGCCAGTAGTCCACCTGCCACCCAAGTTTTATCTGGGTTTCTACCTTATCTCCCTCAGTGACAGCCACATCGCGCATATTATCGCCAAAGCGTACGATTCTCAGATTCCTGGAGAAGTCGTAGCCTATGGCCGCCCGCATCCATGCCGCCAGCTCATCCTGGACAGGTTTATCCTGCCAGTAACCAGCGATTATCTTCCTTGGCAGCCTCATTCTGGCACCGATGAACCCGTGCTCCCTGTCGCCGTGGGCGGCCTGGTTCAAGTTCATAAAATCCATATCGATCTCCTCGTTGGGGATCTTCCTGTTGTACTGGGTGGCAAGGTGGCAGTAGGGTTTCTGAAGGAGGTCAAAACCGTGGATCCACATCTTGCTCGGTGAGAAAGTGTGGCACCATGTGACAACGCCGGCGCAGCTATCATTGTAGTTTGCCTCTTTCATGATCTGTGTGATCTCGGCATCTGTCTTGACAGTGGCTTTGTAGACGAGCCTGCATGGCAGATTTCCGGAGCTGCTCATGGCGTCCGCCATCTCCGCGGCTCTGGCTGCGACGGTGTCAAGCACCTCGGGTCCATACAGGAACTGGCTTCCAACAATAAACCAAAATTCTTTATTTTCCATTTTAGTTTCCCTCCATTTAATTTAAAGCCTCAGTGGCAGCCCTCTCTACAGGCAGGCAGGCGGAGTATTTCTCTATGTATTTGTCAAACCCCTCAACGTCCTGTGCGATAGGCTTAATCGTAGTTCTTGGGGCGTCGGCAAATACACGGTCATTTAGATAGTCCTCCAGGCTCTCATCTGTCCCATGGAGCATATATGATGCCAGAAGCGCCATACCATATGGGCCTCCCTCTCCGGCAGTCTCCATTACTGTCACCGGGACTCCAGCCGCCGCAGCCATTATCCTCTGCCCGACGACCGGTGTTTTGAAGAATCCGCCGTGACCCATAAGCCTGTCCATGGTCACATTCTCACGTTTGAAGAGTATATCCATGCCGATCTTCAGAGTTGAGACCGCAGAGTAAAGCTGCACGCGCATGAAGTTCGCAAGCGGCATACCTCTCTCGGGAAGCCGTGTAAAGAGTGGCCGGCCGCTCTCAAGGCCGGTTATCGGCTCGCCGGAGTAATAGTTAAACGCCACAAGTCCGCCGCCATCTGCCTCTCCCTCCAGTGCGGACTCATAGAGAAGGTCATATATCCTGCTCTTTGGTACATCACATCCGGCCCTCTGTGAAAACTCCTTAAAAAGTCCCACCCAGGCGTCAAGATCGGATGTACAGCTGTTGCAATGAACCATAGCCACCGGTTTGCCAGTCGGCGTCGTGACCATATCTATCTCGGTGTAATAGCGGCTCAGCGGCTTTTCCAAAACTATCATGGCAAATATCGAAGTGCCGGCTGATACGTTTCCCGTGCGCTCCGATACCGCATCCGTGGCAGCCATTCCCGTGCCCGCGTCACCCTCAGGCGGGCACAGCGGAATGCCCCCCTGGAGAGTACCTGTCGGATCCAGGAGTTTTGCTCCCTCCGGGGTGAGCCTTCCGGCCGGCGTACCGGCAGTAAGGACGGCCGGTAATATGTCTCTCAAGTCTTTTTTGAGCACATGAAGGCCGTCGAACTTCTTCAGCATTGTGTCGTCAAAGTCACATGTCTCGCTGTCGATCGGGAACATGCCGCTGGCCTCGCCCACTCCAAGCACTTTCTCGCCCGTAAGTTTCCAGTGTACATATCCGGCAAGTGTGGTTAGGAAATCTATGTTTTCCACGTGGGACTCCCCATTGAGTACGGCCTGGTACAGATGGGCTACACTCCACCTCTGGGGTATATTGAATTGGAAGAGTTCCGTCAGTTTTCCCGCCGCCTCCCCAGTGGTTGTATTCCTCCAGGTGCGGAACGCCGTGAGCAGGTTCCCATCCCTGTCAAAGGGCATGTATCCATGCATCATCGCCGAGACACCCATGGCTCCCAGCGTCGTGATTTTAATTCCATAATTCTCCATCACATTTTTGGCGAGATCGGCGTAACTGTCCTGGATACCGTCCCACACATCCTTGAGGCTGTATGTCCAGTAGCCGTTCTCCATCCTGTTCTCCCAGTCGTGCGTCCCAGACGCCATCGGCAAGTTGTCCGAACCTATGAGTACAGCCTTAATCCTTGTAGAACCAAGCTCTATGCCAAGCGAACACTGGCTCAAATCGATATCTTTCATTTTCCGGTCTCTCCTCTCAGCAGATATGTATAATAAATTTTCCTGGGCCATGACCTGACTTTTATACAACGACCCCAATATAAATTATCTTATATTGAGAATACATCAGAACAGTCCTTATAGTCAACGATTTGTTCGCTATTGTGCAAATTTTTGTATCAATAACCAAGACAAATTGCTCGTATGAATTCGATATTTGTTATTGCAAAATACATCTAACCAAAATAATGACGTATAATCATAATTTTTAATAAAACCAGAGTCTTAATAAAAGAAATAATTTGTACTTAATTATGTTTTTTACCCGTTTATTATTCATCAATATGCGCAATTTATCTTGTTCCCCTGTCGTACAAATACTATTGGCGTTAAAAAACTCTGGTGGCACGGATATTTATCTGTTAGAATATATTAGACAGTTATTTTGTTTCTGTGTTGACAGAAGCTATTTATGTCACACATGCTGGAACAAGTATATCTCTCGCGCTCTACCCCTATCGCATATGCCGTATATTTGGAGTGCAGCCGCGGTTATGGACATTTCTTGTTTTTATCTTTTTTACCCGGAGATGAGGCCTATGTTTTTTTACGAAAAGCACTGGTTTGGAAGCGGCGAGTCATTCGACGCCTATACTATGTCCGATACCAGCTTCCCCTTCCATTTTCACCGCTCTTTTGAGCTCATGTGCGTCACAGAAGGGACGCTAACGGCTCAGGTAGGAAAGGGTGAGTATATCCTGCGTGAGGGGGATGTTTGCCTTGTATTTCCAAATCAACTCCACGCTTTCTCCTCTGACCGCCACTTTGAACTGACAGTAGCCATTTTTTCACCTGAACTCGTACAGAGTTTCACTCTTGCCCACAAGGGCAGCATACCTGTTTATCCGGTTGCTCACATGGAACCTTTCCGCCCGCAGGATCTTGATCTGCGGAATATCTATATGAAGAAATCTTTCCTTTACCGTGTCTGCGGGACCATCGAAGCCAGCACCCAATTCACCCAAAACCTTCCCGGTCACGACGCGATGAGGCTCTTGCATCAGCTTCTCATGTATATAGAAGATCATCTGGACTCGTCGTGTACCCTCTTTGATACCGCCAGCGATCTTGGATACGACTATTCCTATATATCCAGGCTCTTTTCTGAGAAAATGGGTATGCCTTTTACAAGTTACGTCAATCAATGCCGCGTTATAGCCGCCTGTGGCAAGCTTGTACAGACCGATGAAAATGTGCAGAGCATCGCACAGTCATGCGGCTATGAGAACGTCAGGACCTTCAACAGGAACTTTAAGAAAGTAACGGGTATGTCCCCCGTTGAGTACAGGGCGTCCAGAAGGGACCGCACCGAAAAAGCGGGATGATCTTCCCTCCAACGAATTCTCCCAGAACATAGATCCGCCTCAGGCTGGAAAACCGGCCTGAGGCGGATCTATTAATTAAAACCACATTAAATTTTCAAGTCTTGAGGCCGCGGCGCAGTCTCTTCTCACAATTACGCTCTGATTGGTTCCAGCTGCTCTGGCCCCCACTCCATAGCGTAGCTGTCGGCGTCACGAAGGATCTCTGCGGCCTCCAGGTCGGTGATGGACCTGACTACCCTGCCGGGTACCCCCATCACCAGGCTTCTCGGCGGAATGACTGTCCCCTCGGTGACCAGTGCACCGGCGGCTACAACTGAACCGGCACCTATGCGGCATCCTGACAGCAAAATCGCCCCCATGCCGATAAGGCAGCCATCCTCCACCACACAGCCGTGGAGCAGGGCGTTGTGACCCACAACTACACGGCGGCCAATCACCGTTTCTTCCCTCTCGCCCACATGTACTGTACATCCGTCCTGTATGTCGGTTCCATCCCCTACCGTGATAGGCAGGATATCCCCACGGAGGGTACATCCATACCAGACAGTCACGTGCTCGCCGAGAGTCACATCTCCAATAAGCGCGATATTGTCCGCCCCCAGTGCCGTCTCGGCCACCTTCGGCGATTTTCCGCGGAACGAACGAATTATCATTTGCCTGCCTCCTGAATACTTCAGAATCTTTTATCTTTTACTATAACACTGCCCTATCCGTGGCGGCCGCGGATAGGGCGCACTGTCTTTTCAGCTCTTTCCAAGCTCAACAGTCCTCTTGTATGAGGCCTCCACAGCAGATAGGAGGCTTTTGGAGAAGGCGCTTCCATCCAGTACCTTGACCCCCTCAATCGTGGAGCCGCCCGGGCTGCACACGTGGCTGCACAGCTCCGCCGGGGCCTCGCCGCTCTCTATGGCCAGCTTAGCCGAACCGAGCACCGTCTGTTCCGCCAGTATCCTCGCCACACCCTCAGGCAGTCCCAGGCTCACGCCAGCTTCCTCCAGGGCCATGATGAACTTATATACAAAAGCCGGCCCACAGCCAGATACAGCGCTTGCTGCGTCGATAAGGTTCTCATTCATAGGCAGGAAAGAACCCGCCGCGCCCATATCACCAAGAAACTCGTCGATCTCCTCCTGAGACACGCCGCCCGCCGAGGCGTATAGGATACATCCCTCACCTACGGCTACAGGCGTATTCGGCATTATGCGAATAACAGGAAACTCATTCCCCGTAAGCTGCCAGAGACGCCCGATTGTGACTCCAGCGCACATTGTCACCACTATTGTCCTATTGCCCTTTTCTGTTATGACGCCGCCGATCTCAGCGAAGAGCTCCTGTATGTTCTGAGGCTTGACCCCTATAAACAAGTACTGGCTCTCCCTTGCCACATCCACCGTGGAACCTACCGCGCAGCCAATTTGGTCGGCTAAAGCCCCTGCCCTTGATATGTTGGTGTCCGAGATTATGATCTTCTCACCGGGCAACAACTTCGCCGCAGCTACCGCCAGGGCACCGCCCATGTGTCCGGCTCCGATAAATCCAAATCTATACTTCATTATGCTCCCCCTTTTATCGTACGTTGCCGTGCCCTCTCACAACATATTTGTATGTCGTAAGTTCCCGAAGTCCCATCGGTCCTCTGGCGTGGAGCTTCTGTGTGGAGATGCCCATCTCGCATCCCAGGCCAAATTCACCGCCGTCAGTGAACCTGGTGGACGCGTTCACATACACCGCGGCGCTGTCAACTCCACGCAGGAATTTATCCGCCGCCGCGTCGTCCCGCGTCACTATGGCGTCTGAGTGGTGAGTGGAATGGCGCCCTATGTGCTCAACGGCCTCCTCCAGGCTGTCCACCACCTTTACCGCCAGGATATAGTCGAGAAACTCAGTGTCAAAGTCCTCAGCTCCGGCAGCTTTTCCCTCTATAACGCCAGCCGCCCTCTTATCCAGCCGCAGCTCAACAGGCGTTTTTCCATTTTCAGTACGCTCATCTACCAGGCGCCGCTTCAACATCGGCAGGAATGTGTCCGCCACATCGCTGTGGATAAGGCACACCTCCTGGGCGTTACACACCGATGGACGGCTGGTCTTGGCGTTCTCTATTATATTGGCCGCCATCTCAAGGTCGGCCGAGCTGTCCACATAGACGTGGCATATGCCTGTCCCGGTCTCAATACAGGGCACTGTGGCGTTCTCCACGCAGGAGCGTATGAGCCCGGCACCGCCTCTTGGTATTAGCAGGTCCACATAACCTGAAGCCGTCATAAGCTCCCTGGCGCTCTCCCTGGTGGTGTCCTCCACCAGCTGTATGTAGTCCTCATTTAATCCGAGGCTCTTGAGTCCCGCCCGCAGCGCCTTGACTATGGCGTTGGCGCTTCTCCATGCCTCTTTACCGCTTCTCAGTACACAGACATTTCCGCTCTTAAATGACAGCACCGCCGCGTCCGACGTCACATTGGGCCGGCTCTCGTAAATTATCGCCACCACACCTATGGGGACGGATACCTTCTCAATAACCAGCCCGTCCGGCCTCTCAAGCTTTCCCAGGCCGTTCCACACTGGGTCCGGAAGTTCAGCCACCTGGCGCATACCGTCAGCCATCGCCTCTATCCTTCCGGCGCTCAGGGAGAGCCGGTCTATCATGACCTCGGATATGTGCCCCCTAGCCGCTTCCACATCAAGGCTGTTCGCAGCCAGGATGTCCTCTGCGGCGGCAGTTAAGCTCTCCGCCATAGCGTATATGGCCCTGTCCTTTGTCTCGCTATCCAGGGCCGAAATGCCGGGCACCGCAGCCTTTGCCCGATTTAATATCTCCTGAGTTCTCATCCTATCTTCTCCCTATAAAACGCGTCCCTACCTTTTTACCATCCACTATATCGTACAGCAGCTCAGGCTCCGCGCCGCTGGCTATCACCATATCTACGCCAGCGGCGGTGGCGATCTGTGCCGCGTGTAGCTTTGTCCTCATGCCGCCGGTACCCAGCTTCGTTCCTGCGCCTTCGGCAAGGGCGAGTATTTCCGGCGTTATTTCGCGTATCTCATCTATCAGCTTTGCGTTTTCATTCCTGTGAGGGTCGGCCGTGTACAGTCCCTCCGTATCGGTTAGGAGTATGAGCAGGTCGGCCTCTACCGACGTGGCGACAATCGCCCCCAGGGTGTCGTTATCGCCTATCACTATCTCCTCTGTGGCTATGGTGTCGTTCTCATTTATGATCGGCAGGGCGTCCATGTCCAAGAGGCGGCGTATCGTATTCCTGAAGTTCCTATGCCTTGCCTCATCCTCGATGTCCGCCGCGGTGATGAGTATCTGGGCGACCGTATGGTTGTAATCTGAGAAGAGTTTGTCATAAGTGTACATCAGCTCGCACTGGCCCACAGCGGCGGCTGCCTGTTTGCCTGGTATGTCATCAGGCCGTTCCCTCAGTGACAGCTTCCCCACGCCCATGCCTATTGCCCCCGACGAGACGAGTATTATTTGGTGTCCCGCGTTTTTAAGGTCGCTGAGCACCTTTGTTATATGCTCCACACGCCTTATGTTCATCCTGCCGGAGGGGTGCGCCAGAGTAGATGTTCCCACTTTTACAACTATCCTCATATCAGTACCTCAAGTTAAATGATTTACAGGTCATAGAACCTGGCCGAGGCCTTTTCAGACCCCAGATAGCACCGCAGCCCTATTGCCGCTGCGGCAATGATAACCGTATAGGCCGCCAGGGCAGCCCAGGGTTCTACCGAAGACATCAGGAAGTACCCGTAGATGACAGGTGGTATTATGACAATAAGCATAGTGCCAAACATGCATATCATTATACTGGCTCCACGCTTTACCACCTGAGCCTCGCTGGACCAGTCCAATTTAGGAAAACGCAGGTTTACAGCCACCCCCAGATACGCCGTAAACAGCGAGAACACCACTGGGAGTATGACCGTCAGGGCCATAAGCACAGGTGACATGTCTATAACGTATATGAGCGCCGCGGAGCCTATGAGCCCAAAAGGCACCGTGAGCAGTATGTGCATGTCCGCCTTTGCCGTCAAAATCTGTGCAGCTGTAAGCGGCATCGCCTTCAGTATGCCTATGCTCCTGCCCTCAAGCGAGATTGAGGCTGCAGCAAAAAGTGACATTGAGAGCATAAGGCACACGAGCAGCGTTCCCAGCGGCGCCATAATGTCGCCTATTCCCGGCACGTCGCTGAACATCAACGCCACATCTGCCCTCTTTATGACAATATATACGGCCCCTATTGCCAGAAGTATCAGTCCCATAGCCGCGTTTAGAAGATAAACCGTACTAGAGAAGAGCCTGCTCAGCTCTTTTCGCACTATAGCGCCCTTTGCAGAGGACACTTTCATCTCCCGCTTCCTGTATACCACTTTGGCTGATCCGCGCTTTGTTGTAGCGGATTTTCTAAATGTGGCCGTCAAAAACGCATAGACCACCACAAATGCCCCGAGAAACATTGCAGCAGTAAGCAGTAGATAAGCCATGTTCCCGCTGGCTATCGCCTCTCCTATCCAGTATACCGGGCGGGCGTATGTGGCAATTGAATCAGCTACCGCCTGTCCGCTGGCGGCCAGCAGCTGGATATACGTGTTGAGCCTGCTGTAAAGGTAAAAATAGGCCAAAAGGAACGCCATGGCGAATATCACGCCAAAGATTGTCTTATTTCTAAACCTGGACAACACAAGATGGAGGAAGTAACTGAATATACCCGTTATTGCGAAGGCAAAAAGGGGCATCATCAGGGTTATCAGCACAAATGCAATTATCCCGCCAATTTCCATAGGGACTGCCCTGAGATAGACAAATGCGGCCGGTATCGCCACCACAAGTCCGTAGACCAGATTTTCCAGCACCAGTGCCGCTATACGGCTGCCGAGTATATATCCTGATGGTATGGGCATTGAGAGCAAAAGTTCGTTATCTTTCGCATCATATAACTGCGACTGTGTCATGAATATGCTGAATATCACCATGAGCGCAAAAGATGTCATGGCGTAAAAAGCGAAGTACAGCCAGTCCAGCCCGAGGGCGTGAAAAGGACCCACAACGGAGTTGAAGAAAAAGCCTATCAGGAAAGCGAACATCACGAAGAGATACGCGAACAGGAGGACATAGAGCGCGCCGCGTTTTTTAGTCCCCTTTTTACCTCTCCCTCCGCCTGTCATATAGTTGAAATAGGACTGCACACGCGTCCTTAAAAGGGCCTTAAACATCTCTCTCCTCCAACTCCAGGAACACCTCTTCCAATGACGCATCGCCCCTCACCTGTTCCATAGTCCCCGAGGCCACGAGCCTGCCCTGGCGGAGTATTGCAACGCTGTCACAGAGCTTCTCGGCCACCTCCAGAACATGGGTGGAGAAGAATATTGCTCCTCCGTTATCACAGTGTTCGCGCATGATTGTCCTGAGCTTGTGGGTTGCTATTGGATCCAGCCCCACGAACGGCTCGTCCATGATTATGAGCTTTGGTGAGTGTATGAGTCCAGCTATTACGGCAAGCTTCTGTTTCATGCCGTGTGAGTAGGCAGATATTGGCTGTGCCAGATCCCCTGTCAGCTCAAATGTATCGGCGTACTTGTGGATCCGCTCCTCACGCTCGTTTTTTGATACGCCGAAAATATCTGCCACAAAGTTGAGGTACTTTATCCCAGAGAGGAACTCATACATATCCGGCTCATCCGGTATATACGCAAGCTCCCTTTTGCAGGCGAGAGGGTCCGTCTTTATGGATTTTCCGTCAATATATATCTCGCCTTCATCAAACCGCAGTATTCCGCAGCAGGATTTTATGGTCGTAGTCTTACCAGCTCCGTTTGGGCCAATGAAACCGTATATCTCTCCCGGCGCTATGTGGAGGCTCAATCCCTCCACAGCCGCCTTAGAGCCATATCTTTTTGTCAGGTTCTCTATCCTAAGCATGTTGTTTCTCCTAAAAGTTATTTTCTTCTTATCACGTTGAGTCTTCCCTTATAGATGCTGTCCGCAGGGACAGTCCCCCGCACACTGCACACCGGGTATATGGTGGAATTCCTGCCCACCACGCAGCCGGGGTTCAGGACGCTGTTGCAGCCCACCTCAACATAGTCTCCCAGTATTGCGCCGAATTTTTTCCTGCCTGTATTTATGAGCTCCGCGCCGTCCTTGACGGACACAGGGGTCCTGTCGCTCTTCACATTAGATGTAATTGACCCGGCCCCCATGTGGGCGTGGTAGCCCAGCACAGAGTCCCCCACATAGTTATAGTGGGGTATCTGCACATTATCAAATACTATGGCATTTTTAACTTCAACTGAATTTCCTACCACACAGTCGTCACCTATGATGACACTGCCGCGTATGAACGCACAGTGGCGTACCTGGGTGTTATGGCCGATTATACATGGACCCTTTATATACGCAGTGGGATATATCTCCGCGTCCCGGGCCGCCCACACATCGTCGCCGATTTTTTTATACTCGTCCTCGTCCAGCGCAGGCCCTATCTCCCTGATAAAATCGCCTATCATATCCAGCACCTGCCACGGATATTCAGTCTCCTCAAACAGCGGCTTCGCCATTGTCTTGTTTATATTCAGAAGTTCGGAAGTCTTATACATAGGCCAGCTCCTTCCCCAAACGCATCTCGTTTTTTCTTATTATTTTATTATGTATCCCTTTTTCTCCATAGCGGCTATGATGGCGTCAACGGCTCTCTCGCACTCACTCTCTGTTGGCGCCTCGGCCATAACCCTGAGCACAGGCTCAGTGCCGCTCTTCCGAAGCAGGACACGGCCGTTGTCGCCCAGTTCCCGCTCGGTCTCAGCCACAGCCGCCGTCACGTCAACGTCAGACAGGACAGTATCCTTATCGCTCACACGGACATTCTTTAAAAGTTGCGGGTATATGGTCACCGGCTCGCAGAGCCTTGAGAGCGTCGTCTTCTTATCCAGGATGACCTGCATAAGCTTTATCGCCGTCAGCATTCCGTCCCCTGTAGTGGCGTATTTTGAGAGTATGATGTGGCCCGACTGTTCTCCGCCTATCCTGTTGCCGTGTTCACGCATGTTCTCCCATACGTATTTATCTCCCACATCAGTCTTTTCATAACCTATCCCTGCAGCATCCAGCGCCTTGTAGAGTCCTATGTTTGACATGATGGTGGTCACAACCTTAGTGTCTCCAAGCTTGCCGCGCTCCTGCATATACTTTCCGTAGATGAAGAGTATAAGGTCCCCGTCCACCAGGTTTCCCTTCTCATCCACGGCAAGGCACCTGTCGGCATCACCGTCAAAGGCGAATCCCACATCAAGGCCATTCTCCACCACAAAGCGGCGCAGGCCGTCGATGTGGGTGGAACCGCAGTCCATATTTATATTGAGGCCGTCCGGCTTATTATTTATCACATACGTGTCTGCGCCCAGGGCGTCAAACACACTCTTCGCTATCATCCATGTACTCCCGTTGGCGCAGTCAAGCCCAACCTTCATCCCCTTATATGAGTGGGTGGCCAACGAGATAAGATAGCCTATGTACCTGTTGCGGCCAGAGGAGTAATCTATGGTACGGCCTATAGAATCTCTGACGGCGTAAGGCACCTGTCCTGAAACACCATCTAAGTAGCTCTCTATCTCTAGCAGCACCGGCTCCTCCATTTTCTCACCGGAGGAGTTTATGAGCTTAATGCCATTGTCATAGTATGGGTTGTGGCTGGCGGATATCATTATGCCGCAGTCAAAATCGTCTATCCTGGTCACATATGACACGCTGGGCGTTGTGGTCACATGGAGAAGGTAGGCATCGGCTCCTGAGGCGGTCAGCCCCGCCGAGAGGGCCGACTCAAACATATAGCTGGAGCGGCGTGTATCCTTTCCTATGACCACCCGGCACTTGTGATCCTTTCCAAAGTACCAGCCTAGGAAACGTCCTATCTTAAAGGCGTGCTCCACCGTGAGGTCCACGTTGGCCTCGCCGCGGAACCCATCTGTACCAAAATACTTAGACATATATCGCACTCCTATTCAAAAGATTAAATCAATCGAAAAAATATTGTAAATATCCGCCGCTTTTCAGGCGTCAGACACGTATTCTTCATCTCGCCCACATGGTAATCCCTTATCTCTCTTCTGTCAAGTGCCGCCTTATCCTGTTCCCGAATAGGAGATATATTACAGGGCACAATAACCAAAAAGTACAGTGAAAGCGTAGTGTTTATTTTGGGCGTATCTTTTATAAGGACAATAATAATCTTCATCCTGCTGATTGTTTCAATGAGGATAATGGGAAAGAGGCAGCTGGGCGAGCTGGAGCCGATAGAGCTTATCGTCGCAGTCCTCATATCAAACCTGGCCTCGCAGCCCTTGCAGGACGTGGGAACCCCACTCATATACGGCATCGTACCGGTGCTTACGCTCCTGTGCTGCCAGGTTTTGATCTCGTATCTCACGCTTAAGCGAAGCCGCATCAGACAGATCATATGCGGCAGGCCCAGCATCCTCATAGATAACGGCAAGATCATCCAGAGTGAAATGCGGCGGAACAGGATATCCATAGACGAACTGTACGTTGAACTCCGTGGAAAGGAGATAACAGATATAGCGAAGGTTAAGCACGCCATTTTGGAGACCAACGGCACGCTCAGCGTAATAACCTATCCTGACTTCGCGCCGCTCTCACCAAAGGACATGGGTATCGCCACCCAGGATAACGGCTCGCCGCTCTGCGTTATAATAGACGGCCGGCTTATGTCTGAAAACCTTCTTCTCCTTGGAAAGGACAGGTCCTGGCTGATGAATGAACTTAAGAAGCGCGGTGCCGGGCGCGTCAGTGACGTCTATATAATGTCCGTGGATAAAGCGGGAAATATATATTTCAGCATAAAGGACAGGAAGAAATGAAAAAGGAAATTTTCGCACTCGCCCTTCTAATATTGATATTTGCCGTCTCCATGATAAACGCCTGGTACCTTGGATCACTCGCTGATGAGATAACAGTCCTTGTGGAGGACTCAGCATATCTCGCTTCAGCGGGACAGTGGGATCAAGCTTTGAATCAGGCAAAGGCAGCAGCCGATCTCTGGCGCAGTCACGACCCATACACCCATATCGTATTGCGGCACAGCGATATTGAAGCCATGACAGACGACTTTTACGAGCTCTTGGAGCATATATCCTCTAAAGATCCTGGCGCCGCCGAAAGCTCCGCATCCCTTGTGGCTGAGCATATTGAAAGCATAAGCGAGATGGAACGCTTGAGGCCCGGCAGCATTTTTTGACTGCGCGGGCTTATCACAAGCTTTAGTGCAGTTTAACATATACTATGCCGGTTTATCAACTGTCTGAACATTTTTAACCTTTCATCTCATATTTTCCCATAAATTCTTCTCCATATACACGTCAAAACTCTGTACACCGTGGGCTTTATTTGCTATAATAGATCCACATTTTCCTAAAATATGTCCGGGAGGCGCTTAGAATGAAATGTCCGTACTGTGGTTTTGACGAGAGCAAGGTAATAGATTCACGCCCCACCGAGGAGAATATCCGCCGCAGGCGCGAGTGTCTCTCCTGCCAGAAGCGCTTTACCACGTATGAGTTTGTGGAGCGCATGCCGGTGGTAGTTATTAAGAAGGACGGCAGCAGGCAGTCCTTTGACAAAGTAAAGCTTATAAATGGGATAATGCGCGCCTGTGAGAAGCGTCCCGTTCCCATGAGCGATATCGAGGCGCTTGCCGACGAGATAGAGCAGGAGGCCCAGAGTTCCATGGACAGGGAGATACCCACCAGCCAGATCGGCGAGATGGTGATGAGCCGTCTCAAGGATATGGATGAGGTGGCATATGTACGTTTCGCCTCTGTCTACAGGCAGTTTAAGGATATAAACACTTTCATGGATGAACTGAGCAAGCTCCTCACCGAGAAGTGATCGTGATAGCATCCCACTCAAAACAGCCCACTTGTCCCACAGAAAATAGCACGGGAGTTTAAGGTTTTACCCTTAGGCTCCCTTCTTTTTTGCCAACTTTTTGGATTGATTGATGGAGTTTATGAGGAAAAACGAGAAAATAGAAATAAAATGATGAAAATAGCCGCTACCCCAGAATGAGGTGCGAGAGGGACAAAATGAGCGAGATATTGGGTTCGTTTTGGGTGAGACGATAACAAATTGTGATCTTTTATATACAAATGGAGGCGGGCATTATGTCCGCCTCCATTTATCATTATTCTGCCGAAATATGCCCTGATTCACCTCTCCGTCTCGCTACATATCCAGTCGTAGACCACATCATAGAGAGCTACTGGCGTCACATCATTCCTGGCCAGCGTATCAACAAGCCTTATTGCGGTGTCCCTGACGCTCGTTACGTCGTTGACAGCAATCCGCTCCACCCCTTGCTCATCTGACACGCACACACCGTATCTTCTGGTGTCCTGCACGCCTGTCTGGAACCTTGGCTCCGGAACGCTCTCTGTTAGGTAGTATATAAAGGTAACTTCTCCCCCGTTCTCCCTAAGTATGGTCTTCCGGGCCATCTCTTCCATCATTTCTGCTTTTCCTCCTAACATCAATGTATTGGTCTGTGATTATCATTATTCCACAATATCTAGGATTTTTCCAACATTTTCGTTCGCAAGTTTTTACAAATTTCAACATATTCTCTCATTTTTCCCCACTTAATATCTGGAAGGATTTTTCCGTTGCGAAAGGCGCGTTACAGTCTTAGAATATGATTATTATAATATGAGATGATCCCTCGGAATATTCTCTGTAAAAAGCTCCATCAGGCAGCACATGCCGCCTGATGGAGCTAAAATAAGTGGTGGTATGATGTTTAGAAGGATAAAAGAAAAGCTGTACAGATCCCGAAGGCTCTGTTGGGCCGCTCTGACGGTGATAAGAGCCGGGCTCATCGTCTCCTGCCTTCTGCTGTCCGTGTCGCTGCTTGTAGCCGTGGCCGCAGGTGAACTCACGAGCACTACATATGAACTGCACTATCTATATTCAGAGCTCTACAGGGCGCCCCTGGGCGTACTTATCATATCATCTCTGGGGGCTCTGGTGTTTGAGGATCGGTTTGGCAATCCATGATCTTTTGCAGCTCCTCCAAGGTGTACAGCGCGTTTATAGCGTCCAAAAGCGCGTTGGCCGATATTCTCTCAGGCAGTCCTGTCTTTCTGGCAAGCTCCCGCCTTTTCTCTCTGCTGTCAGGGGTGCCTGTCAGTCCCAGGTCAAAAAAATCTGTCTTGGTGATACCGCGCCAGCGTTCCCTTTGAGCATCCTGGCCCAGGAATGTGGCCCCGGCCCGGCGCAGGCAGTCGACTATGATCTGCCTGTCCATGCCCTCGACTCCCAATTTACCCTCCTTAGACGGGGTCCTTTTCCGTCTCTCCTTACCAAGCACGTCCGGTATATACGCCTGTTTTACCAGCCCTTTCGATATGGAACCCTTCAGATGGTTTCTGATGATAAATCCCGCCCCGTCTCCATCTGTGAGTATGATAATGCCCCGCTTTTCCGCAAGGCGGCGGATGAGTTCCATGCGCTCCTTATCTGAGAACACGCCAAACCCACGGGTCTCTATTATCACAGCGTCGACCGCCTGGCTCACAGCGTTTTTATCGTACCTGCCCTCAACTATGATGGCCTCCGCTATTGCAGGTTTCATCATCCGGCACTTCCCCCATCATACATCAGGCGTACCACCAGCTCCTGCAGCACCTTCTCCGGGTCCTGTGAGCTACTGTTCAGTAAATACGCCGCCTTCGAGGACAATCTCACCATCTGACAGCAGCGCTTCACCGAGTATCCTCTGGCCGCTGTGATTATACCTCTTGCCTGAAACGGATATCTTATAGAGCACATCTCCATAAACTCCTGCTGTCCCAGCCCCGCTCCCAGGCATGCCTTTGCGCACAGCATCTGCCTGAGCTTCGCGGAGATTGAGAAAAGTATCTTGTGCGGCGCCTCATCCATCATCAATAGCTCCCCCAGCTTTGCCACCGCCCTCTCCCTCTGGCCGTTTAATATGGCGTCTGTCAGCTCGTAGGCCGCTGCGTCCAGCACAGGCGTCACAACGGCATCTATGTCCGCTACCGTCACCGTGTCGCCCCTGCTGTATGCCGAGAGCTTCTCTATCTCGTTTATGAGGCTCGTCATCATGCCGCCTGTGAGAAAAGCAAGCCGCTCCGCCGCCGGGGCGCTTATTTTTTTGCCGAGGGCTTTCATGTGGCGCGTTATCCACACTGTGAGCTCGCTCTGTTCCTGTTTTGGAAATTCCACTGAGTTGAAGAGTTTCTTGATGGCGCCGTTGGTCTTGACACGGCCGTCCAGCTTGAACTCCACTGTGTCGAATATAAATACCACGCACGCGTAGTCAGGTATATCCGAGAGGATATCCAGCAGTTCCCTGCGCGTATCCTCGTTGGTTTTAGAGAAGTCAAAATCACTGACCTCTGTGAGTGTCATCTGGGAGAACACAGGCAATGCATCGACCGCCTCCCTCAAGTCGTTGGTCTGCATGTTTTTTCCTTCTAAGCGCCTGTGGTTAAACTCCTCTGTCCCCTCCGGTATCATCTTCCTCAATACCCCCAGGTAGTGCTCCAGAAGGTATCTCTCCTCACCCCAGAAGGCGTAGAGCCTCCGCGGCTTTTTATCTCTCAGATCACGTTTGAGCTCAGTATAACCTCTGTTATCATTTCTCTCTTTTGCCATTTTTCTCATCCTGCTCCCTGGAATCTATCAACACATCTCCGTGGATATCTGTTCTGTACACTCTGACGCCGTATTCCTCAAGACGGCTTATCGTCTCTTCTGAGGGGTGACCGTAGCTGTTATCCCCTACGGATATAACCGCAGCCTCCGGCCTCACCCTCTGGAGCAGGGTCCTGCTCGTAGAGTAGGCTGAGCCATGGTGGCCCACGATGAGGCACTCTATGTCCGGCAGCTCCTCACGTCCGGATATCTGTATCTCGCTGGCGGCGTCGGCGTCGCCTGTGATGAATACGTCAAAATCCCCATGGCTTACAAGTATGAAGATACCCCTCTCATTCTCGTCCTTGCCGCCCACTGGCGTAAAAATATCAAGTTCCGCATCTCCCATATCTGCTGTCAGGTTCCTGTCAACATATATTATATCTATCCCTGCCTCACGTGCAAGTGCCAGTATCCTCTCACCCTCTGCGTTCTCCTGGTCATTCAATGGTCTTGGGACTATCAGGGCTTCGATATCCATTGTTGAGATAAGATACTCCGCGCCGTTGGCGTGATCCTCGTGGTAGTGAGTCAATATGAGAAGGTCTATGGAGCTTCTGCCACGGCTCATTATATACTCCTGGGCTATAGCCCCCGCGTCCTCACCGCTGGAACTGCCACAGTCGATCAGCGCCGTCTTGTCTCCGCTGAAAACCACCAGGCTCTG
>CALXAF010000075.1 GCA_944386185.1 uncultured Oscillospiraceae bacterium
CTCTTGTTATGTGCGAGTTGTCCACTACAAACCTTACGATCCGCTCCTGGATCTTACCAAAGTAATTGTAAGTCTGAGGAACGCCTATTACCACGCCGGTGAGCCGCACCGGGGGGATAGTCATAGCGGCGGACGGCGTTATCATCGACATATCGGCGGCTACGGCAAGAGGTACCCCTATGGAGTGGGCGCCCGCAAGCACAAGTGATACCGTCGGTTTCGACATACTTGCTATAAGCTCCGCTATAGCAAGTCCAGCCTCCACATCGCCGCCCACCGTATTCAGCAATATGAGCAGGCCGTCTATCTCCTCTGCCTCTTCAATGGCGGCAAGCTGCGGCATCACATGTTCATACTTTGTCGTCTTTGTATCGGACGGAAGTATCTGGTGGCCCTCTATCTGTCCAACAATCGTCAGGCAGTGTATCGTGCCCTCTGGCGACGCAACGGTCGACGATCCCATGTCCTGTATCTGGTCTTTCTGGTATATTTCCTGAGGCTTTTCAGCCAAGGTGTCTTGATCCTGTCCTGAATTCTCAAATTGAGACAAATCTGGTATTATCAAATAAACACCCCCTTCGGTCATTGTTTGCACCGAAAGGGGTGTTCATTCATATCGCCTTTTAATCTTCCGCTATAGCAGCTTATTTCTCCAGGTATATTGCCTTCATGGCCTTATATGTCATATAGCAGTCAAGCTTTGATACGAGTTCATATGGCGAGTGCATGGAAATAACCGGTACTCCGGCGTCAATCGTGTCGATATTCCTGAGGGCCATGAACTTTGCCACAGTTCCTCCGCCGCCCTCGTCTACCTTACCCAGCTCGCCCATTTGCCACACTACGCCGTTTTCGGCAAACAGACGGCGAACGCGCCCCACAACCTCAGCCGAGGCGTCATTCGAACCGGACTTGCCGCGGGCCCCTGTGAATTTGGCAATTCCCACTCCGTAGTTCAGCTTAGCGTTATTGCGCTTATCCGACACCTCCGGATACGTTGGGTCAAAAGCGTTTGTCACGTCGGCGGACAGGCAGAAGGAGCGCTCCATGCAGCGTCTGAGCTCGACGCCCTGGGCAGCGCATATGTCCTCAATGAAGCATTCAAACGCGTGGGACTGCATACCGCTCACGCCCTCTGAACCTATCTCCTCCTTATCTGCCAGAACACAGACAGACGTCTTCTCAGGCACATCGTCCATATCAATGATAGCCGCAAGTTCGGCAAAGGCACAGGAACGGTCATCATGGCCATAAGCGCCTATCATTGACCTGTCAAGTCCGACTTCACGGACCGGCAGCGCGGGAACTGCCTCCAGTTCGGCTGAGAGGAAGTCCTCCTCGGTGATACCATACTTCTCGTTTAGTATCTTCATAACATTGAGCTTGACCTTGTCGGCGCCATCATCCCCAGATACCGGCTCGCTTCCGATTATTATGTTCAGGTTCTCTCCCGGTATAGCCTCGCCAAGGGACTTTTTATTCTGTGACGCCGCAAGATGCGGCAGCAGATCGCTTATAACAAAGACAGGGTCTGTCGGATCCGCTCCGATAACTACGTCCTTGACAGTGCCGTCCCTTGTCACAACCACCCCGTGAAGCTCAAGGGGTATTGTCACCCACTGATACTTCCTTATACCGCCATAGTAGTGGGTCTTAAAATAAGCTATCTCGCTGTCCTCATAGAGCGGCATCTGCTTTAGGTCAAGACGCGGGGAATCTATATGCGCGGCACCTATCTGCATGCCGTGGGAGGCGTTCTTTTTCCCTATAACAGCTAAAAGCAGGGCTTTGCCCCTCACGCTTCTGTATATCTTGTAACCGGGGTGAATTCCACCTTCGCCGGCTTACTCTCTGAATCCCGCAGCTTTAGCAAGGCGTATTCCCTCATTCACCGCCTCCCGCTCAGTCTTGGCGGCAGCGAGAAAGTCCATGTACCTGCGGCAGTAGTCCTGGGCAGTCTCAAGCTCTAAAGCATCAACTGTTTCGAAAGCGTTTTTCGGCTTAAAGAAAAGCTCGTCTCTAAGATCTGGCATTATATTTTCCTCCTGATTATCTATTCATCTATTCTAAATTTTGTAGAGTCATCCAAAATCCTGCTGAAAAACTCTTTGCAGTAACGCTTAAAACCGACCTTATCGCTAAAGTCGTTCACAAGCACATAGTCGCATCTTTCGATAAAATACACGTCCGGCTTCTGTGCCGCGGCCCGTTTCTCAGCGTAGTCCCGGCTTATACCCTCTCTGGCCATGATGCGGTTTATCCTGGTCTCCACCGGCGCTGTCACAGCTATCTTTATATCGCATATATCCGCTATTCCGCTCTCAATGAGGCCGATGGCATCTATCGCGGCAAGGCGCCTCCCCTCATCTTCCGCGCGGCTCAGGATTTCCCTCACGCGGATGGTGACAAATGGGTCAGTTATCGCGTTCAGTTCGGCAAGCGCCTGGTGAGAAGTGAACACCACATTGCCCAGCTTCTTCCTTTGAAGGGTACCGTTCTCCACTGTGCCCGGAAAATGCTCCCCTATTGCCGCCAAAAGCTCCCTTGAGCTCTCCAGCAGCTGGTGATAGACCTGATCGCAGTCTATACTGGCGGCGCCCATTTCGGAGAGGACCTGGAGAGCCGTCGTCTTGCCGGCCCCTGTGCCGCCTGTGATTCCTATGACCTTCACGAAAATGTCTCCTTCAGGGCACTCATCAGCACTTCTCTTTTGAGGCCGCCCTCACGGAGTATTTTAGGCGGCTCGCACGTCATATCCACGACGGTGGACGGCACTCCGCCTGGACATGCCCCGCCGTCTATTGCGCACTCAATCGCTCCGTCAAAATACTCCATCACTTTATCAAAGTCCCTAGCGTCTGGCTCACCCGATATATTGGCAGAGGTGCCCGTCAAAGGCATGCCGCACTCGGCCATCAGTTCAAGCGTGAGTGGGTGGTCAGGGCACCTTATCCCCACGGTGTCCCCGCCCGCTGTTATTACGTCCGGCACTATATCGCGCCGCCTTAAAATCATAGTCAGAGGCCCAGGCCAGAACCGCTCTGCCAACGCGTAGGCCGAACCCGGTATATCCCTGCAAAATCTCTCCGCCGATGCCATATCTGGCACGAATATACTGACCGGCTTTGTCTCCGGTCTCCCCTTCGCCTCGAATACGCGCTCCACGGCCCTCTCGTCAAGAGCATTGGCCGCCAGGCCGTATACAGTCTCTGTGGGGACAGCCACAACTCCCCCATCCCTGATTACCTGAGGTGATGAACCGATGCTTTCCCTGAAAATCCTGGTCTCCATCACTCAGCCTCCGAAGCCCGCAGCTTCTCCGCCTGATCCGCCGTGATAAGCGCGTCAATAAGCTCGTCAAGGTCTCCGTTCATTATCTGGTCGATCTTGTAAAGCGTCAGATTTATCCTGTGATCTGTAACACGGCCCTGTGGGAAATTATACGTGCGTATCCTCTCGTTGCGCATGCCGGTACCCACCTGTGAGCGTCTCTCAGCCGCAATGGCCGCGTCCCGCTTCTGCCGCTCCGCCTCATACAGGCGCGAGGCCAGGATCTTCATCGCCCTGTCCTTATTCTTATACTGGCTCCGCTCGTCCTGGCACTCCACTACTGTCCCTGTTGGAATGTGTGTTATACGTATGGCGGACTCGGTCTTGTTGACCTTCTGCCCTCCGGCGCCGGTGGAACGGAAGGTATCTATCTGCAGGTCGGCCGGGTTTATCTCAAAGTCCACCTCTTCCATCTCCGGTAGCACGGCGACTGTGACAGTGCTGGTGTGTATGCGTCCGCCGGACTCCGTATCCGGGACCCGCTGCACACGGTGTACCCCGGACTCAAACTTGAGCCTCGAGTACGCGCCGTGCCCCTCTATAACAAAGCTTATCTCCTTTATGCCGCCAAGCTCAGTCTCGTTCAGGTTCACAATATCGGTCTTCCAGTTCTTAGACTCGGCGTACATTGAGTACATCCGGTAAAGGTCGTGGGCGAAGAGCGCCGACTCCTCACCGCCGACGCCGCCGCGGATCTCAAATATCACGTTTCTCTCGTCGTTCGGGTCCTTCGGTAGAAGCAGCAGCTTTATCTCCTGCTCAGTCTCTTCAATCGCCGCCCTGGCCGAGTCAAGCTCCTCCTGGGCCATATCCCGCATCTCAGGATCGGAGAGCAGCTCCTGGGCCCCCTCCAT
>CALXAF010000076.1 GCA_944386185.1 uncultured Oscillospiraceae bacterium
AAACTATTACAAAATTTGAGTAAATTTTAAACTAAATTATACTAAAGTTTACAAAATAATTTAGGGGGCGCCTATGGGAAACGTATTATTGAAAGCCGACAACATCTATAAGTCGTTTGGTGCGACGAGGGCGGTAGTGGATTTCTCCGTGGAGATAGACGCGGGGGAGATACGCGGCTTTATCGGCGAGAACGGTTCCGGCAAAAGCACATTTTCCTCCATGGTGGCGGGAGTGTACAGCAGGGACAGCGGCACAATGTATGTGGACGGCAAAGAGTATACCCCTCACTCCACTGTTGAGGCCAGCGCCAACGGCATAGCCCTTGTGGTCCAGGAGGCGGGCGTCATAACAGACATAAGCGGGGCGTGCAATATCTTCCTCAATAAGGAGGATCGTTTCAGCGGGGCTTTTGGCATCAACTACGCGAAAATGAACGCGGCAGCAAAGGAGGCCCTGCACAAGGTATATGCCGACCACATAGACCCGTCCCTCAGCTGCGCGCTTTTAAACCTGGAGGACCGGAAACTGGTGGAGATAGCCAAGGCCATGTGCGATGACCCGCGGCTTCTGATAATCGACGAGACATCCAACGCCCTGACCACAGAGGGACGCAGCATACTCTACAAGGTCATAAACGATGTGAAGGCTAAGGGCGGTTCGGTGCTCTTCATAACACACGACCTTGACGAATTGGTACAGGTCTGTGACAGCGTGACCATAATGCGCGACGGCCACTACATAACCACGCTCCCAAAAGAACAGATGGACATTAAGCGAATGAGGGAGCTGATGGTTGGACGGGAGATATCGGATAACTACTACCGGACGGATTATGCACCCGACTACCAGAAGGATGTGGTATTGACAGCGGAGCACCTGGTGGCGCCGGAGATAAACGACGTGTCATTTGAGCTGCACCGGGGCGAGATACTGGGCATAGGCGGCCTTAGCGACTGCGGCATGCACGATTTGGGCATGGCCCTATTTGGAGCGGAGAAATTAGACAGCGGTGCCGTGGTCCTGTCCGACGGGACACATATAACAAACCCGAAACTCGCGACCGAGAAGGGCATTGGATATATGTCAAAGAACAGGGACACAGAGGCCATCATCCTGCAGTATCCAATAGACGACAACATAACGCTCCCGTCACTCTCGAGGCTGGCGCGGCACGGGCTGATAAAACCCAGGGAGGAGCGGGAGCTGGCAAAGAAATGGGCAGACAGGCTCTCCATAAAGCTCCGCTCCCTGCACTCATACTGCTCCACCCTCTCCGGCGGCAATAAGCAGAAAGTGGTACTGGCAAAATGGCTGGGTAACGAATCCAAGATACTGATAATGGACTGCCCCACCCGCGGCATCGACATAGGCGTAAAGGAAGCCATCTACAAGCTGATGCGTGAGCTGAAGGCCCAGGGAGTCTCCATTGTGATGATCTCTGAGGAGCTGGCAGAGCTCATCGGTATGAGCGACCGGATCATGATAATGAAGGACTACGCCATATCCAAGATCATCGACCGGAGCCCTGAGGTCACCGAGAAGATGGTCATAGAGTACAAGATATGAGGAGGGCGCCGAAATGAGCGAACAGAAAAGAGAGAAAATGAGCTGGCAGAGGACGGTTTTGAAGGTCTATCCGTTTGTAATACTTGCCGCTGTGCTCCTGGTGTTTGGAATACTCACAGGCGGTTCGCTGTTCTCATCCAGGAACCTTGAAAACATCCTTGACCAGTCCTTCCAGTACCTTATAGGCTGCATGGCGGCGCTGTTCATTTTCGCACAGGGAGAGCAGGATTTCGCCATGGCATCAAACGTCGCCCTCTCGGCCATAGCCGCGGCTGCGGTGTCACAGATAAGCGTACCACTGGCCCTGGTGGTGGCCCTTGCTGTGGGCCTCGCGATAGGGTGCATATGCGGCGGCATGTACGCCAAGCTCCCCATACCGGTCTTTTTCCTCACAATGTGTATAGGCAACGTTATCTCCGGATTCCTGGGGCCGCTCACAAACTACTCGTCAGTCAGGACGCCGGTTTCCATGCTGGACCTTGACAATGCCATATTGAAGCTTGCGGTGGCGGTGGTGTTCGGGGTTATTATCTACATACTCTATAACCGGACCAGATACGGCAAGAACAGCCGGGCCATAGGCGCCAGCTCCACGGTTGCCAAGCTGTCCGGCATAAACCTTTCAAAATACAAATTTGCCGCCTTTGTCTTCACGGGACTGGCGGCTGGGATAGTGGCATTCTTCAGCATCTGCAAGAGCGGCGGAGCCAGTAAAGCCACCGGCACCATGTTCCACTTCAATGTGATGGTGGCCATGGCCCTGGGCGGGGCCACCACCGGCGGGCCCAAGGTGAAGTTCATCTGCGCCATCATCGGGCCGCTTATCATCTCGGTGCTGACTCTGGGCATGAACCTGGCCAGCGTTCCTGTGGGCATGCAGAACCTGCTGAAGGGCGCTCTGTTCCTGTGCGTTATGGTCCTGTCGGACAGGCTCAGCAAATTTGATATTGATTAATTATTAGGAGGGAATCAAATGAAAAAGCTTTTAGCGCTTCTGCTGGCTCTCATCATGGTCCTTTCACTGGCCGCCTGCGGTCAGGAGGGCGGCGGCACACAGGAGCCGGACAACACTGAGGATCCCGGAACCAGCGAACCCGACGAGGGCGGCGATGAGGGCGGGGACACCGGCCTTGTTAACTTCAGAATGGGTTACTTTGACACAGGTTCCCAGGACGGAACCTCAACGCCGCTCCGCAACAACCTGGTGGCAGCTATAGAGTCACTTGGAGCCACCGGTGTTCCCGTACAGCCGGCCGAAAGCACATCTGACGCATACCTTGATGCGCTGGACACACTGCTCAGCCAGGATGTGGACGCGGTAGCACTCCCCTGGGTCAGCTTCATGTATGCCGGATCCCCCGCAGCAGTTAAAAAGTGCGAGGACGCCGGGGTATACTATGGCTTCTACTGGGGCCCGGCCATGGAAGATCTGGGCGAGGACACTCTCTCCATCTGCCAGGACAGCGAGCTCTTCCTGGGCTGCTTCTACCAGAATGAGACTGACGCTGCCTACAGCGCCATGGAGACGCTCCACAACTACGGCTGCGACCAGATAGGCTACATAGGCCTCGCCGCCTCCAATGAGATGCAGGAGAACAGCCGTGACTATGGCTGCCAGCTTGCCATTGAGGATTTCGGAATGGAGATCCTTGTGGAGCAGCGCGATACTAATGTTACTCTGACCGCAGAAGGCGGCGCAACAACAGTTGAGAACTTCCTGACGGCCTATCCTGAGATGGACGGCCTGATAATCGCCGGCAACACCCAGTTCGTAATGCCGGGCGTACACCAGGCCATCACCGCCGCCGGACGCGAGGACGACTTTAAGGTGGCCGCCATAGACTTCCCGGACGACATGGCCACGTATGCCGAGAGCGGCGTCCTGGTATATGACTCCGGCGGACACGTCACCGGCCCCGTGTACCTGACCATACTGGCCGCCAATATAATGAACGGCACACCTCTCGCGGAAGGCGGACAGTCTTACAACCAGCAGTATATCAAGCTCACAAGCTCTGAGGAGATCATGGGCTGGATGGAGATAGAGGACGAGATCGTCTACAACACCGACGAGCTCCTCCAGTGCCTGCAGGTGAATAACCCAGACTTCGATCTTGACGCCTTCGTGGAAATGGTGGAGAGTTACAGCTACAGCGACATAATGGAGCGCCACCACAGCGAGTAAAAGGCTGGACAGGATCCAGGATTGGAAGTAAAATCAGGATGGGGGAAGCCCACCCCCATCCGCCATTTAGGAGATAAGTGATATGGCGATTTTAAACAAAGTAAAAGGAATTCTGTTTGGACTTATCCTGCCGATAATTGTCTACGCATTTTTCTCAATATTGAGGCCCGCGGTATTCCTGGGTTCGGGATTCGGCACGATCTACACAGTCCTTGTCCAATCCATAACCACATGTATACTGGCCTGGGGAATGTACTACTCAATGACGGTTGGGGCTTTGGATTTTTCAATTGCCGCGGAGATGATCCTATATGAGATCATGGCCACTATATACTATCAGATGGGCGGCTTCTGGCTCATGGTAGTCCTGACCATGGTGTCAGCTTTCGTAGTGGGAGCAGTTAAGGCACTGATAAAAGAGCTCATAGCCGTAAAATCCATGGTGGTGGGTCTCGGCCTCACCTATGTCCTGGCCTCACTGGGCGAGGTGCTGTCAACTAACAGGAGCACGGTTATTGGAGGCGACGCCACCATTCTTGCCGGAGCGCCATATAACTTTATCATACTTATCGGCACCGGCATTATAATGTGGTTTTTGCTCAACAAGAGCCGCTTCGGGGCCCAGGCCAGGGCCGTGGGAGGAAATTTGGCACTGGCGAAAGCAGCCGGAATAAAAGACCACGTGGTGGGCTTCAAGGCGAGCCTTGTAGGCTCGGTATTTGCCGGCATAGCCGCTATATTCACCCTCTCAAGGGGTGCTGGAGTCACGGCGCAGACGGGTCTCACAAGCATGGGTTCTGCTTTCTCGTCGCTGATGTGCGTGTTTATCTCCATGTTTATCGGCAAATTTGTCAATACCACCGCGGGCATTTATATCGGCGCCGTCTCCATGAGCATCATATCCATCGGCCTTGTGTCCATAGGTTTTGACAGCGAGCTCAACAGCACTGTCACCAGCGCTTTCCTGCTGGTGCTCATGACATACACGATAATTACCGGCGCACGCTCCGCTGACAAGGTGCGGCGCGAAGTGGCGGCTGCCAGGATAAGGAAGGATAAGAACACCGGTTCCAATTCATAAGTATTCAGATATCAGGCTAAAGGAGGAGGAAACTGCATGATCAACGATATAAAGGAGCTTATAAACACTGAGGACTCCCACTTTTTCACAAGTGCCGTAAAGCGCTGTGACATGGACGGCTATGATTACGACGAGCGGGAATTTATATTTTATGGCACGGCAAATATCTATGCCACTGGAGTGGACGGGAAGCCGGAAGTGAAATACGCGGACCGAAAGTACGCCGACAGGATGACGCTCCGCCTCCCAAGGGATAAGGCGAAATTCAGCGGGCGTGTTGTCGTTGAGATAGTAAACTCCACTGCAAACTTCGATATTGACAGAGTGTGGGCGGAGTCCTACAGGTATCTGATGCGCAATGGTGACATATTTGTGGGGATAACCAGCAAGCCTAATGTGTTTATAGCACTGAAACGTTTTGATTACGAGCGCTATAAGGATCTTGATTGGCCGAACCCCTCCAACAAGCCTGTGCCTCAAAACGATGTCCCGCCCCTTTGGACGGGGCCCCGCAACCAGGAGACGGGGTATATCTGGGATATACTGACCGAGATCCCGGGACTTTTACGGAGCGATGAGGACATAAACCCGCTGAAGGGCTGGGGAGTGAAGTACGTCTATCTCACCGGATGGTCCCAGTCCTGCAGCTATATTACCCAGTTTGTCACAAGCTTTGAGAAGCCGGAAAAGCACGCCTATGACGGATACCTGTCCACCGGCGGTGTGCGCAGGCTCATGACGCCGCTGAACCGGTATGAGAGCACGAAAGTCTATGACTCCCTGCAGATACGCCTCAATTGCGCCCCGGCGCCAGTCATCGAGCTGAATACGGAGAGCGAAGCCAGCGACGAGTGGGGCTGCTGCGGCTATTCAGCAAGGCGCGCCGACAGCGACGATCCTGATTTCCCCTACCGGTATATGGACATAGCCGGAGGATGCCACGACGCCGTTGACACCTGTATGGCGTATAACTCATTTGACGGGGACGTGGCGAAGGCCATGGGCCGGGTGGGCGGAGGCCCCCCGGGCAACAGCTTCTGCGCCAATGACTACCATAAGTATTTCGCGTTCCATGTGGCGCTGCGGAACCTGTACCAGTGGGTGGAGACCGGCATGCCGCCCAAATCCTATGAGCGTATGCGCCAGACGGCCCACGGCGTTATACTGAAGGATGCTTTCGGCAACAGCCTCGGGGGACTGAGGACGCCTATGGTTGACTACCCGGTCTGTACCTACTACAACTGGTCTGAGACGGAGGATCCGGAGACCGGAGAAAAGAATGTGAATTACCTTGCCGGACATGAGGTAAACTTCTCGAAAGATTTCCTGAAGGAGCTTTACGGGGACATAGGCCGCTACAGGGAGCTTGCCGCCGCCGACGCGAAGCGCCTTGTGGCCGACGGCCAGGTGCTGGCGGAGGATATGGACGACCTTATTGAGACGGCCGTCGCCAGAGCCAGGGCGGCGGGACTGGAGTGAAATAAAAGCTGTAGGCGATCGATTCATTTATCTGCGTTTTTTAACAAACTCACTCTTGCTAATTAGTAAAAATCTATTATAATGGGACTAAACTATTATAAATAATTTTATAATAATTTAGCGAAAAGGAGTGTAGGATCGGCCGATATCAGGAGATCCGAAAAAGTCTATGAAAATTATTGCCAGTCCTGAATACGTTGGAAAATGGGGAGTTTATGAGCTGGCTGTGGAGGGCCCCTCAGACGGTAACCCATTTACCGACCACGCCGTAAAAGCGGTATTTTCCTCCAAACAGGAGAACATAACAGTGGATGGATTCTATGACGGTGACGGTATCTACCGTGTCAGGTTCATGCCATCCTTTGAGGGGGAGTACGCCTACAACCTCTCGTCTGACTTCGGTGAGCAGGTGGATGGGAAATTCACTGTAGGCGCTCCGGAGGAGGGCAACCACGGCCCAATGAGGGTGCTGAATAATTTCCACTTTATCTATGAGGACGGTACGCCATACTTCTCTATAGGTACAACCTGCTATGCCTGGGTGTTCCAGAATGAGGAGCTCAGACGCCAGACACTTGAGCAGCTCGAGGACAGCGCTTTCAACAAGATCCGCTTCTGCCTTACTCCAAAGCATTACATACACAATTTAGTTGACCCTGTGACTTTCCCCTATGAGGGCACGCCCATAGACCGCTCCCACATCACAGAGGAGAATTTCCAGACAGGTGACTGGGAGTACGACAGGCCCAACAATTTCGACTACACCCGCCTGAACCCGAAGCACTTCCAGTTCTTGGACGAGGCCATAGTTGAGCTTGGCAAGCTGGGGATTGAGGCGGACCTCATAGTCATGCACCCGTATGACTGCTGGGGCTTCTCCACCATGACCCGCGAGCAGGACGATCTCTACTGGAACTACGTGGTGGCCAGGTTCGCGGCCTACAGGAACGTATGGTGGTCCCTGGCCAATGAGTGGGATCTTCTCAAGGAGAAGACTGTGGACGATTGGGAGCACTACGCGGATATCCTGGTGAAAAAGGACCCGTATAAGCACCTTCGCAGCATACACAACTGCCGCCAGATATACGATCACTCCAGGCCCTGGATCACCCATTGCAGCCTCCAGAGGACCGATGTCTATAAATCCACTGAGCTGGTGGATGAGCATAGGGTGCGCTATGGCAAGCCGGTCGTTATGGACGAGGTGTGCTATGAGGGCAACGTTGAGCAGGGCTGGGGCAACATAACCGGTGAAGAGATGGTGCGCCGCTTCTGGGAGGGCGTTGCAAGAGGAGGTTATGTTGGCCATGGAGAGACTTACCTCACTCCCGAGGACATTATATGGTGGTCCCACGGCGGCAAGCTGCACGGCACCTCAAACGAGCGGCTCAAGTTCCTTGCCAAGGTGGCTAAGACCTTCCCAAAGAGCGGCCTGAAGCCTGTCCAGATGGCCTGGGACGCTCCCTGTGCCGTAGCAGAGGACGATATGCCGGAGATGGGCACACCCCCATCCTTTATCCTCATGTATCTCGGCTTTAACAGGCCCGGCTTCCGCCAGTGGACGCTGCCAAAGGGAGCCAGCTACAGGATAGAGGTTGTGGACACCTGGGACATGACTGTGACCGACGCAGGGATCCACAGCGGATTTACTCATATTGACCTGCCAAGCAAGCAGTACATGGCGCTCATAGCCCGCAGAGTGGACGAGTAAACGTTCCTTGAAAATAAAAACATCCCTGAGACGCGCGTCTCAGGGATGTTTTTATTTTATATGGTCAGCGTACCATTTTCACTCTCAAGCAAAAGCAGTATCTTGGCCTCGGCACCTGTGACGGCGTCGATATACACAAGGCACCTGCTGCCGTCCTGGTCCTCACACAGGAATTCATGGCAGTATAGCTCATACTTCCCGCTGGTGGGGATAACCGCCATGTTGTGACCTGCCACGTTCAGACTGTCCGATATAATGCCACGGGCATCCTCAGTGGAGATTGCGGCTTCGGGAATATCCCTATCTGTGTGGCACATCATATATCCGAGGCTCTCAAAACCGCGGATGCGGCCGGTATCCAGGGAGACCATCACTTTTATAAGGTCGGGGTAGCAGATGACACCATTATCGCTGTAGGAGAAATTTACGGTGAGCTCACCGCCCTCCTGCTCCCAGTAGGTGCTCTCCATGGAGTCAAACCCCTGTTTATCAAGGAACTGACTCGCGATGTTGAGACCCTCCTCGGGCGACAGTACAGCCTCACCTGCGGGCCTGGAGGTACCAAAGTATAAAACCTGGCCGCCGGCCTTTGATATCTCAAAAGTCATAACCTCGCTTCCGTTGCTGTGGGTCACAACGTATACCGGTATCTCATCCCCCTCCCGGAGATACTGGCACTCAAAATTCTCAGACTCAGCGCCGATAAATTTCCGGGCTATCTTCTCGGCCTGGGCCTCGTCAATATCCTCCATGCCCTCAAGGTAGAGAGGGGCGGCATTCTCAATATGCTCAGAGAAGGGGCCGTCGTATATGAGCGACGGGAGCTCCGGGAACTCAGACTCCATCTTCTGAAAACTGCCTGCCATGCCCGTGTCGACTAAAGAGTCCTCCTGGGAGCTTATCTGGGCCTCGGCCTCACGCAGCTCATCCACGCTGACGCTGCCCGAGAGCAGCTGAGCGTACAGGCTGCTGAGGGTCTGGGACACGGCGGAGGCGCTCTCGGAGAGAACCCTGAGGTTTTCTCGCGTCTCATCGTCGCACTGGGTGCCGCCGGCTGAGCTCTTGGAGAGGAAATAGGTATAGTCGCCTGTTTTAGCTATAAAGGCCGCCGTGTGTTCAAGCTCGATGTTCCCGTAGGGCAGGGAGGCGAGGGCAGCCTGTGCCCCCATGGCGTTTGCGTAGGCCTGGGCGCACACCGCGCTCATCATCGTGGGGGTGGAAGTCCTCACGGCTTTCTTCAGCGTCACATCCAGTTCCTCCATGGCTGTGGCGAGCTCTGAAAAAGCGTGGTTATAATTTACGGCGATCTTTCGCTGGAAGCTGCCGGCCCTGATATCCGCTTGGAGTATAAAACCGCCCAGCACCAGGAAGCCGGCGGTAATGTATGTGACGGCAAGGACTGCCGCTTTTTTCGATATTCTCATAATATCACCTCATTTAAGACATAAAAACGCCTCTTTGCCATTAGCATTAGGGCAAAGAGGCGTTTTATCCAAGGTAAAAGGTGTCATCAAAGGTGATATTTTGTCATTTGAGCTTTTTTATGCCTATATCGATCCGGCGGACAGTCTCCTGGCGGCCCAGTATGTGGCATATCTCAACGGCGCCGCCCGGCGTTACAGTCATGCCGGCCGCGGCTATCCTGACGGGCCACATCAGAGTTGCGTTTTTGACGCCAAGCTCAGTTGCCAGGGCTACGAGACAGTCGTGTATGGACTCCTGGGTCCACTGGGGGAGGGACTCCAGAGCCTCCTTTGCGTGGAGGAGCATATCGAGGGAGATGGGCTTGTCCGTCTTGGATTTTTTGTTGACGAAAAGCTCGGCGTCATAGTCCGGAAGCTCATCAAAGAAACCTATTTTCCCGGGGATATCGGTGAGCCGTTCTACGCGCTGCTGCAGCAGCGGGGCGATCAGGGATGGATCAATTTCCGGGTCCTTTACCGCCTCACGGATATACGGCCTGGCGACGGCGGCGAAACGGTCCGGGTCCATTGCCCTTATATACTCGGCGTTAAAGTACGTGAGCTTGTCAATGTCGAATATCGCGGGGGACTTGGATATGCCGGAGATATCGAATATCTCGGCAAGCTCCCTGAGGGAGAATATCTCACGCTCACCGCCGGGGGACCATCCCAGAAGCGCCACATAGTTCACTACGGCCTCGGTCAGGTATCCCTGGGATATGAGATCCTCATAGGATGGGTCGCCGTGGCGCTTTGACATCTTGTTATGAGCGTCACGCATAACAGGCGGGCAGTGGACGTATATGGGTACCTTCCAGCCAAACGCGTTATAGAGCAGGTTATACTTTGGCGCCGAGGACAGATACTCTGTGCCGCGGACCACGTGGGTGATACCCATAAGGTGGTCGTCCACCACATTGGCGAAATTGTAGGTGGGCAGGCCGTCGCGCTTTATAAGGACCTGGTCGTCAAGGTCGGCGTTGGGGACGGTGATATCGCCGTATATGGCGTCTGAGAATGTGGTAGTACCCTCCTCTGGTATCTTCTGCCGCACCACAAAGGGCTCGCCTGCGGCAGCCCGGGCGTCAGATTGGGATGGCGTCAGGGCCCTGCAGGGGTCCTGGGACTTCTCGTGGCCGGCATCCTCCTCGCTCTTTTCGCAGAAACACCTGTAGGCAAAGCCCCGGTCGATAAGGAGCTGGGCGTACCTGCCATAGAGGTTCCGGCGCTCTGTCTGGATGTACGGCCCCACAGGGCCGCCCACGTCTGGCCCCTCATCGTGGTCCAGCCCGCACTGCTCAAGCGTCTTGTATATAAGCTCCACGGCCCCGTCCACAAGCCTGGACTGGTCCGTATCCTCAATCCTGAGTATGAATGTACCATTGTTCTTCCTGGCTATGAGCCAGGCATAGAGGGCGGTGCGCAGATTGCCCACGTGCATATATCCCGTGGGGCTGGGTGCGAAACGTGTGCGGACACGCCCTGTGGGTATCCGGTCCTCCATCTCTTTAAACCAATTGGCATCAGGGGTCATAATGTACCTCCAATTTATCTCATGAATATCTCATGGATAAATATATTCTATTTTCCCCAATATTGCAAGACTTATGGCGCGGCAGATATACACGCCGATTTAGAGAATGAGAGTGAAGACCCGACAGTATTCCAATGGAAACCCAGACAGGGCTTTAAAGGCTCATCCGTTGCTCGAGGGGAGTATTTTGGCGTTCAGGTTCATCCCACCATCACATAAAAGGAGTAATGTGCTCTGCCGCCGTATCCGCCGCGGCTGTCCCACCGTGCTGACACTTCGTAAATATACCCGCCCGGTTTAAGCTCTATTGTGCTGCCACTGAAAACCACATCCTCGCTTTCCGCGGAGAGATCAGACCAGCAGGAGTCACTCCAGCATTGTACGGATAAAATCGCATCAGGCTTCTCAGTAAATCTCAGCGTGGCCGTTACATCTGACGTCTCAAGCGGAG
>CALXAF010000077.1 GCA_944386185.1 uncultured Oscillospiraceae bacterium
CTCCTCACTGCTTCTGACGCCTCAGATGGCCTTGTCTCCAAAGCCAGACGCCTCTCTACAGGCTACAATGTTCCCATCATATCGCTGCCTTTTACAAAAGTCGAGCTGGGGAATGCTTTAGGCCGCAGGATGGCCGGCATCATTGTCTCGACCGATGCGGGCATGTCCGCCGCTTTTGCTTCCAAACTTGAAACGGAGTTCCCCGGCACTTGTACAGAGCAGCTCGGCGAGCTTCAAAAACAGGCTCAACGTATGGCTCAGCGCCGTAAGGAAGCTGAACGCCACAGGAGCAACCTGCGCCACGGCAAAAAGGGCAGGTAGCCTCTCACTTCGTGTTTTTCCGCTTTTGCGGTTTCCACGCTTCAAGCAATCGAAAGGGATGATATTATGAGCACACTTGTAAAATATCGGGTACATGAGGTCGCGAAGGATTTTGGCACCTCCTCCAAGGTGATAAGCGAGATCCTCACCAAGTACGCGACAACCCCAAAAAATCACATGCAGGTGCTCGAGGACGCGGAGCTGGATCTCATATTCGAGTATATGACCCAGCACAATCAGGTGTCGGATCTTGCCACTGTCTTCGCAGTTGGCCAGAAGCCGGCTGTGGACGCTGAAAAGGCTCCTGAGAGGCCTGCCGTACAGAAGGATGAGCGCAAGCAGACACCAAAGCCTCAAGGGCAGCCGCAGCCCCAGCAGCAGCCACAGGCCAAGCCGCAGAACCAGGGGCAGCCTCAGCAGCCGGCAGCCAAGGAACAGCGCCAATTTCAGCCGCGTCCCACCCCTCAGAAGCGCGTCATAGATACCTCAGGCGTAACAATCAACATAGACAAGTACGATGAGAAGTTTGAGAACATGGCTGGTGAGCGGGCTCAGAATATGCGCCGCGGCAAGGAAAAGATCCAGCGCCGTGGCCAGCAGCGCTCCCAGGGCCAGCAGAGCGCCAAGCGCCGCCAGGAGGAACGCGAGCGGATGCAGCGTCTCCAGTTCGAGGTAGCCAAGAAAGCCCCCCTCAGGGTTCAGATACCTGATGAGATAAATGTGGGTGAACTGGCATCCCGCATGAAGAAGACTGGGGCCGAGGTGGTACGCCAGCTCGTCAAGATGGGCGTTATGGCCTCCCTCTCAGACACAATTGACTACGACACCGCCGCTCTTTTGGCTATGGAGCTTGGCTGCAAGGTCGAGCATGAGGTCGTAGTGACCATAGAGGAGCGCCTTATAGACGACAGCGAGGATAAGCCTGAGGATCTTGAGCCGAGGGCTCCGGTAGTCGTCGTAATGGGCCACGTGGACCACGGTAAGACAAGTCTTCTGGATCGTATACGTTCCGCGAATGTGGCTGCCGGAGAGGCCGGCGGCATCACACAGCACATTGGCGCCTACAGGGTCATGGTCAATGGTTCCCCTGTCACATTCCTGGATACTCCGGGTCACGAGGCGTTCACCTCCATGCGTGCACGCGGCGCCATGGCCACTGACATCGCCATACTGGTGGTTGCCGCTGACGACGGCATCATGCCGCAGACCATCGAGTCCATCAATCACGCCAAAGCCGCCAATATTCCTATCGTTGTGGCCATAAACAAGATGGATGTCCCAGGGGCAAACCCCGAGAGGATAAAACAGCAGCTCACCGAGTACGGCCTTGTCCCCGAGGAGTGGGGCGGTGAGACCATAGTCTGCCCCATCAGCGCCAAGACAGGTCAGGGGATTGACGAGCTTCTTGAAAACCTTGTCGTCCTGGCCGAAGTCCTTGAGCTGAAGGCCAATCCGAACCGTCCCGCAAAGGGTATTGTCATTGAGGCGAGGCTGGATAAGGGCCGCGGCCCGATAATGACAGTGCTTGTACAGAACGGGACGCTCCACCATGGTGATATAATCATAGCAGGCACCGCCGTCGGGCATGTACGCACTATGATGAGTTACAACGGCGAGCGTGTGACTGAGGCCGGCCCATCTGTGCCGGTGGAGATCGCTGGTATGAATGAGGTCCCCAGCGCCGGCGATATATTCAACGCGGTAGCTGACGAGCGCATGGCCAGGGAGCTGGCTGAGGAACGCAAGGCCTCCCAGAAGAACGCCGCGTCAGGCTCCAAGAAAGTGTCGCTGGAGGATCTCTTCGCCCAGATCAAAGAGGGGGAGCTGAAGGAGCTTGCCATAATAGTCAAAGCCGATGTCCAGGGCAGTGCAGAGGCTATAAAGGCATCTCTGGAGAAGCTTTCAAATGAAGAGGTTCGGGTTAAAGTCATACACTCCGGAGTCGGAGCCATATCTGAATCCGACGTGATGCTGGCCGCCACTTCTGACGCCATAGTTGTCGGCTTTAATGTCCGTCCTGACGCCGCGGCTAAGGATTACGCCTCCCGCTCCAAAGTTGATATCCGCCTCTACAGCGTCATCTATGACTGTATAAATGAGATAGAGGCAGCTATGAAGGGCATGCTGGCGCCAAAGTTCCAGGAAGCTCTTCTGGGACACGCCGAGGTCCGCGAGACATACCGTGTCTCCAAGGTGGGTACCATCTGCGGCTGTTATGTTCAGGACGGCAAAATCCAGCGCGGCAGCAAGGTGCGTGTCCTCAGGGACAATGTTGTCATATTCGACGGCGACCTGGCCTCCCTCAGGCGCTTCAAGGATGACGTGCGTGAGGTTGCATCCGGTTATGAGTGCGGCATGCAGATAGATAAGTTCAACGACGTCAAGGTCGGCGACGTCATCGAGTGCTATGTGATGGAACAGATCCAGCAGTAAATAATAAATATATAAATCCGCTCCCGGGAGGGAGCGGATATGTAAAATGAGGTATAGTTATGCCATCAAAGAAATTGGGCAGGATAAATGAAGATATACGTCTATGTATGTCGGAACTTCTGCGGGAAGTCAAGGACCCGCGTGTGCACCAGGGGCTCTTGAGCGTCACCGCCGCAGATACCACAGGTGATCTTAAATACTGCAAGGTATATATAAGCGCCCTGGCCCCAAAGTCAGAAAAAGAGCTTCTACAGGGGCTGCGCTCAGCCTCCGGCTGGTTCCGCCGGGAGCTTGGACACAGGCTCTCTCTGAGGAATACGCCGGAGCTCACGTTCATACTGGACCACTCCATCCAGGAGGGCGCCCATATAAACGACCTTCTTTCAAAGCTTGATATCCCGGAGGATGACGATGAACAAGATAACGATCAATGAGGCCGCCGCGATCCTGAGGGAGCCCGGCGGCTTTCTCATATTGACACACCGCAGGCCAGACGGGGATACCCTGGGGTCTGCCGCTGCCCTCTGCTCCGCGCTGCGCAGGTATGGCCGCGCTGCGCGTCTCTTCCCTAACGACGGGGTCACGGCAAAGTACGCCGCCATGGTATCTCCGTATATGGATGAGTCGCCGGCTGCTGAGAACGAAACTGTCATATCGGTGGATATCGCTGACACCGGGTTGTTCCCAAACGGCTGGAACGAGCCTGTTCGCCTTGCAATAGACCATCACCCCTCCAACTCCCTCTTCGCCCAGGACACTCTTCTCGTGCCTGAGAGGGCCGCCTGCGGTGAGATAGTTATGGATCTCATAAAAGCGCTGTGCGGGGATATCACCAGCGGAGAGGCCGATCTTCTGTACACGGCCCTTTCCACCGACTGCGGCTGCTTCCAATACTCAAACACGGACGCTCACGCCTTCCGCTCCGCGGCGCAGCTTCTGGAGGCCGGCGCCGACATACAGCGCCTCAACAAGCTTCTGTTCCGCTCCTCATCTCCAGCCAGGCTGAAGCTTGAGGGGATGATATATTCATCCCTGCGATCATATAGGGACAATGCCGTAAATATCGCGATAATAACCCGCGATATGATTGCCAGTTCCGGAGCCACTGAGGACGATATGGACGATATCGCCTCACTGCCCGGGCGCGTCTCCGGCAGCCGCGTCTCCGTCACTATAAAGGAGAGGACTGATGGCGGCTCCAAAATATCCCTCCGCTCAACAGCGGCTGTGGATTCCTCCGCAATATGCGCCGTATTTGGCGGAGGCGGCCACAGGATGGCCTCTGGATGCGAGATGTCCTGCCCGCCTGAGGAAGCTGCCGGGAAAATCCTCAAGGAGATAGAGAGGGCCATGGGATGAACGGCATCCTAATTATCGACAAGCCCGCAGGCTGGACAAGCCACGACGTGGTGGCCAAACTCCGAGGCATCATGCGGGAACGGCGTATTGGCCACGGCGGTACTCTTGACCCGATGGCAACAGGCGTTCTGCCTGTTTTCGTTGGACAGGCCACAAAGGCCGTGGAATTTGCTGAAAATGCTGTTAAACGATACACTGCCGGCCTGAGGCTCGGCGTCACGACCGATACTCAGGACACCACCGGCACCGTCCTTGATGAGCGCCCAGTGAGCATTGAAAGCTCAGAGCTTCTGCAGGTTCTGGAGCGTTTCAAGGGGAGAGTGCTTCAAACGCCTCCGATGTACTCCGCAATCAAGGTAAATGGTGAACGGCTATACAAGATAGCCCGCCGCGGCGGGAGCGTGGAACGCCCGCCCAGGGAGATAGATATATTCTCCCTGGATCTTCTTGGCCGTGAGGGAGACGACTATATACTCGATATAACCTGCTCCAAGGGCACATACGTCAGGACCCTCTGCCACGATATTGGCTCGGCTCTCGGCTGCGGCGGCGCCATGAGCTCCCTCAGGCGGACCGAGGCCGGATCGTTTACGCTCCGTGACGCGGTGACTCTCGAGGCTGTCCAGCGCTCACGTGACGCAGGTTCCATTGACGATCTCCTTCTGCCTGTGGACGCTCTCTTCAAGGATGTTCCAAAAATCTATCTCAGTGATAGTGACGAGCGGCTTATAAGAAACGGCCGTTCTATCCCCTGTCCGGGACAGGCAGCCGGCCGTTATCGCGTCTACTCACAGAACTGCGGGTTCCTGCTGCTGGGTGCGGTGTCGGATGGGGAGCTTAGTTCAGTGAAGAATTTTTTCTCCAACCAATAAATTCGAAGGATGGACAAGTCTTATGGAAAACGGCAAGCGTGTGATAGCCCTTGGCTTCTTCGATGGCGTCCACCTGGGTCACGGGGCACTGCTGCGCCAGGCTGTGAGGCGTTCCCGCCAGCTTGGAGTGGAGCCTTCGGTGATATCCTTTGATATACCGCCCAGCAAGACCATTGGAGGCGAGCTGGTACCGCTTATAAACTCTCCGCTGGACCGGGCTGATATAATGAAGCGCCTCTACGGCATAGACGACCTTATATTCCTGCACTTTGACCATGAGCTGCGACATATGGAGTGGTGGAGGTTCATTGAGTGGCTGCGCGATGACTTTGGCGCCGTACACCTTGTGGCCGGATACGACTTCACCTTCGGTTATAAGGGCGAGGGAAACGCGGCAAAGCTCCAGGAGAAATGTCATGAGCTTGGGATCGGCTGTGACATTGTGGAGAAGGTCACGCTGGGCGGCCAGCCCATAAGCTCCACCAGGATAAGGAAGCTCCTCATAGAGGGCGAGTGCGAAAAGGCCAACGAGCTTCTCGGCCACAGGCATATACTAAATGATGTTGTGAGAAACGGCTACAGGTTTGGCCGGACGCTGGGTACTCCAACAATCAATATGCGCTTTGAGGACGGTGTCCTTGTGCCCCGCCGCGGCGTCTACATAGCAGAGGCCCATATACTCAAGACAGGCGAATGTTACCCGGCCGTTACAAACATAGGCGTCCGCCCCACTGTCGGCGGCGAGAGC
>CALXAF010000078.1 GCA_944386185.1 uncultured Oscillospiraceae bacterium
CACCTGAGGGCGGGATGCATGAGACAGGCTTTAAGGCGGCGCTCACACGCGTTCTGAACGCCTACGGCACAAAAAACAACATACTGAAAAACGACGAGAAGCTCTCCGGAGAGGACTGCCGTGAGGGACTTACGGCGGTAATATCGGTGAAGCTGGTTAACGCCCAGTTTGAGGGACAGACAAAGGCCAAGCTTGGAAACGCCGAGATACGCACGCTTGTGGACTCAATAGTCTCAGAGCAGCTAGAGATATTCCTGGAGGAGAACCCTTCAACTGCAAGAGCTATAATAGAGAAATCCCTCACAGCCTCAAGGGCCCGTGAGGCCGCCCGCCGGGCTAGGGAGAACATACGGCGCAAAAACGCCCTGGAAGGGATGAGCCTTCCTGGAAAGCTCCGTGACTGTAACGAGCGTGACCCGGAACTCACTGAGCTGTATATCGTCGAGGGCGACTCCGCCGGCGGCTCTGCCACCCAGGGGCGTGATTCCAGGTTCCAGGCCATACTGCCGCTTTGGGGAAAGATGCTCAATGTGGAGAAGGCCAGGGCCGATAAGATATATGGAAACGACAAGCTGCAGCCTGTAATAACAGCCCTTGGTGCCGGTCTTGGTGATGAGTTTGACTTAAATAAGCTCAGATACCACAAGGTAATAATAATGGCCGATGCCGATGTGGACGGCTCACATATAAGAACGCTGCTTTTAACATTCTTCTTCCGCTTTATGCGGCCGCTTATAGAGCACGGATATGTGTACGCCGCAGTGCCGCCGCTTTATAAGCTCACACGTGGAAAGACCACCAGGGTGGCCTTCGACGATTTCCAGCGGGAGCAGATAGCCGCGGAGATGCGTGGGGATAACCCCAACGCGAAGGTGGATATAAGCCGCTTTAAGGGCCTTGGTGAGATGAATCCCCACGAGCTGTGGGAGACCACTATGGATCCGGAGAAGCGTACACTAAAGCGAATAGAACTGGACGATGCAGTTCTGGCAGACCAAATATTTACTGTCCTGATGGGTGAAAAGGTGGAGCCCAGGAAGGAGTTCATAGAGAAGAACGCCAAATACGCTGTGAATCTGGACTTCTGATCCGCCGTCTGATGGATATCCGCCATTGGCCTGCCCCCGGCTCAGGACTGGGAAAGGCCCTGTTTATGAAAGGTACGACATAATTTATGAGCAAAAAAAGCCAATATAACCCGGAGGACATACGATTCCCGGATCAGACCATAGTTTCGGCACCATTGGTTAATGAAATGCAGCAGTCCTATATCGAGTACGCCATGAGCGTGATCGTTGGCAGGGCGCTGCCGGATGTGCGGGACGGCCTCAAACCTGTGCACAGGCGCATACTCTACGCCATGTATGAGGACGGCCTCACCCAGGATAAGCCGTATAAGAAGTGCGCCACCGCAGTCGGTGATGTGCTGGGCCGTTATCACCCGCACGGGGATCAGTCCGTATACGACGCGCTGGTGCGTTTAGCGCAGGATTTCTCAATGCGTTACACGCTGATTGACGGACATGGGAACTTCGGTTCCATAGACGGCGATCCCCCAGCGGCCTACAGGTACACTGAAGCCAGGATGTCCAAGATCTCGGATGAGATGCTCCGTGACATAGAGAAGGACACAGTTGACTGGAATCCCAACTTTGACGAGAGCCGAAAGGAACCGAAGGTTCTGCCGTCAAGGTTCCCAAACCTGCTTGTGAACGGTTCCTCGGGAATAGCCGTTGGAATGGCCACTAACATACCGCCTCACAATCTGAAGGAGGTCATAAACGCCTGCATCTGTGTGTTGGAGGATCCTGAGGCCACGCTCTCAGACCTTATGCAGTATGTCAAGGGCCCAGATTTCCCCACAAGGGGCATAATAATGGGCCGGAACGGCATCCGTCAGGCGTATGCCACAGGCCGTGGAAAGATACAGGTGAGGGCCCGCACCGAGATAGAGGAGTGGGGAAACGACCGCTACAGGATAATTGTCACTGAGCTTCCATACCAGGTGAACAAGCGGGTGCTGATAGAGAACATAGCGGACCAGGTTAAAGACAAGAGGCTTGAGGGGATTTCCGGCCTTCGTGATGAGTCCGACAGGGACGGTATGAGGATCGTTATAGAGCTCAAACGGGACGCAAATTCCCAGGTTGTCTTAAATAGGCTCTTTGCACAGACGCAGCTGCAGACGTCCTTTGCCGTAAACATGCTGGCCCTTGTTGACAACCAGACCCAGCCGAAGATACTCTCCCTGAGGCACATAATCGACGAGTACCTCTCATTCCAGGAGGAGCTTATTACACGCCGCACCAAATATGACCTGAAGAAGGCCCTTGAGAGGGCGCACCTTTTGGAGGGCCTGCTCATAGCGCAGGACAATATTGACGAGGTCATAAGGATAATCCGCCAGAGCTACGACGACGCCAAAGAGAGATTGATGGAGCGGTTCAGCCTAGACGATATCCAGGCCCAGGCCATATTGGACATGCGCCTTAAAGCGCTACAGGGGCTGGATCGGGAAAAGCTTCAGGCTGAATATGACGAGCTTGAGTCCAGGATAGCCTACTACAGGAGCCTTTTGGCCGATCCTGAGCTTATAAAGGGTGTCCTCAAGGACGAACTCACAGCCATACGTGACAAGTACGGCGATGATCGCCTCACGGAGATACAGGACGTTGAGGAGGAGATAGACTTTGAGGACCTTATAGATGAGGAGGAGTGCGTCTATACTCTGACCGACGCCGGCTATATTAAGCGCGTTGCCGCCTCTGAATATAGATCCCAAGGCCGCGGCGGCAAGGGTATAAAGGCACAGACGCTCCGGGACGAGGATTTTGTCCACACGGTGTTCACCGCCTCCACCCATGACTATATACTTTTCTTTACAAATCTTGGCCGTGCCTACAGGAAGAAGGGTTACAATATCCCAGAGGCGGGGCGCAGCTCAAAGGGTACAAACCTTGTGAACCTTCTGCCGCTGGATCCGGGCGAGAAAGTAACCGCCATGATACACACCAGGGACATAGAGAATGACGACAGGTTCCTGTTTATGGTTACTCGGAACGGGACCGTAAAGCGCCTTGCGGCCTCTGCCTTTAAAAATATACGTGCCAGCGGCATAAGGGCCCTGAACCTTGATGAGGGGGATCTTCTAATAAAGGTCTGTGAGACCCACGGCAGCGACAATATACTGATAGCCACCCACGACGGTTACGCCATATGTTTCGATGAAAACGACGTGCGTCCAATGGGCCGTGAGGCCATGGGTGTGCGAGGCATACGGCTTCGCGAGGGAGACTATGTTATCGGAGCGGTACGTGCCGACGCCGGATCAATGCTACTGACAGTTACAGAGAACGGCTACGGAAAGCGCACGCCGGTGGATGAGTATGTGCGCGGATCCGACGGGGTGCCTCAGCGCCGCGGCGGCAAGGGCATAAAAAATTACAATGTGACAGAGAAGACAGGCAAGATCGCCGGAGTGAAGCTTGTGGACGAGAGCCAGGACGTGCTGCTTATTTCAGACGACGGGACTATGATACGCACAGGCGTTGGCACAATATCTGTGCTTGGCCGGGCAACGCAGGGTGTCCGTCTCATGCGTCTCAGGGAGGGCTCAAAGCTTATATCAGTGGCATCCACAGATAAGGATGAGCAGGACGGGCAGCCTGATGATACTGAAGAGGCAGAGGATGCGAGCCCTGATCAGGAGGCCGGCGAATAAAGCCGGAAATGGATGGAAGAGGTAATCATATACACTGACGGGGCCTGTTCCGGTAACCCCGGTCCGGGCGGCTGGGCAGCCATTTTGAATAGCGGACCGCATAAAAAGGAGATTTCCGGCGGGGAGAAATCTACTACGAACAACAGGATGGAGCTTCTGGCGGTGATATCGGCGCTGGAGCTTTTAAAGCGCCCCTGCAGGGTGCAGGTTTACACAGACTCCCAGTACATTGAGCGTGCCATAAACCAGGGCTGGCTCGCCTCATGGAAGAAGAGAGGCTGGCGGAGGAAAGAGGGGGAACTCAAAAACCCGGAACTCTGGCAGAGGCTGGACAGCCTTCTTGAGACACACCAGGTGAGCTTCTCCTGGGTGAAGGGACACGCTGAAAACGAGCTGAATAACCGCTGCGATGCCCTTGCGGTGATGCGCAGGGATGAGTTTGCAAGAAGTTAAATACAGATTTTTTGGTTGAAGGTACCAAAATGGAGGTAGACTGATGAAAAAAACGATCTTTAAGGGCATAGGCACAGCGCTTGTGACCCCTATGACTGAAAAGGGCCTTGATTACGGAGCCATGGAGAGGCTTCTCCAGATGCAGCTTGAGGTTGGCATCGACGCGCTCATAGTCTGTGCCACAACAGGCGAGGCTCCAACCCTGACAGACGAGGAGCACATCGATATGATCAAGTTCGTGGTGGACTTCGTAAAAGGGCGCGTACCGGTTATTGCCGGCACCGGCTCCAATTACACCGACCACGCGGTGGACATGAGCCGCATGGCTCGCGATGTGGGCGCGGACGCTCTCTTGTGCGTAACTCCATACTATAATAAGTGCACTCAGGACGGCCTCGTTGCCAGCTTCACCAAGATAGCCGACGCAACGGAGCTGCCGATGATCGTCTACAATGTGCCAAGCCGCACAGGTGTGACTATAAAGCCGGACACATATGTGAAGCTTGCCCAGCACGACAGGATAGTCGGCATCAAAGAGGCCGGCGGCGATATAAGCGCCGTAGTGGATACCATGTCCAAGTGTGCCGGAAAGATAGACCTGTACTCCGGAAACGACGATCAGATAGTGCCTCTCATGGCCATGGGCGGTATTGGATGTATCTCGGTGCTGTCAAATATACTGCCCCGTGAGACTAAGGAGATAACAGACAAGTTCTTTGCCGGGGATATAGCCGGTGCGGCGGCAGCCCAGTGCAGGCTCAAACCTCTCATAGACGCCCTTTTCTGTGAGGTGAACCCGATACCGGTGAAGGCGGCACTGGAGGCAATGGGTGTGATAGATGGATATCTCAGGCTGCCTCTCACCCCGATGACCCAGCCAAACCGTGAGAAGCTGCTTTCACTCATGAGGGCGGAGGGCCTGAAAGTATGATAAGAGCTGTAGTATACGGCGCCATGGGGCGCATGGGAAGCATAACTGTCAACATGGTCGAGGCGGCGGAGGATATGGAACTTGCAGCGGCGGTTGACGCTTACTCCCAGGGCGGCACTGTGCTCACCTCGCTGCTTGAGGTGACAGACCCTGCCGACGTAATAATTGATTTTTCACACCACAGCCTCACCAGCGGGCTTCTATCCTGGGCTGTTGAGCACAATGTTCCGGCTCTCATAGCTACCACAGGCCACGACGAGGCTGAACTTGACGCCATAACAGCTGCGGCTGAGCACATCCCGGTATTTCACTCCGCCAACATGTCGCTTGGAGTTGCCCTTCTTGTGGAGCTGGCAAAGAAGGCCGCGGCAACTATGAAAGACGCGGATATTGAGATCGTGGAGGCACATCACAACAGGAAGCTTGACGCGCCAAGCGGCACAGCCCTTATGCTGGCAAACGCCATAAAGGATGTGCGTCCCCAGTCAACTTTCAAAATGGGACGTTCCGGCCAGGCGCGGAGGGAACCGGATGAGATCGGCATCCACGCGCTGCGCATGGGGAACCTG
>CALXAF010000079.1 GCA_944386185.1 uncultured Oscillospiraceae bacterium
AGCAGTGACTAAAAGGCAGGAGGCCGCGGCGCTGACAAGGCAGAGGCTTGTGGACGCCGCAAGGGAACTTATACTTGAAAAGGGGCTTGAGGGCACAAGCGTTGAGGAGATAACGATGGCCTGCGGGGTATCTAAAGGGACTTTTTACACTTACTTTAAGCGTAAAGAGGACGTGGTATTCGAACTGAGCCACGGCATGTTTGATGAGAGACTTGCCGACGCCATGGGCGAGGATGCGCCGTTTCTCGAAAAGCTCAGGTCGTATGTGGTCAGCTTTGCCGGATATATAGAGAAGAGCGGGCTCAAGCTGGCTCAGGAGTGGATAAAGAACGTGGCGGATCCGGACCTTTGCGATGAGGGAGTAAAAAAACTGGCGAAGGACAGGGAGGCTTTGAGGACGCTTATCTCATCCGCCGTTGAGGCCGGTGAGTTATCGGAGAGCGCCCCGGTGGAGGACCTTGCCGAAATTGCTGCCGAAGCTCTCTATGGGCAGCTTCTCTGCTGGGCGATCGACGGCGGGAAGCCGGGGTACGCCTGCAGGGCGCGGAAATTTTGTGATACTTGTCTTGAGGGTATTTTCGAAGAATATTTAATTGCAAAGGAAGGTAAATGAGATGGCTTATTTAGGGGAGAACATCAAAAAGCTGGGCTTTGGCCTGATGCGCCTGCCACAGAAGGACGGGGCCATAGACATCCAGCAGACAAAGGACATGGTGGATATGTTCCTGGAGGCGGGGTTTACCTATTTTGACACCGCCTGGGCCTACGCCGGCAGCGAAGACGCCATACGCCAGGCGCTGGTGGAGCGTTACCCGAGGGACAGGTTCCAGCTTGCCACCAAGAACGCCGCCTGGATAAACTGCAAGACCCGGGATGAGGCCACCGCCCAGCTTGATACATCGTTAAAACAGGCGGGGGTGGAGTATTTTGATTTCTATCTGCTCCACAATCTGGGTGAGCACCGTACCAAGTACTTTGACGACTTTGATATGTGGAGCTGGGTGCAGGAGAAGAAGGCGGAGGGAAAGATTCGCCATGTGGGCTTCTCATTCCATTCAACGCCGGAGGAGCTGGAGGAGATACTGACCGCACACCCTGAGATGGAGTTTGTCCAGCTTCAGATAAATTACGCCGACTGGGACAATCCGGCCATAAGGTCACGTGAGTGCTATGAGACCGCCAGACGTCATGGGAAGCCGGTAATAATCATGGAGCCTGTCAAGGGCGGGATGCTGGCAAATCCGCCGGAGAGCGTGAAAAATGTGTTCAAAAAGGCTGATCCCGACGCATCCTGCGCCTCCTGGGCGATAAAGTTCGCAGCCAGCCTTGAGGGAATAATAACCGTCCTCTCAGGCATGAGCAGCACAGAGCAGATGGCGGATAACCTCTCATATATGAAGGGGTTCACCGGGCTCTCTGATGCTGAGCGGCAGGTGATAGACAATGCCCAGGCGGAGCTTGCCAAGATACCGCTCATACCATGCACCACCTGTAACTACTGCGCCAAGGTATGCCCTGTGGGGATAGGCATTTCCGGCACGTTTACGGCCATGAATATGCTGACGCTGTATAGTGATAAGGCGGCCGCCAAGCACCAGGAGGAGTGGCTGGTAGGAGGCCACGGCCTGAAGCCCGCCTCTGACTGCGTTAAATGCGGCAGGTGTGAGGAGGCCTGCCCGCAGCATATCGACATAAGGAATCAGCTGGAGCGGTCCCACAAGGCGCTCTATGAATAAGGGTATAAGTTAAAATAAAGCGCGGCAAAGATAAAGCTCTCAGAGGCAGTCCTCTGAGAGCTTTTTTTATAAATGCCAGTATATGTTCAGGTTTGGATACGGTTTTTTGAAACAGAATACAGATAATGTTCCATATCTCCAGCGTAGTATCGCGTTGTGAACTTATCTTCCAGGCTCATACCGATGCCTTCGGCAACTTTTATGGATGAGAAATTATCTGTCTTTATGATTGAAAAGACCTTTTCTGCACCCAATGAATTAAAAGCGTAATCACGGCAGCCCGCCGCTGCCTCACGGGCATATCCATGGCGCCAGTATCTGTACTTTAGGAGATACCCAACCTCTAGTATCTCAGTATCCCCATATGACTGCATTGTCAGCCCAGCCTGACCCACCATTTCTCCACTGGATTTGGATATGACCGCCCATAAGCCAAAACCATATTTTTTGTATCGTTCAATCTGACGCTGGAGCCACTCATCTACATCGGCGTCGGAAAAATCATGGCCATAGGCATACATGACCCTTGGATCCTGCAGCATCTCAACCAAGTCCTTTTTGTCATGACTATCCATCTCCCGCAGCCAAAGCCGCGCAGTTTCAAGTATCATCAGTATCACCTCCTACTGCCTTTTTTAGCCGTACCGCGCAGAGGATTAGGCATATAATTGAGAAGACTGTGAGAAACAGTAATGCGCACAGGGATTGAGGATAATTACGAAAGCCGAGAAGGGTAGTGTCTTTCCCGCTGTCGATCAGCATGTTTCTCCATAAAACAGCAGTTATCGGTATGAGAATTAATGTGATGACAGAGCAGGCGATGCCGGCCGCAGGTTACCTCCATGAAGTAAAAACTATAGGCAAATACGAGCGAGGTGAGTGATATGAGGCCGAATGATATAGTCTCCATATATTCCTCCCATAAAATCATGCGCCGGGGAATTAAAGTTCCCCAGCGCATAACGTAATTTATATCAGTACTCGTAGATACCTTCATAGACGAGGACGGCGTCGCCGGTGAGGATGATGCGCTCGTCAGTGTAGTTTACAGTGAGGTCGCCGCCCTCAAGCTTTACGGTGATATCGCGCCCCTTCTGCAGGTATCCGTTCTCTGTGGCGGCAACGACAGCGGCGCAGGCGCCGGTTCCGCTGGCCTTGGTCTCGCCGTTGCTGCGCTCATAGACCCTTACGCGGATAGTCTCGTCATTCACCACCCGGATAAACTCACAGTTTGTCCGCTCGGGGAATATGTCGGCCTGCTCTATCTGGGGACCTATCTTCTGCAGGTCCAGGGAGTCTAGATCGTCAAAGAACATGGAGCAGTGGGGATTCCCCATGGAGGTACAGGTGATCTTGTACTCCCGGCCTCCGATGGTCACAGGGTAGTCTATAACCACAGGCATATCGATGGTTGTCGGGATGGAGCGGGAGGCAAGGCTCACCTTGCCCATATGCACGCTTATTGTGCTGGCCCTGCCGTTTCTTGTGTAGAGCTGCAGCGACTTTATGCCGTCATCAGTCTGGATGGTCATGTACTCATGGCGGACGATTCGTTTATCGTAGAGGTACTTGGCTACACAGCGGATGGAGTTGCCTGCCATCTTGCTCTCGCTGCCGTCCTGGTTGAATATACGCATCTTGGCATCGGCGCCGGCTGAATTTTCGATGAGGACTATGCCACAGCCGCCGATACCGTAGTTCCTGTCGCAGACAGTGACGCAGAGTGACTCGGGGCTGGTTATGCGGCCGTCACGGTTATCAAAGAATATATAGTCGTTGCCGCAGCTGTGCATCTTGGCAAAGTGCACCAGCTCACGACGGCGGCGCATGTTATTAAGGTTCACAAGCTCCGTGTTCTCGTCGTTGAAACGGCTGGCCAGAGTGTCCACAATGGCGTCGGCGGTATCTAGGGAGGTTATGCAGGGGATACGCAGGCGGACGGCCCTGGCGTGAAGCTCTATATAGTCGCCCATGGTGTCATCATAGAGGGCGCCGGTGTACACGATGAAGCTGATGCGCCCGCTGTCCATAAGGGAGTATGTGTCGGAGTCGCGGCCCACATGTCCGATATCCTGGGCCTCGATACCGAGGGAGCGGACAGCCTGCGCGGTGTCAGGTGTGGCGTATATTTTCATCCTAAGGTCGTTGAGCTTTTTGGCAAGCTTAACCACCTCGCCCAGCTCATGGTTCTCAACAGACAGGAGCACACCGTTGCGCTGTGTGTTAAGGGCGCCAGCCAGATTATAGCCAGCCGCGCGAAGGCCCTTGAAGAGAGCCTCGTTCAAGGTGCGCCCAATTCCGAGCACCTCACCTGTTGACTTCATTTCCGGCCCCAGCATGGAGTTTGCGTCGGTGATCTTCTCAAAGGAGAACACCGGCACCTTGATAGCGTAGTATGGCGGGGTGTCGCACAAAACCTGGCTGTAACCCAGGCTCTTCAGGGTGGCGCCCATCATTACCCGTGATGCCACGTCAACCATCGGTATGCCGGTTACCTTGGAGAGGTACGGCACTGTTCGGGAGGCCCTGGGGTTCACCTCGATGACGTACAGCTCGTTTTTATAAATAAGGTACTGTATGTTCACAAGCCCGCGGGTGCCAAGCTCCAGGGCGAGACGCTTGGAACACTCGACCACCACATTCATCATCTTATCGGTGAGATTATATGGAGGGTAAACGGCTATGGAGTCGCCGGAGTGGACGCCAGCGCGCTCTATATGCTCCATGATACCTGGCATAAGGACGTCGGTGCCGTCGGATATGACGTCAACCTCCAGCTCTGTGCCTGGCATATACTTGTCCACCAGTACGGAGTTGTCGGTCTCCTGGCTGCCTGAGAGGATGATACCCATGTAGCGTCTCACATCGGCCTCATCGTGGGCTATGACCATGTTTTGCCCGCCTATAACGTAGGAGGGGCGAAGCAGGACAGGATATCCAAGGCTCTCAGCCGCGGACAGGGCCTCCTCAAGGCTGTGGGTACCCATTCCGCGCGGGCGCTTTATACCGAGCCTGCCGAGGAGGGCATCGAAACGCTCCCTGTCCTCCGCAAGGTCTATCCCTTCGGCGGAGGTGCCAAGGATCCTTATTCCCTGCTTATCTAAGAAACTGGTGAGCTTTATCGCGGTCTGGCCGCCAAAGGCCACAACCACGCCTATCGGCTTTTCCACGGCGATCACACCCATGACATCCTCAGGGCACAGGGGCTCGAAATAGAGCCTGTCGGCAGTGTCATAGTCGGTGGAGACTGTCTCGGGGTTATTGTTGATTATCACCACGTCGTAGCCCAGTTTCTTCAGTGTTACGGCGCAGTGGACAGAGCTGTAGTCAAACTCGATACCCTGGCCTATGCGTATAGGACCGGAGCCAATGACTATTACTGACTCCTTCTCCCGCTTCATTGGACGTGAGTCGCACGCGGTGTCATAGGAGGCGTAGTAGTACGGCGTCTCAGCCTCAAACTCGGCGGCACAGGTGTCAACCATCTTGTACACAGGGTCAATGTGCGGGATATTCTCTATCCCGGAGATAGCTCTGAGGGCGGCGTCTGGATAGCCAAGCTTCTTGCCCTCCAGATAGCTGTCGGCGTCTATGCCGTTCTTAGATATGCGTGACTCAAACTCCGCCAGATTCTGGAGCTTCCAGATGAACCAGCGGTCTATCATCGTTATCTCATGGATCCTGTCGACGGTGTAGCCCGACTTGAGGGCTTCGAATACTGTGAATATACGCAGGTCGTCCATAGCGGCAAGGCGCTCGTCAAGGGACTTGCCGTTTTCAGGGGCACGGTTTAGAGTCTCCTGGCCTATCTCAGCTCCACGTATGGCCTTCATAAGAGCGGACTCGAATGTGTGGCCAATTGACATGACCTCGCCGGTTGCCTTCATCTGGGTCCCCAGACGCCTCTGGGCACCGTGGAACTTATCAAATGGCCACTTGGGGAACTTGACCACCACATAGTCGATGGTGGGCTCAAAGCAGGCGTAGGTCTTTCCGGTTATATCGTTTTTGATCTCGTCCAGGGTGTAACCTAAGGCGATCTTCACGGCCACCTTCGCAATTGGGTAACCTGTGGCCTTTGAAGCCAGGGCGGAGGAGCGGGAGACACGCGGGTTTACCTCTATGACGGAGTATTCAAAACTATCCGGATTCAGGGCAAACTGGCAGTTGCAGCCACCCTCTATGCCCAGTTCAGTTATGATATTCAGCGCCGCCGAACGGAGCATCTGATACTCCTTATCAGCCAGCGTAAGGGCGGGAGCGACAACGATAGAGTCGCCGGTGTGTATACCCACCGGGTCAAAATTCTCCATTGAGCAGACGGTGATGACGTTGCCGGCGTGGTCACGCATTACCTCAAACTCAATCTCCTTCCAGCCTGCGATGTACCGCTCAACAAGGATCTGGGTTATTGGGGAGGCCTCTAGGCCGTTAAAGGCCACGTCTCGAAGCTCATCAGGAGAATAGGCTACGCCGCCTCCGCCTCCACCCAGGGTGAAAGCCGGACGGACTATTACAGGATAACCGATCCGCTCAGCGATAGCCAGGGCGCCGTCCACATCGTTTGTGGTCTCAGACGGTACTGTGGGCTGGCCTATCCTGTCCATGGCCTCTTTGAAGAGCTCTCTGTCCTCAGCCTTGTCTATGGCCTCGGCGTTGGTGCCGATAAGCCTTACGCCATGGCGCTCCAGGAACCCATCGTGGGTGAGTTCCATAGCTATGGTAAGACCCGTCTGGCCGCCCAGGCCCGCAAGCAGGCAATCGGGACGCTCCTTCAGGATTATCCTCTTGACAGTATCTGTATTCAGCGGCTCAAGATATACGGCGTCAGCCATGTCGCCGTCAGTCATTACTGTTGCCGGGTTAGAGTTTACCAGTACGGACTTGACGCCCTCATTTTTCAGGATGCGGCAGGCCTGGGTGCCGGCGTAGTCAAACTCAGCGGCTTGGCCTATGCCGATGGGGCCGGGGCCGATGACAAGGACTTTCTTTATTGGTTTATCAAGCGGCATATGATTTACCCTCCATCATCTGAATAAATCTCTCAAAGGCGGCCTCACAGTCCCGTGGGCCGCCGTGGGCCTCCGGGTGGAACTGCATTGAGAAAGCCCGAAGCTCTGGATAGTCGATCCCCTCGCAGGTGCCGTCGTTTACGTTGATGAATCTGAGTTTGGCGCCGATGGAGTGGAGGCTGTCCACGTCAACGGCGTAGCCATGGTTCTGGCACGTGATGTAGACCTGGCCTGTCTCCAGATCTTTAACTGGCTGGTTCGCGCCGCGGTGGCCAAATTTCATCTTTGAAGTGGTGGCCCCAGCGGCAATGGCCATCATCTGGTGGCCAAGGCATATGCCGAATATGGGCGCCTGACCGAAGAGCTTTTTGAGTTCCCCGATGCAGAAGGTGTTGTCAGCCGGGTCTCCCGCTCCGTTTGAGAGCATTATCCCGTCGGGAGATATCGACATTATCTCCTCGGCGGTGGAATCGTACGGAAACACCTCCACACGGCAGCCGCGCTTTGACAGGTTATTTATGATGCTTTTCTTGGCTCCGTAATCTATAAAGGCCACTTTGTATTTGGCTTCGCCTTTGGCTTCCACCACATACCTCTCTTTGGTGCTAGTATTTTTTACAGCATCGGTGATTTTATAGTTTTTAAGCTCGTCGAGAGGATAGTTCGGACCCTCGGTAGTTATCACAGCGTTCATCACGCCGCCATCGCGGATCATCTGAGTCAGTTCCCTGGTATCTATGCCGGAGATCCCAACTATGCCAAAACGTTTTAGAAACCCGTCTACCGTCTCATCGCAGCGGAAATTTGAAGGCTTTTCACAAAACTCCCTAACTATAGCTCCGCGGACATGGATACCAGTGCTCTCCATGTCCGCGTCAGCAATACCATAATTTCCAATTTGAGGAAACGTAAATATTACCAGCTGCCCGTAGTAGCTGGGATCGGTGAGACTCTCGGCACACCCTGTCATTCCGGTGGTAAAGACAAGTTCCCCAACACTGGTTCCGGTGCTGCCGAATGAGATTCCCTCATAAGTTTTTCCATTTTCGAGAATAAGATAAGCTTTTTGCATAGGTTTTCCTCCGAAATTAATGGCTGTATACTGACTTGAAAACTCAGTGAAGGATAGAAGTTATGCGCTCCACAGCTTCACGTGTAGCGTCAGCGTCGCCAAAGGCGGTCAGACGGATATACCCTTCACCGGATGGGCCAAATCCAGCCCCGGGAGTTGTGACTACGCAGGCTTTATGGAGCAGAAGGTCAAAAAAGTCCCAGGACGGCATGCCGTCTGGCGTACGGCACCAGATGTACGGGGCGTTTGTACCGCCGTAGACTGTGAGTCCAGCGGCCTGAAGGCCATGACGTATGACATTCGCATTATTATGGTAATAGGCGATGGACTCTTTTATCTGCGCCTGTCCCTCGGGTGTGAACGTGGCCTCAGCGGCCCGCTGGATCACATATGCCACGCCGTTGAATTTTGTACCCTGACGGCGGTTCCAGAGGGCATTGAGGTTAGCCCCGCCGCGCTCCAACGCTTTGGGGATCACAGTGTAGGCACAGCGGTTACCAGTGAAACCGGCGGTCTTGGAGAAAGAGCGGAACTCTATGGCACATGTTTTGGCGCCGGGGATCTCGTAGATGCTGTGGGGGATGCCTGGCTCAGAGATAAAAGCCTCGTAAGCGCTGTCAAATAGTATCACGCTGCCGTGTTTGTTCGCGTAGTCAACCCAGACTTTGAGCTGTTCCGCAGTGGCGGCTGTTCCGGTTGGGTTGTTCGGAGAACAGATATAGATTATGTCGGGGACACGCGCTGGAAGATCCGGGAAGAAACCGTTTTCCGCGGTGCAGGGGAGGTAAACAAGGTTAGTCCACTTCTCACCGTCATAATCACCGGCCCTTCCGGCCATAGCATTTGTGTCCACATAGACAGGGTAGACCGGGTCGCAGACGGCTACCACATTGTCAACGGAGAAAATGTCGCCGATATTCCCACAGTCAGACTTTGCCCCGTCAGAGACAAATATCTCATCGTCGGCTATATCCACGCCGGTTGCCTTATATGAGTCACGAATGGCAAACCGCAGAAAATCGTATGCGCCGCAGGTCTCCTCACAGTAGCCGCGGAACGTCTCCTTGTGACCCATCTCCTCAGTTGCCTTGTGCATTGCATCGATGACGGCCGGCGCAAGAGGAAGGGTCACATCGCCGATGCCCATCCTTATAAGCGGCATAGGCGGGTTCTGAGCGGCGAAAGCCCTTGTCCGGCGGCCTATCTCGGGAAACAGATATCCACCCGGTAGCTTGAGAAAATTGTCGTTGACCTTTACCATTGAGCTCACTCCTTATCGTTAAGGCGGCAAGACGCCACAGTTTACGTAAAAAAAAACAAAAGTATCGCCCAGGATGGGACTTACACCTTTGCCTTTACATACCTTAGAAATTATATATTTTATCTAAAAAAAAGTCAATAAAAGAGCTGGGACTACGGGCGGTGTGGCTTCGATTTGTGGGAATTGCCAAAGTGTTTTTTTTGCTAAAAAACTCAATTGTGCACATAAACCATGTGATAATGGAACTAAAGTAATGGAACTAGGTAAAAAATAGGTGAGATCAGTGGAAAAAGGCCGTATATGTTCATCGGCAGCAGACAAAGCCGCTGCCGATGAACATATATTTTTCAGCTTATTAAAACTGTTCGTCGAGCTCGTCTTCGGCCTCGGCCTCGGCGATCTCCTCCATAACCTCTGGGCGTGCCTTAACCTCGAGCGCACGGGCCCTTTTCTTCCATTTTCCAGATCTATAGCGCAGCGCCATCAGAAGTGTACGCAGGAGCTGGTCACACACGAGAGCGATCCAGGCGCCCCACAGGCCCCAGTCGAGAATAGTCACCATGAGGATGCCAAGGCCGCTCCTGACGCCTATCACAGTTATAAGTATGATAACCGCGGTAAAGCGGGTATCCCCGGCGCCGCGCAGGCCGCCGGATACAATGAACTGATCCGCCTGGAAGGGCTGGCTTGCCGCGAGCAGCAGAAGTATCTGGGCACCTGCCGCTATGACCTCCGGCGTCTTGTTGTAGGCTCCAATGATCTGCTCATTAAAGAGAACTAATACGGCCGCCAGCACAAAGGAGATACAGATACCTATCCTCCTGGTAACGCTCATGTATATAATGGCCATGTCCTCACGCTTTTTGCCGAGACTCTGGCCCATCAGTGTTGTAGCGGCATTGGCGGAGGCCTGGCCTATCATAAAGCTGAGGGCCTGGATGTTCATACATACATTGTGAGTGGCGTACATTGTGTCACCAAGGCCGGCCACAGTACGGGTATAAATAATGACGCCGGCACGCATGAAGAGCTGCTCTACCATGGACGGAACTCCAATGCTAACCACGCTGCCCATTATCTTTCTGTCAAACTTGAATTTCTCTTTTAGATCCAAGTACACGTAGTGTTTTTTTCCAAGGGCAACCGAGAAAGCTATAAAGAAAGCTACAGTCTGGCCAATGATAGTGGCCCAGGAGGCGCCGGCTACGCCCATTTTTGGGAATCCATAGTGGCCGTAGATCATCAGGTAGTTAAAGATGAAATTCACTACGTTGGCCACCGTGTTGTATATCATCGGAGTCTTCGTGTCACCTATACCCCGCAGGGCGGCAGTGACAGTAAAACCCATGCAGAGGGGTACGAAGCCATACATCTGAATGCGAAGATAATCCACGCCGTACGCTAACGCCTGGGCGCTTATATTCTCGGCACTCATGAATTTTATCATCCATTCAGCTGAGAAAAGGCCAACTACCATAAAGATAGTGGACATTATAAAATTCAGGATGAGGGCGTGCTTAAAGACAAGATTCGCTTTTTCCCTGTCGTGTTGGCCGCGGCATCGGGCGATCACGGCGGTAGCTCCCACGTTGAGCGCCTGGATCATTGTCATCAGCAGAAACTTGGGCTGGGTGGCGAGGCCAACGGCAGTGAGGCCCATGACCCCCTCCATCCCCGGCAGACGGCCGACCATCATCTGGTCAGCCATACTGGTGAGCTGAGTTAGTATCAGCTCAATAAGGCTTGGCCAGGCTATCAGAGCCACATCGCGAATGAGCCGCTTGGTGGTCACACCAGGCGGCATTGGCGGCTTTTTAATTACGCCGGTGTCGCTTGAGCCCAGCTCCCCATAGGGAAGGCTGTCCAGTACCGTCTGTACGGTCCTTCCCTCGCCGTGTGATCTGTGCATATCAGTTTACCTACTCTCTCTAGTTTTATTTATAAATACTCTATCATATTTCACCAAAAATTCAATACAACAGAAACAATTATTTGTGCTATTTTTAGAAAAAGGACAAAGTTGCTGGTGACACTGTGGCATATGTGTGATATAATCAAAAATTAGAAGTACAAAATGGCCTATTGAGAGATTACAGAAAATGAGATAGGGGGTTAGCGTTACATGAAGAGAGCGGCAGGCATATTTCTCTGCGTTATACTGCTGGCGGCGTCGGTTGCAGGTGTGGCACTGGCTGACGGACAATCATATTCGGATATGCCGGAGCAGGATTGGGCGAGGGAGGCCGTGGAAAAATCATACGAGTATGGGCTTATGGAGGGTATAGGCGATAATCGCTTTGGCAGTGGCATGAATATGAACCGCGCTGAGTTTGTCACAGTCCTTGTCCGTATGTTCGGCTGGGAGATAGTCTCCGGTGGTAATGAGTTCGGAGATATATCCGGCCACTGGGCCGCGGGATATATCAACACGGCGGCGGAGCACGACGTGGTCACGCCAGGCGGATCATTCCGGCCCAATGACCCGATAACAAGGCGGGAGATGTCTGTGATGCTGGTCCGGGCCCTTGGGTATGGCCAGATAGCTGAGGCGGCCGGAGACTGGGACATACCATTCACGGATGTGGACCGCGACAGGGGGTACATAACCGTGGCGTATGACATCGGAATGACCAACGGTACCTCGGATACCACCTTTGAGCCGGAGCGCACGGCCATAAGGGAACAGGCAGCGGCAATGCTTGTCCGTGTCTACGAGAGGTATATATCGGATACGCAGTGGAGCCACGCCTTCTATGCCATATCCTCCTACAGCCAGCTGGAGCTTGCCAAGAGCTTTGACGCGGTGACCCTTGGCTGGAGCCGGATGGTATATGACGGAAGCGCGGCGCCGTACATTAACACGACCACATCTGGCGGAAATGAGTACTACGTACCATCGGGCTATGCCTCTGTTATAAATGAACTGCGGGATGCCGGTGTAAAGCTGCACCTGGGCGTCGTTATGAATACATCTGGAAACCTGGCGTCAATGCTCTCTGAGGCGGAAGAGCGCACTCAGGCTGTTGAGGCCATAGTCGCGGAGGCAACAAGGGTCTATGCCGACGTGGGTTACTCGCCGTATTCCGGTGTGACGATAGACTTCGAGGGGCTGAGGGCCAGCCATAAGGACAATTTTACGGCCTTCATTGAGGAGCTGGACCGGGAGCTTGAGACGAGAGGCATGACCCTCTATGTGGCGGTAATGCCGGCAACTGAGGATGGGATATACTATGACGGGTATGACTACAGGGCGATAGGTGAGGCCGCCGATAAAGTAATACTCATGGCTCACGACTACGCGGCTACTGATCTCTCAGGCTTTTTGAACTCAAGCTACTACAGGAACACGGCCCTTACTCCGATAGAGTCTGTTTATTACTCCCTGCGTAAGATATGCGACCAGGACGCTGGCGTACAGGATAGGTCAAAGATAACTCTGGCCATAAGCCTCTCCAGCCTGGCCTGGGAGACTGACGACCGGGGGCTGCTCATCAATGAGACGCCGATGAGGCCAAACACAGCCACGATCTATTCACGCCTGACAGGCGGCGCGCAGATAGGATGGTCTGATACTTACTGGAACCCATACGCTACATACACAACTGAGTCCGGACAGAACATTTTTCTCTGGTATGAGGATCAGAGAAGTGTTGAGGTCAAAGTGGATCTGGCGCGTATGTTTGGCGTTACCGGTGTGTCGGTGTGGCGCCTGGGGCTTATCCCCAACTATGACGACAGCGGGATATACTACAATGTGATGGACGC
>CALXAF010000080.1 GCA_944386185.1 uncultured Oscillospiraceae bacterium
TGCTTTATTGTAGGACTAACACGGAAAGGAAGCCAAACCCTGTGACATGATGTAAGGAGCGATGGAATTACAGTGTTTTTGATGTTGTCACTTTTTTTCATTCAACTCTGCCGCCCTCTATGATATATTATGGTTGTCAGCTTAATTATTTTACTTAAATATAATGCTGTATATGCTGCACTGTAAAAGGAAATTACTGAGAATTCATTGGGAGATAATTATGACACGCGTTTATATTATAAGACATGCGGAAGCGGAAGGAAATCTTTACCGACGAATACACGGACAATATAACTCGAACCTTACAAAACTTGGGATGAAGCAACTAGATGCCTTGGAAGAACGGTTTAAGAATGTACCAATACATAAAGTGTATTCCAGTGATCTGAAGCGGACTATGATGACGTCTACAGCGATAACGAGAAGCAGGGGGATAGAGGCGCAGCCTCTGCCCGAAATACGCGAAGTATTCATGGGCAGATGGGAGGATCTTGAATGGGGAAATGCGGAGTTTTATGATAGGGAAGAGCTCATTAAGTTTCATTTAGATCCGGCATCATGGAGCATTGAAGGAAGTGAGAATTTTTATGTGCTTCAGGACAGGATGATACGGTCTATAATAGAAAAAGCTCGGGAGAACGATGGTAAAAATATCGCTATGTTTTCCCATGGCGCGGCTATAAGGGCACTGACAGCAAAGTTGGCTGGTATACGTTCCAGTGATATCACTAAAATAAAATTCTGTGATAATACTGCGGTGATGACACTGGATGTACATGCCGACAGTATTGACATGGTCAGTGAGGGGGACGCGTCTCATATTACAGATGGATATAGTAGGTTCCACCGCCAAAATTGGCATAAATCCGGAGAAAAGGGACTGGATTCATCAAATCTCCGTATGGAAAGGGCTTCACAAAAGGATATTAATGAGGCAAACTATTGGTTTCCGAATGGGGAGTGGGCCAGGTGCGCTGAAGATGATGTCAGTGTTTCTTATAAAGGAGATGTGATGATGGGGCTTGTAGCAGTTAATACCGTGCGCTACGCCCCGCTCGGAATGGGCGTGATAGATATTTGTTGTCTGGCGCCTAAATATAGAGAACAGAGATATTTGCCACAACTTATAGGTAGGGCCGTATCAATCTGCCGGAGAGATGGAATGAAATCTCTGGCACTTGGTACAGCGAAAGACGATACGCTGCAGAAATTTGTTCATCTTGGTTTTGAGCAAGTGACGGAGCCGGCGGATATTAGCTGCAAACTTGATATAACGGTATAGTTATGTTTAATCAGAATACCCCCAGCACGACTGCAGTGGAGCGGGGGTATTTTTGATAGGTTAAAAACGTGGATTTTACACAGCTGTAACATGAATTTCCTTGACATAATTATAGTTGAGGTTTATTATTTAATCGATAAAGTCCGGTAGGTAAGGCTACCTGAGGGATAAGGATTGCTGCCGCGAAGTGGTGGAGACACCATCAGATGGTTTGAACAGGTCGTGTCGAAGCACAAGGTACGACATAATGCAGTTTCAGCGCCCTTGGGATGCTAAAGCCAGTAACGGTGCAGCTCATTTATCGTTTCTGTTGTGGTGCACCGGTTCTCCCGGTGCTTTTATTTTGATTTACTTTTGAAACGTGGGGGTGAAAAAAGGATGGACGCTGGCGGTAGTAGCGGCACAGCTGGCCGAAGTAGTAGGATATCAGGCGTCTGTCCTTATGCCTGATATTCTATAGTCGGTCCGTGCCTTGCTGTACCCTGATTTTAATTAAAAAGGAGGCAAGGTGTTATGGAAAAGAAAAATGAGACAATACTTGCGGCCACAATTGAGGCCTTGATTGATGGAAAAAAGTATTCAACACTAAGAGACGTATTTGTGACAATGCAGCCTGCAGACATAGCCATATTGTTCTCTGAAATTGACGAGAGCCGGCTGCCTTTGCTATTCAGGTTGCTGCCAAAAGAGCTTGCCGCTGATACATTTGTTGAAATGGACAGTGACCAGCAAGAGCTGCTAATCCGCGGTTTCTCAGATGCGGAACTCAAAGACGTTGTGGATGAGCTCTATGTAGACGACGCCGTGGATATAGTTGAGGAGATGCCCGCAAATGTTGTAAAGCGCATACTTCGTCAGGCCGACCCTGATATGCGTAAAATGATTAACGAGATCCTCAATTACCCTGAGGATTCGGCGGGCAGTATTATGACAACGGAGTATGTCAGCTTGCGTCCGGATATGACGGCTGAAGACGCGATAAAGCGCATACGTCGTGTAGGTGTGGATAAGGAGACAATATATACTTGTTATATAATTGACAATAACAGGAAACTTCTTGGATATCTTACACTTAAGTCTCTGATTCTTGCGGATGATGATACTGAAGTGGCGAATATTATGGGCACTGATATTATATCAGTAACAACGACGGACGACCAGGAGGAAGTTGCGAATACCCTCAGCAAGTACGACCTAGCGGCAGTGCCGGTGGTCGACAAAGAGAACCGGCTGGTTGGAATTGTCACTGTTGATGATGCTCTTGATGTAATTGAGGAAGAGACTACAGAGGATATGGAGAAAATGGCGGCAATAACGCCGACTGACAAGCCGTATCTGAAAATGAGTGTTTTTGAGATATGGAAGGCCAGGATACCGTGGCTCATGCTGCTTATGATCTCAGCAACTTTTACTGGAATGATAATCTCATCATTTGAAAGTGCTCTATCAAAGTGGGTGGCCCTTACGTCATTTATCCCGATGCTTATGGATACGGGTGGTAACGCTGGAAGCCAGCCATCTGTAACTGTGATACGTGCTCTATCTACTGGAGATTTGAAGATATCAGATATCTTTAAAGTGGTCTGGAAGGAGTTCAGGGTATCAATACTCTGCGCTGTTGCCCTGGGAGTGGTGAACTTCTTTAAGATACAGCTGGTAGATGTTATGCTTCTCGGCAACAACAGTATCACAATTCCAGTAACGTTTGTAGTGTGCATAACATTGGCGCTTACTGTTATTTGCGCAAAACTTGTGGGATGTACACTACCAATCGCCGCAAAAAAGCTCGGATTCGATCCAGCTGTAATGGCAAGCCCATTTATTACTACTATTGTTGATGCTATCTCACTTCTTATCTACTTCCAAGTCGCAACAATGCTCCTTGGTCTATAAAATATTATAGTATAATAAAAAGCATCAGCATCACTAAAACGGTGATGCTGATGCTTTCATTTGCAGAAAAACAAGAAATATCTACCACTCATTTACCAGTGGACGTGGGGAATACCACCATTGCTCAAAATCAGAAACATATCTTGCGTAAGGTATTGACATGTCTTTCGGGACGGGCCATTTGCTCCAGGAAAAGTAGGCGTTTGCAAAAGTATCAACAGAAACGTCGTCCTGCTTTTCTACAGCGGCTCGTCCCAGTTTAATAATATTCTCCGGTTTCTCAGGAACAGAAGCGACCGTCTCCTCAAGTCTCCGATTACAAGGGAAGAGCACCATGTTTTCCTGGAGTATCATACGGTAGATGCTGTACACAATCTCATCTACAGCATGAAGTCTCATGTAACCTTCTGCTTTACAGACCTTCAAAAAATACATGTGGTTGAGCATATAGTTGCCATAGAATGACAGCATTTTATCTTCGCGCTCTTGTTCCTGAAATACACCAATACGGGAGATTATGTCGGAAATTTCCGGGTCGAAACTGAATAAGACTTTTGCGCCAATAAAGGAATTTCTTGTGGGTTCGCTGCCCCTTTCCGCAGCAGCACGTATAAAATCTTTAGTCATATACTTAACATCGAAATACCCATCAGGATATGTACAATAACCATGTATACTTTCAGATGTGTTCCCAATCGCTTTCCTTCTTGCGAATTCTTCTTCGGTGAGTATAACAAGTCCATCAAGATCAGAATCAGGCCTTTCGTTTCCCTTAGCGACTGAGCCACCGAGTACAAGGGCAATGACACCTGATTTTCCTAAAAAGAATTCCTTCATCTTTTCGATGGAATCGATATGATGTTGAAACATTTAACACTCTCCGTCCTTTTTATTCCTACAGAATAATACATGAAACGAATGCTATAAAAAAAGTACGATGATGTTGTTTTATCAAAATCATCGTACTATATGGTGATGGTGCGCGAGGCGGGACTTGAACCCGCACGTGCGTAATGCACACTAGAACCTGAATCTAGCGAGTCTGCCAATTCCACCACTCGCGCAAATCGCAAGCAATATAATATCATTCCCTAGCCATTATGTCAAGAAAATTTATTATATTATATCTTACTGATTTTCCGGCACCTAAAGATTTAGAATAAGCTGAGTTGAATCATGGGACGAGGAGGAGTTTTTGCCTCCTCGCGGATCACGCTATCTAGAATTTCATTAATGAAGGGAGAGGGTTCTGGTGAACAGGTTAGTATAAGCTCATCCCTGGCCCTCGTCATAGCGACGTATAAGAGACGTCGTTCTTCATCTATATCTGCACTATGGTCTTTGGATGTTGATGGGACAATTCCCGCCCTGAGACCTACGACGAATACTGCGGGAAACTCAAGTCCCTTTGATGCGTGAAATGTCATGAGATTGACTGCGCCAGATTCCCAGCGTCCGCCTGAAGCTCGTCTGATATCTTGTTCCTCGCCTAACGCATAGGCATCCCACAGTTCCGAGAATGTAGAATGGAATACTGACATATCACGGAGCAATGAAAGACCATTTGTAATACCGTGCGATTTTATCCATGAGTCAATAAGGGCTCTTGGTTTTTCAGACCCAACTTTTTCCATCCACATCTTTGCCATTTTTGACCAGGATCCCACAGGGCCTTGACCTGTAAAAACAGATTCGATGTGGGAGATGTCAACTTCACTACTCCTGCAATACTCATCTATTGCTTTTGAGGCGAGATCAGAGGGACAATTAAAAAGGAACTTCAAGGACGATGCAAATGCTGAAGCGTCAGTGGGGGAGAGAATGGAACGGAAAAATGACATGACACCTACCACATCAGTTCCATGGAGGTACCTTTCTCTACCACTGACTATACACGGAATATCATCGTGTTGTAAACACCTCTCTATAAGTTCCATCTGCCTGTGAGTACGACAGAGTATCGCTATATCAGAAAATGACCTGATTGAACGGTCCTGCCTTATATTTTGTGATTCAAGCATGTCTATACCGCCAGTCATGCGGCCGATCTCTTTTGCGATGAAGATACCCTCACTAAAACTGTCCTTTGCGTTTATAAGTCGTACCTGCGCTCCTGAAGGGACATGTGGACAAAGTATACGTGGTGTGCCAGGATTATTATTTATAAGAGTTGTTGCTGCGCTGAGTATTTCTGGAGTAGAACGGTAATTTTCAGTCAAGTTTATTTCACAAGTATCTGTCCTATCAGATTTTAACTTTTGGAACCATCCACTGGACGCGCCTCGAAACCCATAAATAGATTGATCCGGGTCGCCGATAACAAAAAGACTTTGACCAGTGGAGCTCCACTTGGTGATAAGATCATACTGTACGCTGTTTATATCTTGAAACTCATCCACAAGAACATGTGAGAATGAGCGACGGCCCTTAACGTCAATATCAAGAGCGTTGATAAGTATATCATCGAAATCGAGAACATGTAACTCAGAGAGCCTATTCTCATATTCACTAAAGATGTCTGCATCTATTGGGATATCCTCAAACGGAATACCGTTCTTTGCCTTCGAAATATCTTGAAGCAAACGTGCTGGTGATATAGAGAGATTATATTCTGTCGCTACTTGAAAAGCTAAATCAAGGGCTTGTTCCTGAGGTACTATTTTCACATCACCCAGAAGCTTTGCGCATATGGAGTGTATGGTACCTACTGTAATACCAGCAGATTTTTTGCGGCCGCCAAGCAAATCTTGGATCCTCTGCTGGAGTTGGAAAGCGGCAAGCTTAGTAAATGTAACGGCGGTGATTTCGTGTGGATCAACGCCTTTTTCATTTATGAGATAGGCAATGCGGGATATAAGCGTTTTAGTTTTGCCAGTACCTGGCCCGGCTATCACTGAAACTACTCCAAAAGGAGCCGTAACAGCTTCGAACTGCTGGGGATTAAGTTGATCGGAGACAGTATCGGAAACGTGATTAAGAGGCCTATCTACAGCAGTTTTCCTGTTATTATATGCCGGGAATTTTGATCTTGAGGTTTCTCCGATAGTCGAGGAGAAAAGTGAAAATTGTCCTTCCAAACGCTGCCTTTCAGATGGTGATAAGAGTGTAATTACACCGTATTCGCCATCAAAACCGGCTTTTCGCTCTACTCGGCCTGACCTGAGGCGGCGTATTCCCTCGGCTATGCACGGACCAGCAATAAACCCAATATCATCGGCTGGGCACTCGCGGAGAATATAAAATTCATTGCCTAGCTCACAGAGCATTTTTTCATAGAGCTGGAGTGTTTTTTTCCCCTGAGCAGACCATCCGTTGGATGCTGCTATTACTTCTGGCAGGGGGGCGAGACTCTGGAATGGTTTTGCTGCGTCAGGTCGAAAACCAATAGGGCGGTCGGCAAGCTCCTCTACTCGATGCTCTACCCCGATTGTAACCTTTTTTCCGCAGACAGGACACACTCCTCCAAGGGATATTGTTTCAGTTGGGGTGAGACACACACCGCAATTCCTATGGCCATCAAGATGGTACTTACCCTCCTCTGGGAAGAATTCAATTGTTCCAAGAAGACCATCTCCTGTTCTGATAGCGTTTATCAGTTGAGAATAACTTATATCCCCATCTAAAATATTTGCCTCCCTGCCCAATTTAGACGGGGAATGCGCATCAGAATTGGATATCAGGTTTATACCATCGAGCTGGGAGAGACGCCAGTTCATAGGTGGATCAGATGAGAGACCTGTTTCAACAGCGTGGATGTGCTCAGAAAGATCCCCAAAACATTCATCTATTGTATTAAAATCAGAAAAAGCTCCAAACATAGAAAAATGCGGAGTCCATATATGCGCCGGTATTAGTTCCGCATTTGGACAGACTGATAACACGATATCTAATAAGTCTCGACTGTCAAGACCAAGAATCGGCCTTCCGTCAGAGTGGATGTTGCCTATTGCCTCAAGTTTAGCGGATAGCTCATCAGCGTCGTCAATTGATGGGAGTATTATGAGATTATGTACTTTACGGGTCTTTCCGTTACGCTTGTAAATACAGCTTATTTCACCTGTCACAACAAAACGCGGGTCTTGAAAAGAACGCCCATCAAGAATTCTAAACTCACTTTTTAGTTTGTAGACACCGTTACCAATGGGAGTAAGAAGTTCCCGCAAATGAGCGCGCCAGGCAGGATGCGTGAAATCACCGGTGCCCACAAGGCCAATACCCTTTCTGCGTGCCCAAAAGTCAAGATGCGGTATGTCACAGTCTTTGCTGGTGGCCCTTGAATAACTTGAATGTATGTGGAGGTCTGCTATGTACAATGGGAACACCTACCAAAACGTAATGAAAATATTATAATATTGATTTTTGTCAAACGCAACCGAGAGAATACAACACGTGAAGTGTATAGTCTACGTAAAATTGCACAATATTGCAAAACATATTAACAAAAGTATGTGGCTAAACGGAAAAAAACAGATAAAATAGGGCTTATTTTGATTTTTTCCTTTTTCTGTACTTTTCAATTTGGGGGTTTTTGCGATATAATCAATTGGGTATATATGCTTTGTATCCCCCAACAAGTTGTGTTTTTATATGAGAGAGGTGTTATTCCTTGTTAGAACTTAAAAAAATTACTTGGAATGCCCCAGATGGGACAGAGGTTCTTCGGGGCGTAGACCTGACTATTCCGGATAATAAGCTTGTAGTTATAACAGGCCCCAATGGCGGAGGCAAGACTACACTTGCAAAGATGATAGCAGGTATAGAGAAACCAGATTCAGGAGAGATATCCCTTGACGGAAAGGATATCACGGAGCTCGATATTACTGAACGGGCGAAACTGGGAATAAGTTACGCGTTCCAGCAGCCTGTCAGGTTCAAAGGGCTGACTGTCATGGACCTTCTTGAACTGGCTGCTGGCAGGGATCTTACTGAGCATGCGGCTTGCGACTATCTCTTTAAAGTAGGCCTGTGCGCAAAAGATTATATCAACCGTGAAGTAAATGACACCCTTTCCGGTGGAGAGATAAAAAGGATTGAGCTGGCGACTGTGCTTGCACGCCATACCAGGGTGACAGTGTTTGATGAGCCGGAGGCCGGGATAGATCTGTGGAGTTTTAATAATCTTATTGGTGTATTTAGAGAGCTTCAGAGTACACTTGAAGGGTCTATGGTAATTATATCCCATCAGGAGCGGATATTGTCTATCGCTGATGAGATAGTTGTTATTTCAGATGGTAGGATAAGCGCCAGCGGGGCTGTAGATATGATAATGCCCCAGCTTTTGGGCGGCGAAAGCAATTGCGAAAAGTGCCCGAAGATAGAAGTAAGATACAATGGTGGTGATAATTAATGAACGCTATAACTAAAGAGCTTTTAAAAGAAGTTTCTGATTATGAGGACGGATACGAGTATGCCTACAATATACGTGAGGACGGGATTTGCGCAGGCAGAAAGTCAACGGAGAATATAAAGATAGAGAATAAAGAGGACAATCCGGGCCTTGTGATACGCATTAATCCTGGTACAAAAGGGGAGCGGGTATCCATACCCGCATGTGTCACCCATGGGAATGTGGATGACGTGGTATATAATGATTTCTATGTGGGCGAAGGCGCTGATGTCCTTATAATCGCGGGATGCGGCGTGCATGTTGAGACAGGAGAACCGGCTAGGCACAATGGTATACATCGCTTTTTCCTGGAGAAGGGTTCGCATGTGATATATCAGGAAAAGCATGTAGGCACAGGCCGTGGATTAGGAATAAAATCCATTGACCCAGTAACAGAGATATATTTAGGTGAGGATTCTTGCTTGGAGATGGATTCGCTTCAGCTCGGCGGAGTTGATAAGACTTTGAGACAGACTTCAGCAGTGGCGGAAAAAGGGGCAAAGCTTATCATCAGGGAGAGAATATTAACTGACGGAGAGCAACAGGCGAGGACAGAGTTTGACGTTGAGATGAACGGAGAAGGTTCCAGTGTGAACCTTATATCCCGTTCTGTGGCACGCGGCAATTCATACCAGCAGTACCGCTCAAGGATAGTTGGTAATGCTCCGTGTGCCGGCCACTCTGAGTGTGATGCTATAATTGCTGATAACGGGCGTGTCGACGCCGCACCGGAACTGACCGCAAATGATGGTGACGCGGCCCTGATTCATGAGGCGGCGATCGGAAAGATCGCTGGTGAGCAGATTGTTAAGCTCCGCACACTTGGATTGACTGAGGAGGAAGCGGAGGCAAAAATTGTAGCAGGATTCCTTAAATAAATTGTATACGAAGACAAGCTCTGGGGGTCACTGTCATGGCCCCCAGAGAACTTAAGTGAGGCGGATTTACGTGCTGGAATTTATAGAAGTTAATGCTGAGGACAATAATCTTATCGAGGAGCTTAGCCGTGTCGCCAGTGAAATTGTGAAGAGCCATTATGATCCAATTATCGGATCAGATCAAAATGACTATATGATAGCAAAGTTTCAGTCAGTAGACGGACTTAAAGAGCAGATAACAAATGGGTCCAGATGTTTTTTGGTTAGGGATAACGGCAAGGACGCGGGGTATTTTTCATTTTATCCAAAGGGGAATAAGATGTATTTGAGCAAATACTACCTTTACTCTCAGGAGAGAGGGAAGGGGTATGGCAGAGCGATACTGGAATTTGTAAAGGCAGAGGGGAAAAAACTCGGGCTTCAGTCGTTGTTCCTAAATGTTAATAAGTACAATGGTGACTCCATTGGAATTTATCAACACTTCGGATTTAAGCAGATACGAGAAGAAAGAAATGACATTGGAAATGGATATTACATGGACGATTATGTACTTGAATGCGATATTGATTAATAAAGTTAATGTAATGAAGAAGTGCCCGCCAAAAAGTTTGGCGGGCACTTCTTATGGAAAGGAAAGACTGGTATCAGTTTTCATAGATGTGGAAAGCCTTCTTGTTCAGCTCAAGGTATTTCTCCTTGCGGCCTGAGAAGATCTTTTCCAACACATGCTCGCATGTCTCCATAGACATGATGTTCATAGAGCGCATAAAAGCACCAAACATCACGATATTTGCAGCCCTGGTATTCCCGAGCTGTTCAGCGAGCTCGATCGTCGGGACATATATAGCCTCTATATCATCTCTTGAAGTCTTCTGTTCAATAAGGGAGGAGTTTATGAATAGCTTCCCTCCCGGCTTTACAAGGGACTCGAATTTTAAGAGAGATGGTACGTTCATTACAACTACAGCATCGGCCTCATAAATGAGGGGACAACTGACAGGCTTGTCGTCAGAAACTACTACAGTACAGTTGGATGTACCGCCGCGCATCTCAGGGCCGTAAGAGGGAAGAAAGGTCACAGGCTTGTCCTCTGCCATGGCAGCATATGCCGTCATCTGTCCCATCAGCAAAACGCCCTGTCCGCCGGCGCCAGCGAAAAATAGCTTATTAGTCATTTTTTAGTCCCTCCGGCTCCTTAAATACTCCAAGTGGATAATATGGGATCATATTTTCCCTGAGCCACTTTATTGAATCCGACGGAGAAAGCCCCCAGTTGCTTGGGCATGTGGAGAGGAATTCCACCATGGCAAAGCCAAGCTTCTGCTCCTGAACAGCAAACGCCTTGCGTACAGCCTTCTTAGCCGCCCGGACATGTGCCGGGGAATCAAGGGCAACCCTCTCAATATAAACGGCACCATCTATGGTAGCGAGCATTTCAGAGATCCTTATTGGCCTGCCAGCCTGCTCTACAGTACGCCCTTCAGGGCTTGTGGTGGTGCGCTGGCCGATAAGTGTGGTTGGCGCCATCTGACCGCCGGTCATGCCGTAGATAGCGTTGTTTATAAAGAATACGCAGAACTTCTCACCTCTGTGGGCAGCGTGAACGATCTCAGCGGTACCGATAGATGCCAGATCGCCATCTCCCTGATAGGTGAAGATAAGCTTATCAGGCTGCGCACGGCGGATTCCGCTGGCGACAGCAGGAGCACGCCCGTGAGCTGACTCCAGCATATCCACATTCATGAACTGATGGGCTGTAACTGAGCAACCTATTGATCCAACGCCGATGGCGTCACCCAGCTTGCCCATTTCATCCAATGTCTCCATAATTATGCGATTTGCTATTCCGTGAGTACAACCGGGACAATAGCTGGTGCTGACCTCAGTCATACCCTTAGTATATGTAAATACAGGTGTCATTTCGATTCCTCCAGAATAGTTTTTGCTTTTTCCACTACTTCAAGGGAGGTGGGGATCATACCACCGGTACGATGGATGAGCCTGACAGGCAGGCGCCCATTTACGGCCAGCCGTACGTCGTCTATCATCTGACCCATGGAGAGCTCGGTGGATATAACGACTTTAGTTGTGCCAAAATCTATCTTGTCAAAGGCTTCAGCAGGATATGGCCAAATGGAGATTGGACGGATAAGACCGGCCTTGATGCCCTGATCAGCTAAAATTTCCATTGCCTCTTTGCAGAGCCTGGACATTGTACCAAAAGCGACAAATACGATGTCAGCACCATCTAAGTCTACAGCTTCATAGCGGACAAGCTCTTTTTCGAGCTGACGATACTTTTTGAAAAGTTTTTCTACATGCTCCTCAAGAGCTTCTGGCTGAAGGCGGAGGCTCTTGACAACAGCCCTCTTTTTATCTGCCTTCGCATTGTAACCGGTGAGGGCCCAGGGCTTATACTCGGCAATCTCATCTGGTGAATACTGCTTTTTCTGCTCAGGGAGAGCGACAGGCTCCATCATTTGTCCGAGCATACCATCTGCCAGGACTGCCACCGGGTTACGGATGCTGTCAGCAAGCATAGGTGCCTCATAGAGAATATCTACAGCTTCCTGTATATTTGCTGGGGCAAATGTGGGAATTTTATAATCCCCATTTCCACCTCCGCGGGTCATCTGATAATAATCAGCTTGACCGGGCTGTATTCCGCCAACACCTGGGCCACAGCGGGATACATTAAGTATAGTGCATGGGACCTCAGCGGAACATAAAAAACTCATGCCCTCCTGCATCAGGGAAATTCCGGGTGAGGATGAGGAGATGAAAACATTTCCGCCAGCGGCAGCGCAGCCGTAAGTCATGTTTATAGCACCAAGTTCACTCTCAGCCTGCAGGAAAGCGCCGCCGCGCTTTTTCAGTTCCCTGGCCATAAATTCAGGGATCTCACTCTGTGGAGTTATAGGATATCCAAAGTAGAAGCGGCAGCCTCCGCGGATAACGGCCTCAGCGAAAGCCTCGTTTCCCTTCATAAGAACTTTCTCAGCCATATTATTCATCCTCCTTGAAAATCGCTATCGCACCATCAGGACACATCGTGGCACAACTGAGACATCCGATACACTCATCCTCATTCTCAATAACAGCGGTGATATAGCCTTTGTTGTTGATATGGCCAGTCATTGTGATAAGATTCTTTGGACAGAATGTACTGCAGAGTTCACAACCCTTACATTTGTCGTGGTTGAATTCCACATGGAATTTAGCCTTCTTCATACCTTCTTCATACCTTCTTTCATTTTTGGACAATGCAAGTAAACAAAAAGCTCACTTATCGAGCCATGATTGACGCATATACATACCTAACGGCATTTTTCTTGATGAGATATTGCTAATTTCATTTTCAGAAACTAATTTCTCTGGATAACAGACACATAGTAGTTCTTTGCCCATATCGCCGCAAAGCTTTCCACAAAATTCGAAACCTCTGATAACATCTTCCGCAGATGTCTCCAAAAGCATATGGGTATTGCTCACTATACCGTCAATCTCTAAACACAGTTCCTGCTCAATAGACTTGAGCTGCAAAACGGCACCTTCAAGCGTGGAGGTTTCTGGCCTTGAAGTGTTAACAACAGCGGCAATGTAGGTATCTGGACCTTGAAAATACTTTTCAAATTGTTTTAGTATCCTGGCACCTGCATCGTTTCCTCCGGCATCAATTATCGTGAAACATCCAGGATCCTCCATTGGAGCCTTAACTGCGGGTGAGATCTCAGGAATCTCTGCGGTGGTACCCTTGCCGTAAATCCCTCCATACACTTTTACACCAGAGGACTCGAGATCGTCAGTACGTTCACGAGTACGGAAGTAAGGATTGACCACATCCAAATCACAGATTGCCAGACGAGGAAAACCAGTAGTATTATTTTTCGCAAGAGACATGGCTAAGCTGACAGCAAATTCAGTTTTTCCGCTGCCGTAATGGCCAGTAACTATTAGTATCCTTTTCCCTTGTGGAACTACTGAAGCCATAAATTAATACATCCCTAACTTTAAATTATTTTTATAATAGCACCCACCTTTTTTTGTGTCAATAATTTGAGTAAAACTTACAGGATCATCAAAAAACTCATATCAAAAGTAACTAATATTACGAAAATAGAGAAAAAGAATTTATTAAAAATCACCTATAAATGACACCGTTATGAATAATAGCAATGTTGATAAGGTGGAGGGGGAATGTAGGAAAAATTTGCAGACCGCTATACTACATAAATAAATAAGTGAAAAAAGGTCCATTGTAGGAAGACTTTTATCTATGATATCATATAGCTAACAAAAGCACAGGCAGAGGCGTTATTTGTTTAATTCTAAACTTTTAGGAGGTAGAACGCATGTCTTTTCCATATCTCAGCAAAGAGCTTTATAGACAGAGACTTATGCCTAAAACCGGAAAAATGCGCGTGGTCATTGATACTGACGCAAAAAATGAGGTTGATGATCAGTTTGCAATTGCCTGGGCTCTAAGATCTCCCGAGAGGCTTCAGGTGGAAGCTATTTACGCTGCTCCATTTTCACAGCGTTGTTTTCAGCGGGAAAATGAAAGCGGACTTAATGAGACATCTGGAAGCCTCGTAAATATGGCGGACTCACCGAGAGAAGGGATGGAGGCAAGTTATCAGGAGATATTACATCTTTTATCGCTGCTGAGACTCGATAAAGAACCTCCAGTTTACCGTGGGTCAACAGAGTACATGCTTGACGTTGGCGGACCTGTAGACAGTGATGCGGCGAGAGATCTTATAAACAGGGCGATGGCCTCAGAGGAACCTCTGTATGTAATGGCTATTGGCGCTGCCACAAATGTAGCTTCAGCCATAGAAATGTGTCCGGAGATAATATCGAAGATAGTGGTGGTTTGGCTAGGAGGACAACCAGTAGAATTTGGACAGTGTATAGAATTTAATCTGATGCAGGATGTGCCCGCCGCAAGATGCCTGTTTGAAAGTGGAGTGCCGCTTGTGTGGATCCCATGTATGACGGTAGCCTCCCTGCTTTCCGTATCTGGCGAGGAACTTGAAAAACGGCTCTTGGGGAAGAGTGAAATTGGGACTTATCTAAGCAACATAGTGTTGGAGAATTTCCACGGAGACGGACCGGCTGACATAATGGCTAAAATGCAAAGGACATTCTATCTTAAGGATCAGGACGATTATCCTGATGGTATGGTGAACCAGTTTCACAGCGACCATTTGGCTTGGAGCCGTATAATTTGGGATATTTCTACAGCCGGATATCTTATAAACCCGCTTTGGACCCCGTCTAAGCTTATACCAGCGCCTATAATTTTAGACGGTTTGCGTTGGCAGAAGGGTAAAGATGATCGTCATCCGATAAGGGCTGTTAGATATGTACTTCGCGATCTGATTTTTGGAGACATGTTTTATAAGTTGTCAAAATAGTTAGTCCTTTTTAGCCAGCGAGATCCAATGTCAAATAAATATTTAATAACTGTTCTGGGTGCTGGCGGTGTTTAGAAATACGGGACTGTCAACATATTTTTCTCAGAAAATGTGTTGACAATCCCGCGAGAGCGTGTTATTATCTCATCAGTTTTGAATATGATAAAGGCTTTGACGAAGACGGCTGGGATATTGCTTCTGCAGAGAGCTGATGTTTGGTGAAAATCAGTGTTGTTATTTCCCGTTTGCCCATCACTTCCGAGCTGGAGAGCTGAAGGTTAGCTGTAGGCGCTCACGTGATACTGCGTTAATGTAACGGGCTTGTTAGAGCCTTGAGTGGCATATTTTATATGCAATTTGAGTGGTACCGCGGTTAATTTCGTCTCAAAGATTTTCTTTGAGACGTTTTTTTATGCATTTTATTCTCTTGATAGGAGGAAACAATATGAAGGTCGAGAGCAAATCACAGATGATGCTGCATGAGGTTGCAGCGCGGATAAAGGACCTCCGGGAAATAAGCGGTTTCTCTGTTGAGGATATGGCCAAGATGACGGACATGACTCCAGAGGAGTATGCTGGTTATGAGTCCGGTCTTGAAGATCTGCCGTTCACGTTCATACACAAGTGTGCGATTGCCCTGGGCGTAGATATGACAGAGCTTCTTGAGGGCAGCTCTGCTACTTTGTCTGCATATGTTGTTACCCGCGGTGGAAACGGTATGCTCACAGCAAAGGAAGAGGGGATAGAGATATCAAACCTTGCCCCACGTTTCAGAAAAAAGCTGGGAGAGCCGTTCCATGTGGTATATGCCTACTCAGATGAGCTGCAGGATCAGCCGATACACACAACGACGCATGACGGACAGGAGTTCGACTATGTGATATCCGGTGCAATGCGTGTAAAGGTTGGTAACCATGAGGAAGTCCTATATAAAGGTGACAGCATCTTTTACAACAGCTCGACCCCCCATGGGATGATAGCCATAGACGGTCAGGACTGTGAGTTTTTAGCAGTCATTCTGGCAGGAGAAGAAACCTCAGAACAGTCTGTTGTCGAGACTTTTACCGCGTCAAAAAGGACTGGGGATTATATTTACAGCCGTTTTGTAGACGTGGTTGAGGATGACAACGGCGCGCTACAATCTATCTATTTCAAAGATCCGGATACGTTTAATTTTGGCTTTGATATTGTGGACACTCTGGGTACGGAGAAACCTGACAAGCTCGCAATGCTTCACCTGGATAGGGATAAGAATGTACGCCGTTTCACCTTTGGCATGATGAAGAAAGAATCTTCCAGAGCGGCCAACTATCTCACCTCGCTTGGTGTTAAGCGTGGTGACAGAGTTATGCTTGTATTGCGCCGTAATTGGCAGTTCTGGCCTATCATCGTTGCCCTACACAAGATGGGAGCAGTTGCTGTCCCGGCCACAGACCAGCTTTTAGAGAAGGACTTCGTCTACAGGTTCAATGCTGTTGGAATTACAGCCGTAATCGCATCCGGAGAGAGTGCTGTCAGTGAAGAGGTGGACAAGGCGCTTGCGTCTTCTCCAAGCGTAAGGCTTAAAGTTATGTGCAACGGCACAAGGGAAGGCTGGCATAATTTTGATACCGAGTATAAGCTCTTCCGCTCTGTTTATGAGCGCAGGGATGATTCACCGTGTGGAGATGATCCTGCTCTTATGTATTTCTCATCCGGTACAGTGGGATATCCAAAGGCTGTTCTCCACAGCTATAAGTACGCGCTTGGACACTTTATAACTGCGAAATACTGGCACTGTGTAGATCCCGAGGGCATCCATTTTACAATTTCCGATACCGGCTGGGGAAAAGCTGTATGGGGTAAACTCTATGGTCAATGGATGTGCGAAGCTGCTGTGTTTACCTATGACTTTAATAGGTTTGACGCCCATGATATACTCCCATTATTCGCTCAGTATAATATAACAACATTCTGCGCGCCTCCGACGATGTATCGCATGTTTATAAAAGAGGATCTTTCAAAATATGACCTCTCATCTATAAAACACGCAAGTACGGCTGGAGAGGCGCTGAATCCTGAGGTATTCAACCAGTTTAAGAAAGCCACAGGCCTCTCTATAATGGAGGCATTTGGGCAGACAGAGACGACGCTGACAATAGGGAATCTTGTGGGTATGACGCCGAAGGTCGGGTCAATGGGCAGGCCATCGCCTATGT
>CALXAF010000081.1 GCA_944386185.1 uncultured Oscillospiraceae bacterium
CTCATACTATAGCTGTCCGGATAACGGTGTGGACCTGGGGCCCGTTGAGGCGCCGAAGATAACCACCAGGGGTGTGCCCGGCGGGATAGAGGTCACGATAGAGGCCGGCGAGGGCGTACCTATCTACTACTCAACCGACGGCTCGCCCATAGGCTTTGACGCGAAGGAATATACGGGGCCGTTTACAGTGGAGGCGCCCTGCACCGTGAGGGCTGTGGCGGCCATTGCCATAAACGGCAGCCGCTCGGAGGAGATATCGGCCTCATTGACAAAGCCACAGGCACAGGAGCCCGCAGCCTCGTTCACAGGCGGCAGGCTGACAATAGAGCCGGCAGCGGCCGGGGATACAGCCTACTACAGCATAAACGGCGGGGAATATACTAGGGCCGACGGCCCCATAAGCCTTAAAAACGGCGACAGCATCAAGTTCTACGCCCAGGGCGAGGACACAACGCCCTCAAAGGCCGTCAGCCTGTTCCTGTCCGACGGCGGGAACCTGATGGCCGATGTGGACAGGGACGACTGGTACTACGGGGCCATTGACTGGGCTGCCGGAAAGGGATACATAGAGCACACAGAAGGCTTTAAGTACGGCCCCAATGAGACTGTCACCAGGGGAGAGCTGGCAGGGCTCATATACAGGGCCCAGGGTGAGCCCTGGACGGACGGCAGCGAGCCATTTGAGGACGTGGACAACACCACAGATAACGCCAGGGCCATAGCCTGGTGCTATAGCAGCGGAATATTCCAGGGGTATGGGGATGGCCGGTTTGGCCCCTCAGACCAGCTCCAGCGCCAGGAGCTTGCCAAGGCCGTGTGCCTCTGGCTGGAGACACGCGGTGTGAATATGTCTCGGAACACCAAGGTGAAGGAGTATCTTGACAGGGATGAGATAGCCCAGTGGGCCGCCGAGTGGGTGGACAGGCTGACGGCCCTGGGAGTTCTGGAGGGCTCGGATGGCCGGTTTGACCCAACAGGCAGCCTGACGCTGGCCCAGGCGGTCACCGCCGTGAGAAGGGCTATGGAGCTGCGGCCCAGCACCGCCTGGGAGGCTTTCAGGCCGGTTATGGCCACGTACAGGAGAATAAAATAAAACTAGTGTCCATTCGACAAAACTTCCTATTTACAAATTCATCCAGAAGAGCTATTATCTAATTACAGCTTATCCGATTTCTTCGACTCTTTTATCGAAGACTGTAAGCTCATATCTTTATCCCACAACCCTTTTTTGCGGGCCGGATTCCGGCCCGCCCTTTTTTTGCAAAGTTAAAAAATAGTTATGATAATCCCCTGGGAGTTGACATTGGCCCCTTATAAGGTATAATAATTATTTACGGTGAAAACCGATTTAAATCCCAAATTACGCGGCAGCCAGCCGCGGCAAAGGAGCTATTTATGAAGAACACAGAGAAGACGATGGACAAGATTGTGGCCCTGTGCAAGAGCAGGGGATTTGTGTACCCGGGCAGCGAGATCTATGGCGGCCTTGCCAACTCCTGGGACTACGGCCCCCTGGGCGTGGAGCTGAAGAACAATGTAAAAAGGGCGTGGCTGAAGAAGTTCGTCCAGGAGAGCCCGTACAACGTGGGGCTGGACTCGGCCATACTCATGAACCCACAGGTGTGGGTGGCCTCCGGCCACGTGTCCACCTTCAACGACCCGCTTATAGACTGCAAGTCCTGCAAGATGCGCCACAGGGCTGACAAGCTCATTGAGGACTATGTGGCCGCGAACGGCCTTGACGTGAACGTGGAGGCCATGACGCAGGAGCAGATGGTGGAGTATATAAGGGAGAACAGCGTGCCATGTCCGGGCTGCGGTAAGTCGGACTTCACAGACATACGCAAGTTCAACCTGATGTTTAAGACCCACCAGGGCGTCACGGAGGACTCCTCCACCGAGGTGTACCTGCGGCCGGAGACTGCCCAGGGCATCTTTGTGAACTTCAAGAATATACAGCGCACGACCCGCAGGAAACTGCCTTTCGGAGTCTGCCAGGTGGGAAAGAGCTTCCGCAACGAGATAACGCCGGGCAACTTCATATTCAGGATACGTGAGTTTGAGCAGATGGAGCTGGAGTTCTTCTGTGAGCCCGGCACTGACCTTGAGTGGTTTGATTACTGGCGGGGCTTCTGCCGTGACTGGCTGCTGTCCCTGAATATAAAGGAGGAGAACCTGCGGCTCCGTGACCATGAGAAGGAGGAGCTGGCGTTCTACTCCAAGGCCACTACTGACTTTGAGTTCATGTTCCCCTTTGGGTGGGGCGAACTCTGGGGCATTGCCGACAGGACGGATTACGACTTAAAACAGCACCAGGAGCACTCGGGACAGGATCTCACGTATTTCGACCAGGACAAGAACGAGCACTATATACCGTACGTTATAGAACCGTCCCTGGGCGCGGACCGGGTGGTGCTGGCGTTCCTGTGCGAGGCATATGATGAGGAAGTTGTGGACGAGGCGAAGAACGACGTGCGCGTAGTGCTGCGCCTGCACCCGTATCTGGCGCCCATGAAGTGTGCCGTGCTTCCCCTGTCTAAAAAGCTCTCCGGCCCAGCCACAGAGATATACCACAGGCTCCAGAAGAGTTTTATGACCGACTACGACGACGCCGGCTCAATAGGCAAGCGCTACCGCCGCCAGGATGAGATCGGCACGCCGTTCTGTGTGACATATGACTTTGATTCCGAAAACGACGGCTGCGTCACCGTGCGTGAACGGGACTCCATGGAGCAGGTCAGAATAAAGATAGATGAGCTTGAGAGCTATATCGCACAGAGGGTAGGCTTCTGAGCCGCGCGGCCCAGGCGTGATTGACATGAAGCTTGCAGATGTAATCCTATACAATAACGGCGAAGGCGCGGCCGACGGCAACAACTATTGGAAGAAGTACAAAACGCCCCATTACATATACGTGTTCACGGCGCTTGTGCTTCTGGGGATAGGAATAGGGGTGGTGTCCCTGTTCCTCTGCTCGTCGTACCTTGATGAGCTGGGGTGGGAGATGTTCCTCTCATACCTGCACGAGCCGCTCATACTGCTGTTGAATATTCTGCCCTGTGTCCTGCTGGTGCTTCTCTTTTATTTTGCCACCGGCAGGGCCTGGGCGGCCTTTACCTTTCCTGCGCTCATAGTGTTTGTATTATCCCTTATAAACTACTATAAAATACGTATACGCAGCGAGGCTTTTATAGCGAAAGACCTGGCGCTTATAGGGGAGACAGCGAACATTATCTCCAGCTACAAGCTGGAGATAACTGGCCGGGTTATACTCACAGCCGCATTTTTTATAGCGGGTGTCCTTTTCTCGGCGTTCCTCCTGCGTGGGGTGATGCGAGGGAAAAAAACCAGGATAATAGGTTCCATGGTATTGGTGTTGCTGTGCGCCCTGCTCTTTTTCACGGTGTATATAAACGAAGATGTATATGACGCGGCGGAGAATGACACGGCGGACATTGACCGCTGGTCAGAGCTGGAGGTATATGTATCAAAGGGGTTTATGTACCCGTTTTTAAATTCCATACCCGATGCGTTCCCAAAGCCGCCAAATGGGTATGACGAGGCCCAGGCGGAACTGATATTGGATTCATACCCTGACAGCGATGTACCTGAGGATGAGCGGGTAAATGTGATAGCCGTTATGTTCGAAGCTTTTTCCGACCTGTCCGAGCATCCGGAGATCCCTGTATATGAGGAGGTATACGAGCCGTTCCACCAGCTCCAGGAGGAGAGTTTCTACGGGCACCTGATAGCCAACACATTCGGTGGAGGGACAGTGGACTCGGAGAGGAACTTCCTGACCGGTTATACCTATATGGAGGATTACCGCACCCCCACAAACTCATTCGTCTACTATTTGAGGGAACAGGGGTACTACACGGAGGGATTCCACCCGGGGAACAGCTGGTTCTACAACAGGCAGAACGTGGAGGCGTACCTGGGGATGGAGAACTTCTATTTTCTGGAGGATTTCCCTGATGCGGACAGGACGGACGAGTATTTCTTCTCAAAGCTCACGGAACTGTATGATGAGCGGGATATTGATACGCCCTACTTCAACTTCAGCGTATCCTATCAGAACCACGGGGCCTACGATGACGCGTCCACTGTGTCAGAGGCGTATCTTGACGGGGACGGTATGAGTGAGAGCAGCTACAATATACTTAATAACTATCTCTCGGGGATAGCGGACACCACCCAGAGAATGTATGACTTTGTGGATTCCCTGAGGGATGATCCGGAGCCGGTTGTAGTTGTGTTCTTCGGGGACCACATGCCCTGGCTCGGCGACGGCAACAGCGTCTACAACGAACTGGGGATAGATATTGACCTTTCGGATATGGAGGGTTTTGCTAACTACTACTCCACCCCATACATCATCTGGGCAAATGAGGCGGCCAAAGAGGTGACGGGCGGCAGCTTTTCCGGCGAGGGGCCGGACGTGTCGGCTTGTTTCCTCATGGATCTTATGTTCCAGCAGTGCGGCTGGGAAGGAAACTCTTTTATGGCAATGAACAGGGAACTTATGGAGACCGTGACCGCGGTAAATACCGGGGGAGGACTTTATCTCTTCGTGGTGGACGGCGAACTCACAGACATTCCGGAGGGCCAGGCTGCGGAGCTTTTGGAACAGTACCAGAAGGTGGAGTACTATATGAAGAACAACTTTGCCTACGACGACCTGTACGGTGGATGACATGGGTACTGGACAGGCTTTTGTAAAGTGGCTCAGGCCCGCTGGGTGTGTGCTGTTCCTGGGGCTTTTCATAGTCGTTACTATTTTCCTGTTTACAGCCAAGGGGGTGCCTGTTGAGGGATACGAACCGCCCCATGACAGCGAGTATTATGCCGGACATCTTGACGAGCTGGCGGAGGAACTGAATACGAATATGCTCCCAAAGCTTGAGGACGGCGCTGCAGCCTCGTTTCAGGTGGAGGGCGGACAGGTAGTTGTCACAGCCAGTGACGAGGATATGTTTACAGTTAGAAACAGCATCATTCATTACTACGACGAGGACCTTTTCCAGTTTGTCGCGGAAGGGTGAGCCGGAAGGGAGGAAATCAAAAATGATAGACGGTTTTATAAAAGCAGCGGCAGCCACACCGGAGATACGGGTGGCGGATACTGACTACAACGCGGGCAAAATAATAGACCTTATACATGAGGCGGCGAAATCGGGGGTCAAGATCTGCGTTTTCCCGGAACTGTGCCTTACCGGATACACCTGCTCTGACCTTTTCCTCCAGACGACTCTCATCGACGGGGCCATGGAGGCTCTGCGGCGGGTGATACGCGAGACGCGGGATGTTGAGATGCTCTGTGCCCTGGGGCTGCCTGTAAGGACCGGGGGAAAGATCTACAACTGTGCCGCTGTCATATGTTCCGGAAAGCTGCTGGGGCTGGTGCCGAAGACTTACCTGCCGAATTACGGGGAATTTTATGAGCAGAGATGGTTTTCTGTTCCTGAGAGGGGCATGAACCTGAGTGTTGAGATATTCCCGGGCGAGTGGGCTCCTGTTGGCCAGCAGATGTTCGAGTGTATTGATGTGCCGGGGCTCACAGTAGGGGTGGAGATATGCGAGGATCTCTGGTCGGCAGATCCGCCATCCAGGTATCTCTGCCAGGCGGGAGCCACAGTCATATTGAACCTGTCCGCCTCGGATGAGGTGGTTGGAAAGGCCGCCTACAGGCGTGAACTTGTGGCGGGCCAGTCCGCGAGAATGGTGTGCGGATACGTCTATGCCGACGCGGGAGATGGAGAGTCCACCACGGACATGGTGTTCCGGGGACACGATATCATCGCGGAGAACGGTGTTATCCTGGCTGAGAGCAGATGCGGCAGGGGACTGACGGTGTCGGAGCTGGACATAGGCAGGCTCTCCCACGACAGGCTCAGGATGAACACATATAAGATGGAGAACGATACGGAAAGGTGCGGCACACTCCTCTGCTCGGTTTTCCACCTGCCGATTGAGGAGACGACGCTCACAAGGCAGGTGGCGAAAAATCCATTTGTACCATCCGACGCCCATGCCCGGGCGGAACGGTGCAGTGACATATTGGACATCCAGTGCTATGGACTGAAAAAGAGGTTGGAGCATACGGACTCCCATCATATGGTGGTGGGCGTGTCCGGGGGACTTGACTCCACATTGGCCATGATAGTCTGCGCCAGGACGGCAAAGATGATGGGACTTCCGAGTGACGCTCTGGTGGCCGTTACGATGCCGTGCTTCGGCACCACGGAACGGACACGGTCAAACGCCGTCCGCCTCTCTGAGAAGCTGGGAGCTAGGCTCATGACAGTGGACATAGGCGAGAGCGTCATGAGCCACTTTAAGGACATAGGCCACAGCATGGAGGACCACGATGTGGTATTTGAAAACTCCCAGGCCAGGGAGCGCACACAGGTGATAATGGACATAGCTAACGCCATCGGCGGCATCCAGGTGGGCACCGGGGACCTTTCAGAGCTGGCCCTGGGCTGGTCCACATACAATGGGGACCACATGTCCATGTACGGGGTGAACGCCGGCGTACCAAAGACGCTGGTCAGGTACCTGGTGGACTGGTACGCCGAGACATGCGGCGACGAGGACCTGGCAGAGACGCTCAGGGACATACTGGCGACACCGGTATCCCCGGAGCTTCTGCCGGCCCGGGACGGGGAGATAGCACAGAGGACAGAAGATTTGGTTGGGCCATATGAGCTCCACGACTTTTTCCTGTACTACCTTCTCCGCTGGGGATATCCGCCAGAGAAGATATTCCGCCTTGCGTTGTACGCCTTCGACGGCGAGTACGACAGGGAGACGATACTGAAATGGCTGAAAACATTTGTAAGACGATTCTTCGCCCAGCAGTTTAAGCGCTCCTGCCTGCCGGACGGGCCAAAGGTCGGCTCCGTGAGCCTGTCGCCCCGCGGCGACTGGCGGATGCCGTCGGACGCAGTGGCAAAGCTGTGGCTGAAGAGGTTGGAGCAACTGGGTTAAATAGATAGGCAAGCTAAGCCAGTCGCTGAAAAATGGGGTCCCCGGACGTGCCTTTGGCACGGCTGGGGGAAGGAGGAGCAAGGGAGCGAAGCGAACTTTCGCCGGTAGGCGGAAGAGAGCATGAGCGGACTTTGCGACGACGCGGCGGATGCCGTCGGACGCAGTGGCAAAGCTGTGGCTGAAGAGGTTGGAGCAACTGGGTTAAATAGATAGGCAAGCTAAGCCGGCCGCGGCGTCCTCGCTCCACAGGCCAGGCTCGGTGCGAGGTAAAACCTCACACCTCACGGCCATATGGGCTCGTCCTTTTCCCGCTTGACCCGCTGCGCTGGGCTCAAGCGGGAGGGCTCCTATTAAAGTCCTTCGGAATATTAGGAAGCCATTGGGTGCAAGAACTTAAACTTAGCAAAATCAGTGGGGACACCAGTCTAACGATTACCGCCAGGGTAAGCGCCTTGGCGTAGTGGGAGTGCCAGACAATACGATTATTGCCCGACTCGAGGGCTTGCCTGTAGTGACTGGATATGCACAATATAGAATAATCACTGCGCCCAAAAGAGGGACGCTGGGGAAACTTCCCCAGCCGCTTTTTTCTTTTCACCGGGTGCGGCATCGTCGTCGTTGCACCGGCCAAGCTCGAAGCTCACGCAGTTCGCTTCTCACGGCGCGGCGCACTCCTCCTCTTCAAAACGGACAAGCCTTTGTCCGTTTTGACAAGGACGAGCCTACGTGGCAGCGAGGTGTGAGGTTTTACCTCGCACCGAGACTTGCCCGTAGAGTGAGGACGCAAAGCGGTGGAGCCCGTCGTCGTCGCACCA
>CALXAF010000082.1 GCA_944386185.1 uncultured Oscillospiraceae bacterium
GGCAGCATAGACATAGATCAGGGCCTCACTGGCGGCGAAGTCCCAATATATATCAGTACCACCAGCGGAAATATCGATGTGTATGCTGATTAAATTTCGAACTATCAACAGAAAGTGCATCAGGACCTATGTATCCTGATGCACTTTTTTATATGCCTGCACATAATAATCTAGTAGACGCGCAGAAATGTTATCATATGACATTTATTGTTGACATTCCCATACAGCCAATATATACTTGCCACTATCGAAGCGCATGATGAATAATCCTGAGTTTATTTACTTCCTTAAGCCAGCGATACGCTCAAGAAGGAGGTCAGGTAATTCAGTATTTCAAAAAGTGGGAGTCACAGGACTTCATCATATTTTTTATGGGTGTGCATCCTTTGGTTGTCGAGGCCCTGGGACGTATGCCCAGGGCCTCGCTTCAGTAATATTATCATCTTTTATCAGGAGTATAAAATGGAGAAAAATAATTCAGCCGCCGATATTTCTGAAATCAAAAGCAGAATATTGCGCGCCGATCCAATTGAGGCGTGCAGGCTTATGGGCTCTGATATGCGCGGTCTCTCTGACGCGGAGGCGGCTGCGAGATTGGAGAAATACGGCAAAAATGAGTTAGCTCAAAAGAAACAGGCAAGCATGCTCAGTAAGCTTCTGACAAATTTTACGAGCCTCATGGCTTTGCTGCTGTGGGCAGGCGGCATAATGGCCATATTGTCAGGAGCTCTTGAGCTCGGCATATCTATCTTCTGTGTCAATCTTATAAACGGGCTTTTCTCATTCTTTCAGGAGTTTAAGGCCGAGAAAGCCACTAACGCCCTGCAGAAGATGCTTCCTGCCTATGCGAGAGTAATAAGGGATGGACAGGAGAAAAAAATACTGGCTTCAGATATTGTCCCCGGTGATATAATGATACTTGAAGAGGGGGACAAAATAAGCGCGGACGCACGAATCCTCAGGAGCAACGACTTTAAGGCCGATCAATCCACTCTCACAGGCGAGAGCAATCCTATCCGTAAGAGTGGTGATGCTCTCAATGAGGAATGCTCATATCTGGAAGCTGAAAATATGGTGTTTTCAGGTACATCCGCGGCCGCCGGTACCTGCCGTGTCCTTGTCGTATCCACCGGTATGGACAGTGAGTTCGGAAAAATAGCCAATCTTACTCAGAGCACTGAGAAGAGCCTCTCTCCCCTGCAGAAAGAGCTGAATGTGCTTACAAAGCAGATAGCCCTTATATCTTTCAGCATTGGCCTTGTATTCTTCCTCATCGCTGTATTTCTCGTGCGCGATCCGTGGATGGAATCATTCCTTTTTGCCCTTGGAATGGTAGTCGCGTTCATCCCCGAGGGACTTCTCCCCGCCGTGACACTGTCACTTGCGCTGGCAGTACAGAGGATGGCAAGAGAACATGCCCTTGTGAAGAAGCTGTCAGCCGTTGAAACTCTCGGATGTACAAATGTCATATGCTCGGATAAGACGGGTACTCTGACTCAAAATGAGATGACCGTGAATCACCTGTGGACCATGCGTGCTGAGATGACTGTCAGCGGAGAGGGGTACTCCCCAGAAGGAGAAATCCGTGACGGGGAGGCCGTAGTCAATGCGAAGAGCAGCAGCTCTCTCAGCCTTCTGCTCAGCGGGGCAGCGCTTTGCTCAAATGCCAAGCTCATACCGCCATCCGAGGGGCATAAGCGTTATACAGTCCTTGGTGATCCAACCGAAGCCTGCCTTGGTGTGGCTGCCCGTAAGGCCGGCATAGATATGGACATTCTCAACCAGCATTTCCCAAGGGTTATGGAGCTGCCATTTGATTCCCGCAGGAAACGTATGACAACTGTGCATCAGCTCCATGAACCATTTGAGGGCAGTAACAGGCTGGCATTTGTGAAGGGCGCCCCAAAAGAAGTCCTTGAGTTGTGCGTCCGCTGCTACGATGGTTCTTTCTCCAGGGAGCTTACCGACAGTGACAGGCAGCTTGTCATGGACGCAAACGACAGATATGCCAGGGATGGGCTTCGCGTACTGGCTGTTGCCTACAGGCCTCTCAGCCGTGGTGACGCCTCTATACCAGATTCAATACGTGATTACACTCCGGAAAATATTGAGACGGGCCTCACATTCCTCGGCCTTGTGGCAATGCAGGACCCTCCAAGGGCAGAGGTCAAGGACGCTGTATAGCTCTGTAGGAGCGCCGGTATAAAGATCATTATGATAACCGGCGACTATGGCCTTACAGCTGAGAGTATCGCCAGGAAGATAGGCATAATCGAGAGTCCTGACGCAAAGGTCATTTCAGGCGTGGAGCTTGCGGAAATGGACGACAGCGCCTTGAAGGAAGCTCTCCGCGGCGAGGTAGTGTTTGCCCGCATGGCACCTGAACAAAAGTACCGTATTGTCTGTGCCCTGCAGGAGATGGGCAACATCGTTGCCGTCACAGGCGACGGCGTAAACGACTCCCCGGCTCTCAAAAAGGCAGATATAGGCATTGCCATGGGCATCACCGGCACCGACGTGGCCAAAGAGGCCGCAGACATGATACTCAGTGACGACAACTTCGCCACTATAGTCAAGGCAATTGAAGAGGGACGAACAGTATACAACAATATACGTAAGTTTCTCAGATATATATTTGACAGCAACACGCCCGAGGCTGCGGCCCCCACCGTGTATCTGTTGTCCGGCGGCCTTATTCCGGTCCCGCTCACTGTACTGCAGATTTTGACGATAGATATAGGTACAGACATGGTTCCAGCCCTTGGTCTTGGTGCGGAAGCGCCTGAAGCTGACGTCATGACAAAACCTCCAAGATCCACCAAAGAGCGTCTTTTGAATAAAAATGTCATGCTGGTTGGCTTCCTGTGGTATGGCCTTCTGGGAACTATATTCGCCCTGGGCGGATACTTCCTGGCAAACTTCCTGCATGGCTGGCCCGGATCTCCAATAGCTGCCGAGGGAACGAGGGTCTATGCCCAGGCAACTACCATGATGCTCGCCGGTGTTGTATTTTCCCAGATAGGCATGGCCATGAACAACAGGACTGACCGTGAATCTGTCTTTAAACGCGGTCTTTTCAGCAACAAGTATATAAATGCCGGCATTGTTATTGAGCTGCTCATACTCGTTGCCATAATGTATGTGCCTTTTTTAAACGGCATATTCAACACCGCTCCCATCTCCCTGATAGAATGGCTCTACCTTGTATGCGTACCTTTCATCGTATTCGGAGTTGAGGAAGCCAGGAAAAAAATACTGCGGAATAAATATAAGAAAAGAGGTCTGAAATAATGAAGGCTTTAGTTATTGGCTGCGGAAAATTCGGCGTTCGCGTAGCGGGTTATCTCACCCGCAAGAATCACGACGTTGTGGTCATCGACAATGACCCTGAGAGCTTTCTCGCGCTGAATGAGGAATTCACCGGCAAAACCATATGCGGCGTCGGCTACGACAGGGATGTGCTTGAAAAGGCCGGTATCGCCACAGCTGACGTTGTTATAGGCTGCACCAGCAGCGACTCCCTAAACGCCGTTGTAGCCAATGTGGCCAAGAACGTTTTCCATGTGCCAACGGTAATCGCCAGGATGTACGACCCTATCAGGGCCAGGATGTTCGAATCAATGGGCATATACACCGTATCCATAACGCGCCTTGGCCTCGACAACGTAATGGAATATCTGGAGGGCAATAAGAGCTGGCGGATCATGCGGAAAATAGGCAGAGATGTGGATCTCATAAAGGCGAGGATACCAATGGG
>CALXAF010000083.1 GCA_944386185.1 uncultured Oscillospiraceae bacterium
GCCAGAGGTGGTATAACTGCAAGCAGAAGTGCACATATAACAACGACAGGCGTGTACCATCTGGCGAACCTGGTTATAAAATTCTCAGTCCTGGCCTTCTTGTCTGCAGAATTCTCGACCATGTCCAATATCTTGGCCACTGTAGACTCTCCATACACACTGAGGACCTGAACCCTCATCAGCCCGTTTATATTGATGGATCCACTGACCACCTTATCTCCCGGTTTCACGTCCACCGGAACCGACTCGCCGGTGAGAGCCGCAGTATTCAGGCTGCTCTCACCGTCCGACACTATGCCGTCCAGCGGCACCTTTTCACCAGGCTTTATGACTATAGTCTCTCCTACGGCCACTTCCTCTGGCGCTACCTCAATTGTCTCACCATCTCTCACCACATTGGCGTGGTCGGGGCGTATGTCCATGAGAGCCGATATGGACCTGCGGCTCTTTCCCACCGCCACACTCTGGAAGAGTTCCCCGATCTGATAGAACAGCATCACTGCTACTCCCTCAGCATACTCAGATGTAAACATCGCTCAGATCGTTGCCACCGACATGAGGAAATTCTCGTCAAACACCTGGCCCGCCAATATATTCTGAACTGAGCGCCACAGGACGTCGTAGCCTATCACCAGATATGGTACCAGGAAAGCTATCAATTTCAGCCACCCCTCAAATGGCAGGAGCGATGCTATTATAAGCAGCGCTCCCGAGGCAATTATCCTTATTAAGGTGGTTCTCTGTCTCCTGTTCATGACCTCACCCCATCATATCATTTAATAATGCAGCAGTCAGGCTCAACCTTTTTGCACACTCGCACCACTTCATCAAATATCTCATCAAATCGGCTGTCCTCCGCGTCAAGGGTCATCTTCTGTGTCATGAAACTCACATTGGCGTCAATCACACCGTCTATCTTCTTTATCTTGCGCTCCATCTTTGCGGCGCAGTTCGCACAGTCAAGATCCGTAAGCTTAAAGGTTTTTTTCATGGTGAGTTCCTCCAAAACATATATTTTAATTTATTGATAGGTTTACACTAACGCCCAGTCTCAGCGATCCTCAGATACATGTTCCATCCCCTGGGCAAGTATCCCGCGGACATGGTCATCGGCGAGACGGCACATGACCATTTTCCCCTCGCGGCGGGATGAGACCAGCTTGCTCTGCTTTAGTATTCTGAGCTGATGGGATATCGCCGACTGGTTCATGCCCAGCAGTTCTGCTATATCGTGGACACACATTTCTGCCTCCTTCAGGGCAAATAGTATTTTTATCCTTGTGGAATCGCTGAATATCTTGAAAAGGTCCGCCAGATCATAGAGCAGGTCATCGTCCGGCATATGGCCGCGGACGCTCTCAACTACATCATTGTGGATGCTCTCATCCTCACATATGATATCATTATTATTCATATCCATAACTGTTCATCCTTTCATATGAACATTTGTTCATACGTTTATGATATTACTCTGTCTTATAAATGTCAATATGCAATTCAAAATAAATAGTTACAAACTTGTAACTATTTGCAACTATGCATTTCCACTTACAGATATGGCTAAAGATTGCCATGTTTTGCCTTTAATCAACATATTGTTATGTTTTTTGCAATATAATGTGAAATTTTTGCGGAAATACCCCATATTTTGTGTACCCAACCAGTACACATTTTTTCATATTCCAGCGTTGACAAACGGGAAACAATGTGTTACAATTTGGTTACGTTATTTTCCTGGAGGTGACTTGATGGCTGCATCAGTCAATAAAGGGATACCCCTTGAATACAAGGGACACCCCCTATGCCGTAAAGACAACATCATATATTACGGAAGTATGTCTGACAAATACGTTATCATGCTTCAGATCACCGATACAAAGAAAGTTGACGATCTGGATGTGGCCACAAGGGTATCTGTTCAGCTTCAGCTCACAGACCCAGACCTTAAGTCGCGTGACCGGATAGTGAAGAAAACCGAGAAGGACGGCCTTTACGCCGCTATGGACGTAGCTTCAGTTTGGCTGGAGCGTGCTCTGTCCTCCAAGTGAGAACTTTACGATTACTGAAGATAAGGAAGGGTTTTTGAGACTTATGAAGCAGATTAAGAGAGTTATTTTTCTTGCAATAGTCCTGGCCATGGCTCTCAGCCTGTGTGCCTTTACAGCTTTTGCCGCCGATGATATCGCCTATGGCGCTGCTACCATCTCGGCTTCAGCATTAAATGTGAGATCTGGTCCCGGCACCTCCTATGACCGGGTCACAGTCCTTGGCAACGGTACCAGAGTTGTCATCCTCGAAAAGACTAACGACGACTGGTATAAGATAAATTATCAGGGCACCGTCGGTTATGTGAGTACCGATTATCTCACTGATGTACTCACAGCTGAGAACTTCAACGCCTCCGGCACTGTGGATGGTACCAGCGTCCGCATGAGAGAGGATCCCAACACAAGTTGTGATGTGCTTGGTATGTACAACACCGGCGACGTGCTTAACGTGATTGGCATAAACAACGGCTGGTACAAAGTCGTTGACGGCAGCAAGACAGGTTACATACGCTCAGATCTTATGAACATAACAGGTCGTCCTATTTCAGACGACACATCCTCTGAGAGTTCCGGCGGCTCTTCTGACCTCGGCCAGGAGATAGCCAACTTGGCACTCAGCTTTGAGGGTTATGACTATGTATACGGCGCCGAGTCACCCTCCGTTGGTTTTGACTGCTCCGGCCTTGTATATTATGTGTACGGCCAGTTCGGCTACAGTCTCTCCAGAACTGCTTCTCAGCAGTATAAGAACAACGGTTACTCCGTCTCCAAGAGCGAGCTTCAGCAGGGCGACCTGGTGTTCTTCTCCTCGAACGGTTACTCAGTTACCCACGTTGGTATCTACATAGGCGGCGGACAGTTCATCCACGCCTCCACTTCCACCACCGGCGTCATCATCTCCGACCTGAACAGCTCTTATTACACAAGGGTATGGTTTGGCGCTAAGAGGATTGTGTAGTTTAACCTGCAGATTTTTTAAATGGCGGCTCTTTTTGAGCCGCCATTTTTATATTTCCATCTTAAAGTACACCATGTCCCTTAAAAGTACGCCTCCATCTATAATTGGATGGCTGTAGTTTTTCCTAAAGAAATCAGGTATCACATGTGAGTGCGCAAACCCGCAGCGTTCGTAAAATCCAGTTGTTACAGGACTGTCCCCTGTCCCTACCAGGAGTGTGTTGAATCTGTCTTTATACTTGTCCACGATAAATCCAACCATCTCTCTGCCGATCCCCTGTCCCTGCCGATCAGGAGCCACTGCCAGGTTCTTTATCTCGAGAGTCCCTTTCCCTTCGTCTGTCACCACTATTACGGCTATGGCTTTTCCTTCGTCAATAGCCACGTACATATCGCCGCGTGAGAGATACTTATCTATCATCTGCTCCTCCTCATCGGCTAAGATGAGAAGGTCAATATATCGTTTTCTGTCGTTGTCCACTCTCACTATTTCCATCTTTAAACCACCCCTTCCTCTGATGTACCTCTCCATTTGCTCATCGCGCCTCTGCTCCTTGTGGGACAGAGGATTTTATATTATAATAATCCTGATATCATCCCTTTGTAAAGGGGAGTGTAAATATGGATGTTATTGTTGTAGGCGGCGGGGCGGCGGGTATGTTCTCTGCCATAACAGCCGCTTCCCATGGTCACAATGTAACACTGCTGGAGCGTTCGCCCCGCTTGGGCAGGAAGCTCTCCGTGACCGGGAATGGGCGCTGCAATCTTACAAATCTCAATATGTCACCGGAACATTACCACG
>CALXAF010000084.1 GCA_944386185.1 uncultured Oscillospiraceae bacterium
GTTATTTTATTAAGTCCCATATTGACAGCGTCGCGATTAATAATAGACAGGGCGCGTATATCGCCACCAAGTACCTGCTGGACTGCGGCCACAGGCACCTGGGGCACATAGCCTCCAGCGTCGACATAACAAACTTCGGCGAGCGCCGGGAGGGATTTATGAAAGCGGTGTCCGAGGTGCCTGACTGCGACTGGAGCGAGGTACGTACGATTTCAACACAGGATGGGGCATATGTGGATATGTCCAGGTATCTGGACGAAAATCCCAAGCTTCCAACGGCTTTTTTTGCTGACAACGATATAATCGCTGTCTCCTGCATAAGGGCGCTCAAGGAGCACGGCTACAGCATACCTGGGGATGTGTCCATCGTGGGATTTGATGATCTGCCCATGTCGTACGTGACTTCACCGAAGCTTACTACAGTAAGGGTGCAGAAGGAGGCCCTGGGCGGCAGGGCTGTGGTTCGGCTTTTGGAAAAGATAGAAGAGGATGATGCGGTCTCTGAGGTTATAACAATTGGCACGAATCTCATAGTACGTGACAGTGTAAAGCTGTTATGATATAAATTTGGGTCAATAAGGAGGATCTGGTATGGCTAATTTCAATGTGAGCCGGATTGGCGATGGGGTGTACTGCGTACTGGATGAGGGCGGCGCTTCATTTTACATTCTCGAAGGCAGGGACAAGGCCGTAGTTATTGACACCGGCGTGACTCCCGGAGAGAAGATCATGCCTGTTATACGCAAGTACACTCAGAAGCCTCTTGAACTTATACTTACTCACGCCCACGTGGACCATATGCACCACATGGACGAGTTTGAGACCGTGTACATGAGCCACCGGGAGTTTGAACTTCCGAAGGATATGCTTGAGAGTATGATGGGCGGCAAAAACCTTGATCTGGCGGGCACTATCGATATATCCACGGGCTCTGTGATAGACATGGGAGACGACCAGATAGAGATATGTTCCGTGCCCGGGCACACTCCTGGGAGTATTGTGGCGTTAGATCGCGGCAGGGACCTGCTGTTCACTGGCGATGCAATCGGTAGCGGATGCGGCGTATGGATGCAGGTACCGGGGGCTGTTCCTCTGGCTGGTTACCTCCAGAACCTTATCAGTTTGGAGAAATGGCTCGTAGAGCGTGGCGGACGCATGAAATTCTGGGGCGGCCACAGCTTCCAGCGCTTCCAGTCCACACTTATATTAAATTATAATCCCCTGAGCATGGGGTTACTCTGCGATCTTATCGACCTGGTGGAGCAGGTTGTGAAGGGACAGATCGTGGGCCGGCCCAGCAATGTTGATAAGATAATGGATCTCTCGCCGATCCTCTACGCCAGTTATGGCCGGGCGGAGCTCCAGTATAACCCGGAGCGGATAGGCTGAGGGAGCTCTGGACACAGGTATAATTATTATCAGAAAATGAAAGAGGGCATCGGTGCATCCCATCGGTGTCCTCTTTTTGGGAATCATCAGAAAGGCGGGACATATGGCGCGGCAGCGTATACAGAGCATGACCGAGGGCTCGCCCACAAGGCTCCTCGTATTTTTCGCCCTGCCCCTTATGCTGGGAAACGTGTTTCAGCAGCTCTACACCGTGGTGGATACCGCTGTGGTTGGCCAGGTGGTGGGCGTGGGGGCCCTGGCATCCCTGGGGGCGGCGGACTCTCCCAACTGGGGCGTCCTAGGCATGATACAGGGCCTCACCCAGGGCTTTTCCATACTTATGGCCCAGCGCTTCGGGGCCAGGGACTATGAGAAGCTCTCAAAGACCGTGGGCGGTTCCGTGACGCTGAGCGTCATCTTCGCCCTATTTTTGGCTGCGGCCAGTCAGCTGTGGACGGTACCCCTGCTGCGGCTGCTGAACACTCCGGAGGATGTGCTCCCCGGGGCAGTGCTCTACCTCAGGATAGTCTACGGGGGAATACCGGCCATAATGGCCTACAATCTTCTGGCCGCAATCCTTCGGGCACTGGGGGACGCTAAAACGCCGCTCTATGCCATAGTCGTAGCGGCGTTGATGAACGTGGGACTGGACCTCCTCTTTGTCATGGGATTCGGCTGGGGCATAGCCGGTGCGGCAATAGCTACTGTCATTTCCCAGGTGGCCTCGGCCGTTTACTGCTTCGTGAATGTGCGGAACATCCAGGCTGTCAGGTTCGGCAGAGAGGATCTGCGCCCGGACAGGCGCCTCACATTTTCGCTGCTGCGCCTGGGCTTTCCAACGGCTCTGCAAAACGCCATCATCGCCGTGGGCAGCATGGTGGTACAGTCGGTGATAAACGGCTTCGGTATGCTGTTCCTGGCCGGTTTCACAGCCACAAATAAACTCTACGGCGTGCTGGAGATAGCCGCCACCTCCTACGGCTTTGCCGTCACTTCCTACGTGGGCCAGAACCTGGGGGCGGGCTTCATCGGCCGCATAAAGAAGGGTATGCGTTCGGCCGTGGTGGTGGCCATGGCCACCGCCGCGGTTATCGGCGCTGCAATGCTGCTCTTCGGCAGGCTCATACTGGGCCTCTTCATATCCGGCGACCCGGCGGAAGTGGAAGCCACTATGGAGATAGCATTCCACTATCTCTCCATAATGGCTGTCTGCCTGCCAATACTCTACCTCCTGTATATCTACCGCTCCGGCCTCATGGGCCTGGGCGACACGGTGGTGCCCATGATATCCGGCGCCGCGGAGATGGTGGTGAGGATAGGCGTTGTGATACTGCTGCCTCTCCTCTTCGGCAGGGAGGCCGTCTACTACGCCGAGGTGGGCGCCTGGACGGCAGCCGCCCTGATCCTTGCCTGCGCCTACTACCTGCGTATAAAAAAAGTTTCCCTCCGTGCTGAGCCTGAAGTGGTCAGAAATAGATAGTTTGAATGAAAAACAGAAGCGTCAAGCTCAAAAATGCGAGCCTGACGCTTTTCTTTTTAAAAACGCTGTCGCGAACGATACGAAGTCCGCAGCAATCTAGGTTATGTTGACAAAAAGATATCCAGTGTTGCGATAAGACAACCAACTGTGAGCCCAGCGCAGCGGGTCGCAGTTGGAAAGGAGGAGCGACGGAGAGAGTGAGAGATGGTGTTTTGATAAAAAACGCCGTCGCGAACGATACGAAGTCCGCGACGACGTGGTGCCGGTGACCGGGATCGAACCGGTACGAGGTTGCCCTCACGGGATTTTAAGTCCCGGGCGTCTGCCAGTTCCGCCACACCGGCGAGTTTATAGATGCTGAGTATAGGCTCAGTCGCGCCTTTTGACCTTGTGGCGAGTGCCATCCTTTTCAACGATGTAGGTGTTCTCCAATTGGGAGACAAGGCTCGCCTTCACAGCGGCGATGTACTCGGCGCGAAGCTGTGCCCGTTCATCAAGCTCATCCTGGGTGAGTGCCCGGGTTCTGGATATCCTTGTGAGCTCACTTATCCTGTCTATGCGTTTCTGGTCCATAACATCGCCTCCTGTCTATTTTATTTATATAGGTTTGATTTGTCAACCACAACGTGAAAATTTCACATGATCCGCCGGTGTGGAATATTATGGATTGAAGCAAACATACCGGAGGTGTGTTATATGGAGTTTGCCGTTATCGGCGGCGACATGCGCCAGGCGCGTCTCGCTGAAATGCTCGCCTGTGATGGACACCGTGTTGCCGCCGCGCTTATGGGTGATGCTGTACATAAGCCGTGCGTTGTGTGTGACTGGCGGGAATCAGAGGATATGGCCAGATATATCATCCTTCCGCTTCCGGCCTCGTCTGGGGACGGGGCGCTCAACTGCCCAATGGTGGAGGAGCGGGTGGAGATACGGGATATTATCGAACGGGTGCGTCCGGACCAGACTGTGCTGGCCGGCAGGATCGATGCCGCTACCCGGCACATGGCTGAGACCGAGGGGATCAGGCTAATAGATTATTTTGAGAGGGAGGAGCTTGCCGTCACAAATGCCGCCGCCACGGTGGAGGGGGCGATACAGATCCTAATGGAGGAACTGCCTGTCACGCTCCTTGGCTCCAGGATATTAGTGATAGGATTCGGCAGGATAGGAAAACTGTTGTCGCTGAGACTCCGGGCCCTTGGGGCAGATGTGACTGTGTCGGCGAGGAATTTCTCTGATTTTGCCTGGATAGATGCTCTGGGACTCAGGCATATTGATACAAGGAAACTCGCCGGTATGCTCCGCGGCTACGGAGCGATAGTGAACACGGTCCCCAGCCGGATACTCGGAGAGGAGCTGCTGCGCCAGATAGACAGTGAGTGCCTGTGCCTTGATCTTGCCTCAAAGCCCGGAGGAATTGATTTTTCCGCTGCATCAAATCAGGGGTTGCGGGCTGTGTGGGCTCTGTCGCTGCCTGGAAAAGTGGCTCCAATAACATCTGGTATGGCCATAAAAAACGCTATATACAATATAATATCAGAACTGGAGTGTACATATTGAAGGATTTGCGTGTGGGTGTGGCCATGTGCGGCTCATACTGCACATTTGCCAAGGCCATGGATACAATAGAGCGCCTGTGTGGGGAATATGATGTGACGCCGATCATGTCGGAAAACGTGTCTGTCACTGACTCACGTTTTGGAAAGGCAGCGGACTTCAGGGAGAGATTCATGAGCTGCACCGGTAAAGAAATAATAGACACAATAGCGAAGGCGGAGCCGATAGGTCCGAGAGGGCTGCTTGATGTGCTGGTTATCCTGCCGTGCACCGGGAACACAATAGCAAAGATAGCAAACGGCGTGACGGACACCGCTGTGACGATGGCCGCAAAGGGACACATGCGTAATGGGAGACCGGTAGTCATTGCGGTGTCCACAGACGACGCCCTTGGCGGCAAAGCTAAGAAAATCGGCGAGCTGCTGGCCAGAAAGAACATATATTTTGTGCCGTTTTATCAGGACGACCCGGAGCATAAACCCTGTTCGCTAGTGGCCGATTTTGACAGGGTGGAGGACACGATAGAAATGGCCCTCGCTGGGCGTCAGCTTCAGCCTCTGCTCATAGGGAAAAACTAGAAAATATCAGGGGGTTCCACGCCCCCTGATGGAGTTTGTGGAAAAAAGATAAAAAAATGAAAAATAATGCTTGACAAAAGCATAATCCAGGGTGTATAGTAACTGAGCGCTCGAGAGCGGGTCAAGGATACAAAAAAAGTACTTGACAAGGGAGAGAAGATGTGGTAATCTAAAACTCCCGCGAGTGAGAGCTTGAGAGCGGGATGCACCTTGCGAATTAAACAATGTAAGCGAAAGAAGCACCAAACGGAAAGGGCTTTAAGCCAGGCGAATGTCTGGCGGAAAAGATTCTTTTGAGAGCTAGAAGAAGCGATCAAATAATAAGATTTTAGAAGCGGAAGCTTTTAAGATACGAAAATTATTGAGAGTTTGATCCTGGCTCAGGATGAACGCTGGCGGCGTGCTTAACACA
>CALXAF010000085.1 GCA_944386185.1 uncultured Oscillospiraceae bacterium
GCGTGTCTGGATAGCAATGGCTCTGGCCCAGCAGACTGATCTCATACTGCTCGACGAGCCGACCACATATCTTGACATGGCATATCAGTTGGAAATATTGGAGCTCCTATACAAGCTAAACCGCGAACAGGGCTGCACCATAGCCATGGTGCTCCACGACCTTAATCTGGCGGCAAGATTTGCCGATCACATGATAGCCATTCGCCACGGAAGCATTGTCTGCCACGGCTCCCCTGAGGAGGTCATGACTCCCCGCGTCCTCCGGGAGACATTCAATATAGATGCCGAAGTTCTTCAGGATCCACGTACAGGCAAGCCAACTTGCATATCGTATGATCTAATACATCATAGCCAGGTTTAAACCTTGGCGCCAGGCGGACTTCACTTCCGCTGTGCAAGTTAAATCAGAAAGGGGCGCCGCAAAATTGCGGCGCTATCCATGAAGAAGGGCACGGCAAAACCGGAGCAGAGCCCAGCGGAGCGGCTCTGCTCCGGAGAGGAGGAGCGACGGTGTGAGTGAGAGGCGGCGATTAAAAAAAGCCGCCGCGAACGATACATAGTCCGCGACGACGATGGAGCGGATAATGGGAATCGAACCCACCTCTACGGCTTGGGAAGCCGTCGTTCTACCGATGAACTATATCCGCGATTCTTTTGTCTGCTGGTAAGTATATCAGATTCAGTTTCAAAATTCAAGAGGAATATTGGCTTTGGACAAATCATATTCTTCATCAGAAGACAAAGGGAGGTCCACATATATGAAAAAGCTGGCCCTATTTTTGGTACTGGTGTTCATGCTCACCATAACCGCTGGTGCGGCGGACATACAAATGGAATTAGAACCTGATGAAGATCTGCCCGCCTCAGTGTTCGACGAGGGGCAGATACCGGCCACAGCGCAGGAGATTGACATTCCAGCCCCTTCGGCGATCCTCATGGAGAAAGAGACCGGAACAATCATCTACGAGAAAAACGCCGACGAAAAGCTTCCTCCCGCCAGCGTCACCAAGGTAATGACTATACTTCTCATAGTCGAGGCGGTTGAGGATGGCTCCATCTCCCTAGACGATACGGTAACTGTCAGCGCCCACGCCGCCAGCATGGGCGGCAGCCAGGTGTATCTGGAGGAGGGGGAACAGATGGTTCTCTCCGAGATGCTCAAATGCATCGTGGTGTCCTCAGCCAACGACGCGGCTGTGGCCGTGGCCGAACACATAGCGGGGTCAGAGCAGGCCTTTGTCTCCATGATGAATGAGCGGGCCGCCCAGCTTGGCATGACAAATACCAATTTCACAAACTGCACCGGCCTTATTGACGACCCGGAGCACCTCACCACCTCCCGCGATATCGCCCTCATGTCCCGTGAGCTTATACTCCACGACTGGATCAAAGAGTACACCACCATATGGATGGACACCATACGTAACGGCACTTTCGGCCTTTCCAACACAAATAAGCTCGTCCGCTATTACTCGGGGGCCACGGGACTGAAAACCGGCTACACGAGCTCAGCCGGTCACTGCCTGTCAGCCACCGCCGAGAGGGACGGTGTGGAGTATATAGCCGTTGTACTAAACTGCGATTCCTCCGCCGACAGGTTTGAGAGCGCCAAGACCCTGCTCAGCTTTGGCTTTGCCGCCTACACACTGGCGGTACCGTATCCGGATGAGGTGCTCCCACCCATACCAGTGACTTTGGGCGAATCCGACTTTGTTCAGCCTGTACTGGCAGATACTTCCCCTATACTTGTGAAAAAGACCGATCTCCAATCCATGACAAAAGAAGTAGAGCTTGCCGAGAGCCTCACGGCTCCTGTAGAGGCCGGGCAGAGGCTTGGTACACTGACAGTCTCTGTAGGTGGAGAGACTGTCGCCGTGACTGATATTGTCGCCGGTGACGCCGTCGCCAGGCTTGGCTGGTGGGATATCTGCTGTCGGATGTTCGACTATCTGTTCTTTGGAAAGTAAGTTACATAAACATTATGTCTACCCTATAAAAAAACTGCCGCGGGTGACCGCGGCAGCTTTTTTAATTTGATCAATACATGCTTCTCTTAACGTATGTAGTGTGGAGAAGCTCATGAGCCTTGTGTCCGTTTGGCTCGCCAAGGTAGTTTGCATAGAGTTCCTTAATATTGGGGTTCTCATGGCTCTTTCTATAGGTAGACGCCTCATCCTCGCTGTAGAGGGCCTTGGCTCTCAGGGCACGCAGGTCAACACTGTTGCGGACGTAGCCTGGCTGATGCGGCTGGCCTCCGCCATTTACACACCCGCCCGGGCAGCACATAACCTCAATAAAGGTGTAGTCCTTCTCGCCGGAGCGCACCATATCCAGAAGCTTGGCTGCATTGTTGAGTCCAGAGGTGACAGCCACCTTTACCTTAGTGCCGTCTAAATCGTACTCGGCCTCTTTGATTCCAGCTACGCCTCGGACCTCCTTGAAATCCGGAGGATCAAGCTGCTTGCCGGTGACAACCTCATAAACAGTACGGAGAGCCGCCTCCATAACGCCGCCTGTAGCTCCAAAGATGTGTCCGGCGCCTGAAGCTATGCCAAAGACAGGATCACACTCCTCGTCTGGGAGCGACACAAAATCTATTCCAGCCCGCCTTATCATAGCGGCAAGTTCCCTTGTAGTGAGGGAGATATCCACATCGGCTATACCATTGACTCCCAGCTCCGGCCTCTGGGCCTCAAACTTTTTGGCAGTACATGGCATTATCGATACAACAACAATATCCTTGGGATCAATACCGGCTTTCTCGGCGTAGTAGCTCTTTGTAATGGCGCCAAACATGTTCTGAGGGCTCTTGCAGGTGGACAGATTATCGATGAAGTCAGGGTAATATGTCTCGCAGAACTTGACCCATCCAGGTGAACATGAGGTTATCATAGGAAGCTTGCCGCCGTTTTTGAGACGGTTGAGAAGCTCAGTCCCCTCTTCCATGATAGTCAGGTCAGCGGCGGTATCCACGTCGAAGACCTTATCGAATCCCAAGCGACGGAGCGCCGCAATCATCTTGCCCTCAACATTGGTGCCTATAGGCATTCCAAAGCACTCGCCAAGCTGGGCCCTGACTGATGGGGCCGGAGCCACGACCACGTGCTTTGTTGGATCCTCTATAGCCGCCCATGCCCTGTCGGTATCATCCTTCTCTGTAAGGGCGCCTGTGGGGCAAACGGCGATGCACTGTCCGCAGTTTATGCAGGATGTGCTGGCGAGCGGCATATCAAAAGCGGAACCTATATGCGTATCATAACCGCGCTCATTAGCGCCGATAACACCGGTAAACTGATTCTTACGGCATACGGCTACGCAGCGGCGGCAGAGAATACATTTAGAATTGTCTCGTACAAGGTGAACAGCTGAATCGTCAATGTCCGGCTCAATATCCGGACGGCCATATTTGTACTGATCCACACCATACTCACGGCAGAGAGCCTGCAGCTCACAGTCAGTGCTGCGGGAACAGGAGAGGCAGTCCATACGGTGATTGGAGAGTATAAGCTCAAGAGTCTTTTTGCGGTTCTCCCTGAGGGCGGGGGTATTGGTGTTAACAACCATTCCCTCGTTGACCGGGTAGACACAGGCGGCGGCCAGGGCTCTGGCGCCTTTTACTTCCACCAGGCACATACGGCAAGCGCCAATGGCGTTAATATCCTTCAGATAACACAGTGTGGGTATCCTGATACCGGCTATCTGCGCCGCTTCCAGGATGGTGCTTCCCTCCGGCACCTCAACTTGTATACCATTTATGGTTAGTTTGACCATTACCTCAGCTCCTTCAAAACCTTCATGAAAACGCACATAGGCGCACACTCTCTCAAAGGCAGCCGTAAACAGAGGCTGCCCAATTTGTTATAAATATAACAGAGTTTTTACCCTTTGTCAACGGATTGAAGCAGCCTGGCGAAATAAAGAAAAATTTTTACCAACTTGAAGAAACCTGTCCAAAAAGCGCATGATTTTTCCCGTGCTCAGCCCGGGAATCCTCCATCAACGCCTATGGTCTGCCCCGTTATAAATGAGGCTTTTTCCGACGCAAGGAACGATACTAATCCCGCCACCTCATCCGGATCTCCCAGACGCATCAGCGGCGTATTTTCAGCCAGATCTGAGAGCGCCCCCTTATCGAGCATGCCGTTCATATCAGTGTTTATCACACCCGGCGCCACACAATTTACCGTGATTCCAGACGGCCCCAACTCCCTGGACAGGGCCTGTCCCAGCCCTATAAGCGCCGCTTTGGAAGCGGAATATGCAACCTCACAGGAAGCACCCATCCGTCCCCACATGGAGGAGATTATAATTATCCTTCCCCAGTGCCGGCGCACCATCCCGGGGACAGCCTGTCTGCAGGCGTTGTAAACGCCCTCCACATTAACGGCAAATATGCGCCGCCAATCCTCCGGCGTTGTATCTGTAAACAGCTTCTGCATGGCTATTCCGGCGGAACAGACAAGCACGTCAATGTCTCCAACTGACTCAAACATATCCCTAACAGCCGAAATATCTGAAACGTCCGCCCTTATAGCCCTGCCTCCTGTCTCGCAGGCAAGCTTTTCGGCCGCTTTCTCATTAGAGATATAATTTATTACAACATCCATGCCATCCGAGGCAAGGGCACGGGCGCAGGCTGCGCCGATGCCTCTGGAGCCGCCTGTTATAAGCGCTGTCTTTTTCATTGCGTTCCCTCCCCTCATATCACCATGAGCCATTTCAATACGAGGAGAAGCGCAAGTCCCGGTATACCGAGAACGCCAACAACCGCGGCGTTGATCCAGTTCACACCCAGTGATATGCCGAGGGACGCTCCAAATTTGTTTATAAGGATCAGAGCCACAAATCCTATCAGCGTATTTAACAGTAACTTGAGTATGAACCTTATAGGCTTTGTAAAAATCAGTATGGCGATCAAAACCAGCGCCACAATAACTATAGCCGGCGCCGCGCCGCCCACGGCCTCGATAAACTTATCCATATTTCCTCCTTGGAACAGTATATAAAGCTCGTACCATTATAAACTCTATTCGTCTCGGTTGCAAAATATAATTTTTTAAAGGCGTTCTTTCTGTTATATAGGTGAATTCTATTATTCTTTTCCTGTCTTTCCAAAATGAAAAGGCGGTTAAAATCGATATTTCTAACCGAGAAAGATGCCGCCCGCAGGGCTGGCCCTGCGGGGACCCCCCCTCCATTTTTACGTGCTCCGCACTGGTGGAGGCAGCGAGTTCTCCCACTTTGTTAATCTTTCCAAAAGAAAAGGACACCCTCCGGGTGTCCTTTTCTTTTGGAGCGGCTGACGAGGCTCGAACTCGCTACCTCCACCTTGGCAAGGTGGCGCTCTACCAGATGAGCTACAGCCGCATTTAGCAGCGGGGTACATTATAAACGCTTTTTCCCAATATGTCAATGCAAAAAAAGGGAGATTTCAAAAAATCTCCCTCTCTAGACATTCTGATATATTTTCAAACTTTGAGAACAGCCAAGCCTTTTTTAATAAGCTGGAGGCATCAAGTTCCGTCCGTCTGTCCACCGGACTCATTCCCGCTCTCGCCGCCATCCTCCGGCGGCGTCTCCGGTGTAATATCTCCTTCGCCGGGTTCCTCCACCGGATCGTCGGAGGGGTCCTGTGGTTCCTCTGGTGTCTCAGGTTCCGGTGGTATCTCAGCAGGCTCCTGCGTCCCCGGCTCAGTTCCGCTTTCACTATACGTAGTCGTTGAATATAGTGACGGTCCAGAACACTCTGGATACGCCGAAGTGTCCCATGAATATGAATCGCCTATCTGGCTGTCATTCCAGAACAGCTCCCGGTCTTCCTGATACATGGAACTGTCCACATGGTATAATTCCCCATTCTCCAACCTGACCAGGTTCCATGCGTGGGTCCTCCCATCTAGACTTCCCCTCACCACAATACACTCTATTCCCATCTTATCGCACATAAGTTTAAGCGCCATTGCATATCCCTCTCCTGCGGCCCTGCCGTTTACAAGAGCGCCATACGCTGTGAAAGAACTATACCACCGGCTGTAGTTATCGGAGTTGGCCCGCTCCTCATCAAACGTCACTGCCTGCGAAAGTATGCCGCAGAGCTGACGCACCTGGTCGGATACCCCAACCGTCTGATCGACTGAACTTATGATCTCCTCCGCCCTCAAATTCATCTGTTGGAGCCTTGAGGCAGCTGTGGAAGCCGTGTACGGAAATGAAAGGGTAACGTCTACTATATATTCATCTCCCTCCTCGGGGTAAAAACTTATGGAATATTTCGGAAAATACAATATGGTTCCCGGGTTATCGTAATACGCCTGTTCCATGAGGCTCTCGACCAGCTCCAGGCTCACTTGCCCGTCTTCCACAAGGAATGCGGTGTGTTCCTCACGATTTTCCATGGCAAGTCGCAGGCTTTCCTCAAGCGTCTCCGTATCCTGGAATTTAAACAGGCTTTCTATTTCCTCCTGTGTGCGCCTATACGAAACCGTCACGTCCGCCTCGTAGTAGGACACTATCTTGTTGACATTGTAGTCGATGTAATACACCGCATAGTCCCCGATAGGTGTGTCCCTGGCAACAGAGAGGCAAACCTCTGATATGTCACTCTCAATATCCCCCTGGTAGGACACAAACTGTACCGCCGCGTGCTCGATGCAGTCCTGAACCAGGCCGAGTATCTCGTCATATAGCTGGCTATAATTAGATACCTCCACTGTGCGTTCGGCTTCCGGCTCCTCAGTCCCCGATGGCACATGGGCGGATGAGTCCGTGTATTCCCCGTCAGTCACCAGACTGCATCCGGTCAAAAGCAGCATCACCGCACAGATAAAAGCCGCCGTTATTCTCCTGCTCAAGCCGTCACCGCCTTTCTTTATTGTAATCGTCCTATTCCTCTATTACAGCATGCTCATCTGGCGCTCTTCCCTGTCCTCATCGCGCAGCAGCGCACCGGCAGCCGGCATGCTCCTCACCCGGTACCTGGCCGCATCCTGGATCCCTGTAGCATCCAGCGGTCTCAGCTTCGTGAGTCGCCTGCCGCGTTTTGGCGTCATAACCGCTACACCCTGGGTTGATTTTGTGGCCTTGGGCGCCAAAAGTGAGCTTGAAAACACCACAGCACGGCCGTCTGAGGTATAAAGCGCCACCTCTATCTCCTGCCTCAACGGCATGATTGACACCAGCGAGCTCTTATCTGAATAGGCTCCGGTGAGCCGTTTCCTATTGGTCTTCGTCTCATAGCCCGACAGCTCCACTCTGGCGATCTTGCCATTTTCAAAGGCAAACAGGATGCTTCCAGAGTAGTCACCCGGGTCCATGACAAATATGGCGTTCTCGCCCTCATCCATTTTAAGCGCCGTAGGCAGATACGCCCCAAGGGCCGATGCCTTTGTATCCTGGAAATCCGAGAGGCGGGCCTTGTAACACTGGTATTTGTCGGTGAATACGAGTATGCCGGAATTGTTTGTGGACTCGTAGGAGAGCATTAGCCCGTCCCCGTCCTTATACTTCTGGTCGCCGCTCATTCTCAGCGACTGGGGCGTTATCTTTTTAAGGTACCCGCCCTTGGAGAAGAACACTGTCACCTGATAGTCTTCCGGCAGGTCCTCGTCTATTTCCTCATCTATATCGTCATTATAGATGATCTGGGTTTTCCTGGGCGCGGCGTATTTTTTGATAACCGTCTCCAGCTCAGATTTTATTATCGCCTTGACACGCCGCTTATTTGAGAGCACATCCTCCAAATCCGCAATATCCGTCTCCAGGCTCTCAATGTCCTCAAGGCGCTTTAGTATATACTCCTTGTTGATATTCCTGAGACGTATGTCCGCCACAAACTCGGCCTGGACCTCGTCAATGCCGAAGCCTATCATAAGGTTTGGGACAACTGCGGACTCCTCCTCGGTCTCACGTATAATCTTTATTGCCTTGTCTATATCCAGGAGTATTTTCCCAAGTCCGCGCAGGAGATGGAGCCGTTCTTTCTTCTTGTTGAGTTCTGAAAACACACGGCGGCGTACGCACTCTATCCTCCACGCCGTCCACTCGGAGAGGAGCTCCCGTATCCCCATAACACGCGGGCTTCCGGCGATCAGAACATTGAAGTTGCATGAGAACGCGTCCTGCAGTGGCGTCTGGCGGAACAGCCGCGCCATGAGTTTCTCCGGATCAGTCCCGCGCTTTAAGTCGATAGTCAGTTTGAGTCCCGACAGGTCTGTTTCATCGCGCATATCTGAGATCTCCCTGACCTTACCAGACTTTACCAGTTCCGCCACCTTGTCCATGATTGCCTCAACCGTGGTTGTGTATGGTATCTCGTATATCTCGATAAGGTTCTCCGCTTTCACATAGCGCCATCTGGCCCGCAGCTTGATACTGCCGCGACCCGTCTCATAGACCTCCCTGAGGGCAGCAGCGTCGTAAATAACCTCCCCTCCGGTAGGGAAATCCGGCGCCGTCAGGGTGGCCGCGATATCGCACTCCGGATCTGAGAGATACGCTATCTCCGTCCTGCACACCTCTTCAAGGTTGAAGGAACATATGTTTGAGGCCATTCCCACGGCTATTCCCGTGTTCGCTGAGACGAGCACGTTCGGGAACGTGGTGGGCAAAAGCGTGGGCTCCTTCATTGTGGAGTCGTAGTTGTCCACAAAATCCACAGTGTCGCTGTCAATATCCCTGAAGAGCTCCGCGCATATGGGGGCAAGCTTTGCCTCAGTGTACCTGGACGCCGCATAGGACATGTCCCTGGAAAAGAATTTTCCAAAGTTGCCCTTTGAATCGATGAACGGGTGCAGCAGGGCCTCATAACCCTTTGAAAGGCGCACCATCGTCTCATATATCGCCGCGTCCCCGTGGGGATTGAGCCTCATGGTCTGTCCGACTATATTCGCGGATTTTGTCCTGCCGCCGTTTAAGAGCCCCATCTTATACATGGTGTAAAGGAGCTTCCTGTGGGCAGGCTTGAAGCCGTCAATCTCAGGTATCGCCCTGGAAACTATGACGCTCATGGCGTACGGCATGTAGTTTACTTCCAGGGTATCTGTTATCTTCTGGTCCAGCACCTGGGCCCGCAGCCCTTCCACATTGGCGCCGGATACTTTTTTCTTCCCCTCCTCCGGGGTCTTCCTTCTAGCCAAAGATCATCATTCCTTATCCTGTGTATGGGTGGTCAAGATATATCCGCCAGGTCCAGATACTTATACCCGTCCTCCGCTATGTGGTCCTTTCTGCCCTGCAGGTCGTCTCCCAGCAGCATGTCAAAGACCTGGCCTGTGAGCGCCGCGTCTGTTGGCAGCACCTTTATAAGGCGGCGTGTCTCCGGGTTCATGGTGGTGAGCCACATCATGTCTGGATCGTTCTCGCCAAGTCCCTTGGAGCGGTTCACTGTGACCCTCTTGCCCTGGAGCTTTGAGAGGATGTCCGCCTTCTCCTTGTCCGAGTAGGCAAAGTATGTCTTGTCCCCGCACGTCATCTCATAGAGCGGCGACTCGGCGATAAACACCTTCCCACACTCTATAAGCTCAGGCATGAGCCTGTATATCATGGTCAATATCAGTGTGCGTATCTGGAAACCGTCCACATCCGCGTCCGTGCAGATTATCACCTTGTTCCACCGCAGGGCCTCTATATCAAATGTCCCCAGGTCCCCTTTCACTTTGGCAGGCACCGCCACGCCGCAACCCAGGACCTTTATGAGATCTGTTATAATGTCGCTTTTGAATATCCGGGAGTAGTCGGCCTTCAGGCAGTTGAGTATCTTGCCGCGCACGGGCATTATCCCCTGGAACTCCGCGTCCCTTGAGAGCTTGCAGGCGCCAAGGGCCGAGTCGCCCTCCACTATATAGAGCTCCCTGCGCTCCACATCCTTTGTGCGGCAGTCCACAAACTTCTGGACACGGTTGGCTATATCTATGCTCCCTGAGAGCTTCTTCTTTATTGTCACTCTTGCCCGCTCCGCCTGCTCACGGCTGCGCTTGTTTACCAGCACCTGGTCGGCAATCCTGTCGGCCTCTGCCTTGTGCTCAATAAAGTATATCTCAAGCTGCGAGCGGAAGAACTCGGTCATGGCGATCTGTATAAACCTGTTGGTGATGGCCTTTTTCGTCTGGTTCTCGTAGCTCGTCTGGCTGGAGAAGCAGTTCGTCACAAGTATCAGACAGTCGGCTATATCCTGAAAGCTTATCTTGCTCTCATTTTTCTGATATTTCCCGCTCTGCTTTATATATGCGTCCACCGCCGATACAAATGCGCTCCTAGCCGCCTTCTCCGGCGCGCCCCCGTGCTCAAGCCAGGATGAGTTGTGGTAATACTCAATGAGGTTTACCCTGTTTGAGAAGCAGAAAGCCGCCGACAGCTTCACCTTGTACTCGGGCTTGTCCTCCCTGTCTCGGCCGCGCCGCTCACCCTCGATAAAATACGGCTGTGTCAGCGGGTCCTCCCCAGCGATCTCCGCAACATAGTCCAGGATGCCATTCTCATACAAATACTCGGTCTCCCTGTACTTGCCGCCAATCTCCTTGCGGAATATGAACTTTATCCCCGCGTTTACCACCGACTGCTTTTTAAGGACGCTCTCAAAATACTCGTCGGGTATGGAGGTATCTGTGAACACGGCCCTGTCCGGCTTCCACTTTATAAGGGAGCCTGTGCGCCGTCCGGAGAAAGGCTCACTCTCGAGTCCGCCTACGTTCTCGCCCTTCTCAAAGTGTAGTGAGTATTTCTTCCCGTCCCGCCAGATAGTGGCGTCCATGTACTCGGATGAATACTGGGTGGCGCAGGTGCCGAGGCCGTTGAGGCCCAGCGAGTACTCATAGTCCCCTCCGGCGTCGTTCTTATACTTGCCCCCCGCGTATAGCTCGCAGAACACAAGCTCCCAGTTGTACCTCTTCTCCACCGGGTTCCAGTCCACCGGGCAGCCTCTTCCAAAGTCCTCCACCGCAATGGAGCCGTCGGAGTAGCTGGTGAGTATTATCTCCTTGCCGTGGCCCTCCCTGGCCTCGTCTATAGAGTTTGAGAGTATCTCAAAAACTGAGTGCTCACAGCCCTCAAGCCCGTCAGAGCCGAATATGACCCCCGGCCGCAGGCGCACCCGTTCGGCGCCCTTCAGGGCGCTTATGCTGTCGTTCCCGTAATTCTCTGATCTTGCCGTTTTTTTCATCAAAATCCCCTAAAACTATATATTGGGCGGTTCAAACCGTAATATCTCAAATATATAGTATATCGTAAAATAATACTTTTAGCAAGGAAAACCTCCAACTCCCCTTCTCAGGGGAAGCCGCCGCGGCGCTGTGGTATAATTGGACAGGAAAGTTTAATGAACCCTGTGAGATTTCAATTTAAAAGTTGTGTATATAGGTGAAAGGCTCCATAAGAAAGCGAGGTGGAACGCTGGTGGATGATGCGCAGATAGTCCAGTTATACTGGAATAGGGACAAACAGGCCATCCTTGCCACATCCGACAAGTACGGAAACTACTGCACCGCGATTGCTAAAAACATATTAGGCAATCAGGAGGATGCCGAAGAATGTGTTAACGACACCTATTTCCACGCGTGGAACTCAATGCCGCCCCACAGGCCAAATTACCTGTCCGCATTCCTCGGAAAAATTACAAGGAACCTGTCGTTTAACAGGTTTAAACACAACACCGCCGGTAAACGGGGTGGCGGAGAATTGCCTGTGGTTCTGGATGAACTTTCAGACTTGGTATCCGGCAGGGATGATGTTGAACAGACATTTGACCAAAAGGAACTCTCAAAAACCATTGATATATTTCTGGACAGCCTTTCACCAAAG
>CALXAF010000086.1 GCA_944386185.1 uncultured Oscillospiraceae bacterium
AAATGGATACGGCTGGAAAAGCCGGTACACATACATTAAGAGGAGATACTCATGTTAGGTAAAGACACTGGGTTATATTTGGAGCTGGAGGCACTTGGCAATTTCGCTAGGAACACTGCGGCCAGTATGAGTGTAAAGGGGTATATCAGCGGCGGAAAGATAGCCAACGCGAGTCTAAAAACCCTGCGCCGCCTAAAGAGGAAGCTATCAAATATACCGGCAGGTACTGCGGAGGCATCTGAGGCCGCGGAATGGTTCTCAGACAACTGGTATATAGCCGAACGGGAGGGAAAAGACGGTGCCGAGATAATGAAGCGGGCCGGTTCTTTCAGCGCAGCAGAGGGATCTGAACGCAGGGCGGTGGCCTCAGAAGCTGCGGCGGCACTGATCCGCTCAGGGAGAGGACAGGTCACCCAGGAAAGGATAGGCGTATTCCTTGAGGAGTATCAGAAGGTATCAGACCTGACTCAGAGGGAACTGTCTGTATTTACCGCTTTTCTAAAGCTGGAGCTTGTCTCATTCCTGGACAGCGTTCTGCCGGAAAAGTGGCAGATTCAAGATAGCGAAGTGCAGGGTGAACTGACGGAGCTTTTGAAAAATGTGTTCACATCCCTGAGGCTGATATCCCAAATTGACCTTTCAGACCTGCTTGAAAAAGTAAATAAGGTGGAAAAAGCGCTGAGAGATGACCCTGCTGGGATATATCCAATGATGGACGACGACACACGCCATGACTATAGAAGAACCCTGGCGAAGGCAGCGGAAAAGGCTGGGATAAGCGAGTATGAAGCCGCCAGGACTATCGTCGGCATGTGTACACAGGGGCCGGAGCGCCACGTAGGATACTATATTTTTACAAAGCCGCTGGGGAAGGAGAAGGGCACAGCATCTGGGACATCTTATATCGCGGCAATAACGCTTATCTCAGCTTTTCTGACCTTATTAATAGGATTTTGGCTCAGGACAGTTCTGATATCAATACTGCTGCTGATACCGATCTCTGAGATAGTAAAGAACATTGTGGATTACGTTTGCCTGCGGATAAAGAAACCGGCGCGTCTCCCGAGAATTGATCTGGAGAGAGGCATACCAAAGAGCGGCAGGACCATATGTGTCATTTCTGCGCTGCTTACAGACGAGAGATCGGGAGAGAGGTTTGCGCATTTACTTGAGGAGTACAGTATCACAAACCGTGATCCGTGCGGAAACCTGCTCTTTGGAATACTGGCAGATCTCTGCGAGTCAGGCATGGAGAGGGAGCGCGGAGACGCGGTGATATTGGAGCAGGCGGTCAAGGCTGTTGGGAAATTAAATGAGAAATACGGCGGCGGTTTTTTCCTGCTGTTCAGAGACAGGGAGTACAATGAGTCGTCTGGAAGATACATGGGAAAGGAGAGGAAGCGCGGCGCTGTCTCAGAGCTGGTGAAACTGTTGTCCGGGCAGGAGAGTACGCTAAGCGTACTGTCTGGCGACGAGAGGGAACTTAATGGCGTAAACTTTATACTGACACTTGATTCCGATACACGTCTCACCGCCGGCAGTGCCATGGAGATGATAGGTGCGGCGCTGCACCCATTAAATACGCCCCAGATAGACGAGAAAAAGGGCAGGGTTGTAAGGGGCTACGGGATATTTGAGCCACGGGTATCGGTTGACCTGCAGGCGGCGGGGAGATCAGATTTCACAAGAATATTCGCCGGCCAAGGGGGAATAGACCCATATAACTCAGTTGTGTCAGATGTATATCAGGACCTTTTCGGCGAAGGCACTTTCATGGGTAAGGGGCTCATCAATGTCCCGGTGTATGCCAGGCTTCTGGAGGATACATTTCCGGAAAACCAGGTCCTATCCCACGATATCCTGGAGGGGGCCTACATGCGGTGTGCCTACCTGAGCGATACAGAGCTGACTGACGGCTACCCATACAAAGTGACATCCTACTTCGCCCGGCAGGAGAGATGGACGAGAGGTGACTGGCAGAACATAAGGTGGATGACCAGGCGTGTGAAAAACAGGGATGGTGCACTCGTTATAAACAACATTGGGGATATCAACAAATGGAAAATATTTGATAATCTTCGCCGCAGCCTTGTCCCGGTCATGATATTCACAGCCCTGATGGCGGGTATGCTCATATCGGGCAGTGGTGTACTGATATCCGCTGCAATTGCCGTGGCGGCACAGATGACGGGGCTTCTCCTGACTTCAGCTGATATAATAATCCACCACGACGGCAGGACAAAGGCCAGATACCAGTCCGCCATTATATCCGGAATCGCCGGTGGTATGATGCAGACTATAATACGTCTTATGCTGCTGCCGGCCGAGGCATGGAACCAGTTCAAGGCCATAGCCCAGGCTGTTTACCGGATGATGATATCTCATAAGAACATGCTAAACTGGGTCACTTCCTCGGAGGCAGAACGGCGGCACGGAAATACTATAGCGGTAAACTATCTGAAGCTGGCCGCCTGCCCTATAGCAGGTATACTTGCCGCAGTTTTTTCGCCGTACGCGGCTGCCGCAGCGGTGGGCCTTGTGTGGATCGTAACTCCGGCATACGCTTGGGCGCTGAGCCGTGAGATACGCCGCAGCAGGGAGATCTCCCAGTCGGACAGGGGATTCCTTATGGCATGCGCCAGTGATATATGGAAATATTTTTCTCAAAATCTGACAGAGAAGGACAATTATCTCCCGCCGGACAACATCCAGGAGGAACCGGCGATAGGCCCGGCCAGGAGGACATCTCCGACCAATATAGGACTTGCCATGTTGTCGGTGCTTTCGGCGTCAGACCTGGGGCTTGTAAGCTCCGGTGAGGCGTACAGCCTAATCGGGAAGATGCTGGATACTGTAGAGAGGCTTGAAAAGTGGAATGGGCACCTCTACAACTGGTATGAGACGGCGGGAGCAAGCCCTATGGAGCCCAGGTATGTTTCAACTGTGGACAGCGGGAATCTGGCCGGCAGCCTTATTGTATTAAAGCAGGCGCTTATCGATGCGGGTGAGACAGGTATGGCGGAACGCTGTGAAAAATTGGCAGACGCTATGGATTTCCGTCCGCTCTTTGATAAAAAGAGAAAACTCTTTTATATAGGATATGATATCCAGAAGGCGGCCCCAACTGAAGGGTGGTATGATCTCCTCTCAAGTGAGGCCAGGGAGACCAGCTTCATCGCGATAGCCACAGGCCAGGTACCCAGAAAGCACTGGCGGAGGCTGAGCCGCGCACTTGTCTCGCAGGATAACTTCAGCGGAATGGTATCATGGACAGGTACGATGTTTGAATACCTGATGCCGAATCTGGTCCTGCCGTGCTATCCGGACTCACTTCTGTATGAGAGCTCAAGATTCTGCATCTATGCTCAGAGGAAGGCACATCCAGGCATGCCCTGGGGGATATCTGAGAGTGCCTATTACGCATTTGACCCTGGCCTCTCATATAAGTATAAAGCTCACGGTGTGCAGAGACTAGCTCTGAAGAGAAAGATGGATCAGGAGATCGTTGTGTCGCCATATTCCACCTTTCTTGCATTAAGCCTTGAGCCGCGAGGTGCTGTAAAGAATTTGCGCCGCCTCGCATCGCTGGGAGCTGTTGGAAAATACGGTTTCTATGAGGCACTGGACTATACTCCCTCTAGGCAGGGTGGAAGCGGCTTTGAGATTGTCAGGACGTATATGGCACACCACCTGGGGATGAGTATTGCTGCGATAGCGAACCTGCTCTGCGGAGATATCATGCCAAAGCGGTTTATGTCTGATATACGTATGGCCGCATATTCCGAGCTTTTGGAGGAGCGCGTGCCCAGCGGGGAAATCGTCCTGCGGCAGCCTCCCAGGGAGGTACCGGAAAAACCCAGCCGCAGGGAAGGCATGGGGTATAAGGAGCGGTCAGATAATGTGGACAGTTTTGCACCCAAGTGTCTCCCGTTGTCGAACGGGAGTTACAGCCTGCTTATCGCGGAGAATGGCAAGAGCCGTTCGACTTGGGGGAATATAGAGCTGACACGCTTTGATACTGACCCATATAACGGCTCAGGGGTGGAATTTTATCTTAAAACGCCGGGTGGATATATACCTCTCCAGCCGGCGCCAGCGTACTCCGATAAAGCGGCCTATGCCTGGGAATTTTCGGACGGCGCCGGAAGCATACTCACCAGGGCCAATGGGGTCAGCGCCTGCGTCACATCAACTGTGCCGGCGGGCGGCGACGGGGAGATAAGGACGGTGGAACTCATACCCGACGGCAGGCCGGAGGGAGAATATGAACTTATATGCCGTATAGAGCCGGTGCTCCAGAGAGCGGCAGATTATAAGTCCCATCCATCCTTTTCAAAACTGTCACTTGAAGCGGCTAAATATGACGGCATGATCGTAGTGCACAGACGTCCAAAGGACGGAAACAGCCACATTTATATGACGCTGGCATCTGATGGACAGATGAGATGTATCACTCAGCGTCAGAGAGGGGACCGTCTGGATGTGGGCGAGTTTAAAGAGACTTCTCCGGAGATGGAGCTCATATCCGTAGTGCCAGTGAACTTTAAGGATGGCCGGTGTACTGTCCGTTTCGCCATTGTTCCAGGAGAGACGAAAGAAGAGAGTGTTACCGGTGCGAAAAGGCTTTTGAATAACGGCTGCGATCAGACGATAAGCCGCATAGGAGCGTCCGCACTGATGCTGGGAATGAACACGTCCCAGGTGCGCGCCGCTCTGGGGCATATAACAGGGCTCGTTTTTACAAAGAGCGGGTCACCAAGACGCCATCAGCTGCTGAGAGACGGCGGGTGGAAAAAAGAGGACCTGTGGAAGTGGGGTATATCAGGGGATATACCACTTATGACGGTGCGGATCGAGACACATGAGGACATTGACAGGACCTGTGAACTTGTGAGGGAACACGCGTTCCTTGCGGAGAACGGCGTAAGATCCGACTTGGCGATAATAACTGCCGACGGGGGAGATTACAGAAGCAGCCAGAGGCGGGCGATAACAGAACTGCTGCGCCGCCTTGGCCGTGAGAATACGCTTGGGATACCGGGCGGAGTTACACTTGTGGACTCGGGAGAGGAAAACGCGCTGGCAGTCGAGGCCATGTGTGATCTCCTCCTGATAGAGAGGGGAAATATAGAAAACTCACGGGATGTAAAGCTCCCCCCAAAGATCGCCTATGAGCGCGGAAGTACACCGATGTCCTACAAAATTGGACAGGATGGAGCGTTTTATATGGCGATGAGCGACACTCTGCCGCCGCTGGCATGGAGCCATGTGCTCTCCAGCAAGAATTACGGTTTCCTGGCCACTGAAGCCGGGACAGGGTATATGTGGTATAAAAACTCAAGGGAGATGAAGATCAACAGGTGGCTGTGCGATCCGCTGACGACAGTCGGCACGGAGGCTCTTGAACTTGTGACGGACAGCGGCTGCTTCTCGCTTTTCGCGTCGGGGGACGGCTGGCCCACAGTTGTTGAGTACGGGTTTGGATATGCCGTTTGGCGACGTGAGATACAGGGCATAAAGACAAACGTCACCGCCTTCGTGCCGGAGGATATTGACGCGAGAGTGCTGGTGATCAAGCTTGATGGAAACCTGGACGGATGTAAGATCCGTTATTTTACTGAGCTCACTTTGGGCGGAGACAACGAGCTCAACAGGAATATAAGCACATGGCACGATAAAGACGCGCTGTGCGCCAGAAACGAGGCGGGAGAGTATAGGAACACCGTATTCAGGGTATCAGCGTCTGCTGCCTTGGAAAAAGTGTATCTCTCCAAAGAGGAGTATCTTCTCAACAGAGAGAAGTCGGACAGCGTATGTGGCACCACGCCTGGGCTTGGTATGCTGCTGCGGCCAGAAAGCAATATTGTCTTGGTAACAGGCTGTGCGGACGATGAGGAGATAAGACGGCTGCACTCGATTGACGAGTCGCAGAGAATACTTGATCTAACAAAACAGGCTTGGAGAGAGAGAGTCATGCCGGCTAGTATAGAAACCGGACATAGCCAAATAGACGGCTATATAAACGGCTGGGCGCTTTATCAGACTATCGCCTGCCGGTTATACGCCAGGACAGCACTCTACCAAAACGGAGGCGCTGTCGGGTTCAGGGACCAGCTGCAGGATGCCTGCGCTATTATGGCCACGGAGCCAGAGCTTGCGGCGTCAGTAATAAAGGAGGCCGCTGGCAGGCAATATCTGGAGGGGGATGTACAGCACTGGTGGCACCGTGGACCTGAAGGGGCACGCGGAGTGAGAACAAGGTGTTCGGATGACCTTCTGTGGCTGCCGTACGCGCTGTGCGAGTATGTTAAGGTGACAGGTGATCACGGACTCTGCCGGACAATAGCGGGATATATCTCCTCGCCACCGCTGAGAGATGGTGAATGGGATAGATATGAGAGACCGGAACGGCCTATAGAGCGGGAGACGCTTCTGCAGCACGCGATGAGAGCGGCGGACATGTTTATAAAGAGAGGTACAGGGGAACACGGACTTGCGCTGATTGGCAGCGGTGACTGGAACGACGGCATGGACAAGGTGGGAGAAGCGGGCAGAGGCGAGAGTGTGTGGCTGACGCAGTTTGGCTCTCTTGTATTGGCTCGCCTTGGAAAGCTGTGTTCGAGAGAGGGCGAGGCTCAGGCCGCACTGCGGTATGAGGGCGTCTCCAGACAGCTTCTTGAAAAGGTGGAAGCTGCTTGGACTGGAGACTGGTACCTGAGAGGCAGGTTTGACGATGGCTCAACGCTGGGCGGCCCGGAAGATAAGGAGTGCCAGATCGACTCTATATCGCAGAGCTTCGCTGTATTTGCGGGAGCTGACAGGGAGCGGACACACAGGGCTCTCATATCTGCCTGGAGTAGGCTTTACGACAGGGAACACAGGATAGTAAAGCTCTTTGATCCGCCTTTTGACGCAGGAGCCAGAGACCCGGGATATATAAAAGGTTATGCCCCGGGATACCGGGAGAACGGCGGACAGTATACCCACGGCGCCATATGGCTGGCCATAGCCATGCTCCGCCAGGGGGAACTTGAAAAAGGAGCCCAGCTGCTTGAGGCTTTGTCTCCTGCGGGCCGGGACGAGGGGATATACAGGGCTGAACCATACGTGATCGCTGCCGATGTCTATTCCGCCTCCGGTCATGAGGGACGCGGGGGGTGGACCTGGTATACCGGTTCCGCCGGATGGTATTTCAGAGCGGTGACAGAGGAACTGCTTGGCCTTCACGCCCGTGACGGCAGATTGTTTATCGAGCCGCGGCTGCCGGAGGGGTTCGGTACCTGCAGAATACGTTATCATGCCGCTGAGAATGAACTTGATATAGTTATAAAACCAACGGGATTTGAATGTGAGATACAAGTAAATGGGCTGGAATATGACGGAAATGGATATCCACTGAAGATTCATAATAAATTTATTTCCACAACGGGGAATGTGTAGTATAATGGCAGAAAATGAAATGATTGGCTGTTAAGCCATTGGGAAAGAGTGGAGGTGCTTTTGTGCAGGAGGTTTACAATAAAGAAATTATGCCAGGAGTTGAGCTCACCTGCATCCATACATTGAAGTTTAAAACAGGATGCCTCTCAATGACACTGCTGGTTGAGCTGGATAAAAAGACGGCCTCCATGAATGCCATGCTCCCTGATGTGCTGCGCCGTGGCACAGCCAGATTTCCAAATATGGAGAGCCTTGCCGCGGAGCTGGACGATATGTACGGCGCCAGGATAGTACCTGCGCTTAGGAAAAAAGGGGAGATACAGTGCCTGGGATTTTACGCCGACTTCCCGGATGACGCTTTCCTGCCGGGAAGAGAGAAGGTACTGGAGAGAACGGCCGGCCTTATGGGCGAGATGCTGCTCTCTCCAGCCACCAGCGGCGGCCGGCTGCGGCCGGAATATGTGGATACCGAGCGGGAGAACCTTATAAGCGATATAAAAGCGGAGATAAATGATAAGCGCGTATACGCCTCCAGACGCCTTGTGGAGCTCATGTTCAAAGGAGAGCGCTACGGCATAAACACAATGGGATCTCTGCAGGAGGCTGAGAAAATAACCGTCCACTCGCTGACCAAGCACTATAAGGAACTGCTGGCCACATCACCAATGCGTGTTTTCTACTGCGGCGCGGCTAAACATGACTATGTTGAACGTGTTGTGAGGGAGGCCCTTTCAGGCCTGCCGAGAGCCGCGGTAAGACCGGTGCCGGAGACGCATGTACCGGATTCAGACAGTACCGCGCAGGCGAGATATGTCACAGAGAGGATGGACGTTGGCCAGGGAAAACTGGTGATGGGCTACAGGCTGGGAGAGGCCATGAGACGTCCGGATCACGCGGCACTTATGGTGTTTAATGCAGTATATGGAGGCGCTGTCACCTCGAAGCTCTTTGCGAATGTCAGGGAGAGGCTCTCACTGTGCTACTATGCCAGTTCGTCAGTCGACAGGCTGAAGGGGGCTATGTTCGTCTCTTCGGGAATAGAGTTTTCAAAGTACCAGGAGGCCATGGATGAGATAGAGCGGCAGCTTGAGGCCGTGAAAAATGGTGAAATAAGCAAATCGGAACTGGAGGGCGCGAAGAAGGCTGTAGTGAACGCGCTGTACTCGGCTCTAGATGAGCCGGGTGGGCTTGAGAGTTTGTATCTGGATAAGAGCATACTTGGGCTCTCAATTGAGCCGGAGGACCTGGCGGCAATGGCGGCACTCGTGACGGCAGAACAGGTATCCGGTATTGCTTCTCACGCTAAACTTGATACTGTGTATTTCCTTACTGGGGAGGAACGGGATGCTTAAATTATCTGAATACGGCAGGATCGGCGAATGTGTCTGGCATGAGGTGCTTCCCAACGGGCTGAAACTCTTTGTTGTACCAAAGCCTGGTTATAAAAAGAGCATGGCCTTTTTCGCGGTGAACTACGGCGGCGCCGACAGGCGGTTCGACACAGGAGAAGGCTGGGTCGACACACCGGCCGGAGTCGCACATTTCCTCGAGCACAAAATGTTCGACGTGGAGGGGGCTGAGAACGCCATGATGACGCTCTCAGGACGCGGCGCTTCTGCAAATGCGTTTACCTCAACGGACATGACTGCGTACCATTTTGAGAGTACGGACATGTTCTCAGAAAATCTGGAGCTGCTCCTTAAATTTGTGTCTACCCCGTACTTCACGCAGGAGAGCGTTGAGAAGGAGCGGGGGATAATTGCCCAGGAGATAAAGATGGTGGAGGATGACCCTGACACCGCTGTATACTATGGATTGCTGCGGTGCCTATATAGGGAGGACCCAGTCCGTGATCCGGTAGCCGGAACAGTTGAGAGTATACAGGATATAGACAGCCAGGTGCTCTACATGTGCCACCGCGCCTTTTATACTCCGTCAAATATGGTTTTGGTTGTTGTGGGGGATCAGGATCCGGCGAGGGTGCGTGAGACGGCAGTAGAAGTGCTGCCGGACTATAATGCTCCCGCTGCGGAGAGAGATTATGGAGCGCCGGAGAAGGAGGCACCGGAAAACCTCCACGCCTCAAGCAATATGGAGGTCAGCGCGCCAATATTTATGGCGGGGATAAAAACTGGTGAAAGCCGTAAGGGACAGGATAGCTTGAAATTTCAGTACACGGCCTCTCTTGCGCTGAGCATCCTAATGGGAAGCTCGTCGCCCCTCTATAATAACCTCTATTCCCAGGGACTTATAAACGACACATTCGGTTTTGATATTGAGTCTACGGCAGGAGTCTCATACCTCACCTTCGGAGGTGAGAGCCGAAACCCTGAACAGGTGTGCCTGAGGGTTTTGGATGAGGCGGAGAGGCTGATCACCACGGGGCTGGATCCAGACCTTTTCATAAGGAGGAAGAAAGCGTTTTACGGACGGGAACTCCGTGGGTTCAACTCATTTGACAGTGTGTGCTATAATATTGCTGTCGCCGCTTTCGACGGGTATGATTATTTTAAATCATCCGAAATAATAGAGAGCGTCACTTCCGAGGATGTGCGGGGATTCCTGGCCAAATACATGCGGCCGGAACTGCTCGCTATATCATCGGTAAACGAGATCGAGAGGTGATACTATGTCTCAAGCCGCAATATCATTTCCAATGCTGGGGGATTTCACAATAAACCCGTCCAACTATATAAGTATTGGCGGGTTCAGGATCTACTGGTACGGCATAATCATCGCATTTGGCTTCCTGCTTGCTGTCATTTATGCTTCGAAGCGGGCAAAGCAATTCGGGTTCACGCCTGATAACATTTTGGACGTGATACTTTTGGGTGTCCCAATGGGTATAATCGGCGGCAGGCTGTACTACGTCATTTTTTACTGGGACCTCTATGCGGACGATTTTATGAAGGTGTTTGACATCCGCGACGGCGGCCTTGGAATGTATGGCGTGCTCATAGGGGCGATACTCGCGCTTGTCATATACACAAGACATAAAAAGATAAGTTTTCTCGCTTTTGTGGATCTGGTGAGTATAGGGTTCCTGATAGGCCAGTGCATCGGACGGTGGGGCAACTTTATGAACCGCGAGGCGTATGGCTATGAGACAGATATATTCTGCCGCATGGGCCTTACCCTGAACGGAGAGACGATATATGTACATCCCACATTCCTCTATGAATCGCTTTGGAATTTATGTGGATTCATACTTATCCATTTTCTCTCCAAGAAGAGAAAATACGATGGGGAAGTTTTCCTAATGTACTTAGGCTGGTATGGCCTGGGACGCATGTTCATTGAGGGTCTGCGGACTGACAGCATCTATTTCTTCAACACAGGCATACGCGTGTCGCAGATGGTGGCTGCAATTTCGCTGCTTGTATCACTGGTGCTCTTGATATATAATAGAGTAAAAGTTAAACACGACCCAATGGACCTTTTTGTGAACCGTGTCCGCGCGCAGCAGGAGGCAGCGGCCGTCGCCGGGATCGAACTGAGCGGCACGGAGGACGCTGACGAGCAGGATACCACGCAGCAGGAGGAAGGACAAGGCAGTGATGGCGAGGACTTACATGGAGATCCAGATGAAACATCACCCAACGATCCATCACAAGAGGATAAGAGCTGAAATACAATAAATAAGAGAGATAAAAAGGAGGAAACGGTAATGGCGTCATTCGATTTTAACGAGTTCAAGAAAAAGGCTGCCGAGACAGCCGGGACCATCGCTGATAAGTCTGCCGAGGTGGCGAAGCTGGTGGCCATGAAAGCCGAACTGCTCGCTAAAAAGGCGAAGCTCTCAGCGGATATAGCCGGCGAGAGGGGGTCTCTCAGGAGAAAGTACCAGGAACTTGGTAAGCTCTACTATGATAAGTACAAGGGCGGCATTGACCCTGACTTTGCCCAGAGCGCCGCCGAGATAGAGCTGTCTCTCGAGAAAATCGCCTCAAAGCAGGCGGAGCTTGAGGAGCTGAAAGCCGAGGCCGAGGCTGAGCATATTGATATTGACGAGGAACCGGATATCCAGGTCGATATGGATGCGGAGGACGGCGAGGAAGATGGCGCTCAGGGTGAAGAGCCTGACGAGTCAGAAGAAGCTGAGGATGCCGAAGAAGGCAAATAAGCAAAGCATTACATACAGTGGCGCCGCGGAGTTTGGACTCTGCGGCGCCGTTTTATTTTTGTGAGGTTTTAACAGAGGTTGAGCGCTTTGAAAGTTTTTTACATCAGATACAAAAGAATATCGAAAAAATGTTCCCAGTTTAGTCAAAATTTTGCGAAAAAATCTGTTTTCGATATTGAAATATCTGAGAAATGGTTATAGAATATTTATGTTGGCAGTTGGAGGTGGGCAGATGCTTAATGTAGTTCTTGTGGAGCCGGAGATACCAATGAACACCGGCAATATAGCCCGCACATGCGCTGCCACCAGGAGCAGGCTGCACTTAGTAAAGCCGCTGGGATTTGATATATCAGACAGGGCTGTGAAAAGGGCAGGACTTGATTACTGGCCAATGGTGGATATAACGGTGTATGAAAATTTGGATGAGTTCCTCTCGCTCCACGGTGAGGAGGACCTGTGGCTGACCACCACAAAGGCGCCTCAGCCATACACCAGTGCCAGATTTAAGGACGGCTGCTGGCTGCTTTTTGGGAAAGAGACGGCCGGCCTACCGGAGTGGCTGCGTGAGCGGTATTATGACAGGTGTATCAGGCTCCCAATGAGGGAGGATGCCAGAAGCCTGAATCTGGCAAATACCGTAGCTGTACTATGTTATGAGGCGCTGCGTCAGCAGGGCTTCCCCGGACTCACAGGTACTGGCCAGATGGCCGGTTCCCGGTGATCCGGCATATATTTGTCCAGGGCGTTTGAATTACTTTTACTTTTACAAACTAAGTATCAAACAAAAGGAGAATGAACAATGAACTACAACAAAAAGTCAGTCCGTGACATCGACGTGTCCGGCAAAAAGGTGCTTCTGCGCTGTGACTTCAACGTCCCTCTCAAAGGCGGAGTCATCACCAGCGATAAACGAATTGTCGCTGCTCTGCCGACGATAAAGTACCTTCTTGAGAACAACGCCGCCGTTATAGCATGCTCCCACATGGGCAAACCGAAGGGCGAGGTAGTGCCTGAGCTGTCTCTGGCCGTCGTTGCCAAGCGCCTCTCTGAACTTCTCGGTCAGGAAGTAAAGATGGCCGGTGATGTTGTGGGCGAGAGCGCCATGTCCATGGCCAAGGACTTAAAGCCGGGTCAGATCATGCTTCTTGAGAACCTGCGTTTTGACAAGGGCGAAACCAAGAATGATCCTGAGTTTGCCAAGAAACTGGCTTCAATGGCGGACATCTATGTCTCCGACGCGTTTGGTACTGTTCACAGAGCCCACGCCTCCACCGCTGGTGTGGCGGAGTATCTGCCGGCCGTCTGTGGTTTCCTTATAGAGAAAGAGCTTGGCATAATGGGTAAGGCCCTTGCCGATCCTGAGAGGCCCTTTGTGGCTATCCTGGGCGGAGCGAAGGTCTCCGATAAGCTCAACGTTATCGCAAACCTCCTTGAGAAAGTTGACACTCTCATAATCGGCGGCGGTATGGCCTACACCTTTATGGCTGCCAAGGGATACAGCGTAGGAAAATCCCTCTTTGACGCTGAGAAGGTCGACTACTGCAAGGAAATGCTGGCCAAGGCCCAGGAGAAGGGCGTAAAGCTCCTCCTGCCGGAGGATACTGTGGTTGCCGACGCTTTCCCGGATCCCATAGATGCTGATATCAAGGTGGAGACAGTTGCTTCTGACTCTATCCCTGCGGATAAGATGGGCCTGGATATCGGTGAGAAGACCCGCGAGATATTTGCCGAAGCTGCCCGCAATGCTAAGACTGTCGTTTGGAACGGCCCCATGGGCGTTTTCGAGAATCCCACATTGGCGGCTGGAACCATAGCTGTCGCTAAGGCTCTCGCTGATAGCGACGCTATTACAATCGTCGGCGGCGGTGACTCTGCAGCGGCCTGCGAGCAGCTTGGATTTGCCGACAAGATAACACACATCTCCACTGGCGGCGGAGCCTCCCTCGAGTTCCTTGAGGGCAAGGAGCTTCCAGGCGTAGCCTGCCTGCTGGATAAATAATTAAGAGGTGCCGCTAGAATGAATAGGAAATATCGCAAGACCATAATCGCTGGCAACTGGAAGATGAACATGAAGCCATCGGATGTAAAACCATTTGCCGATGAGCTTAAAAATATCGTTTCCCGCGCAAAGTGGTGTGAGACAGTCATCTGCGCTCCATTTGTGGATCTGCCGGCCGCTGTCAAGGCGTTCAAGGACTGCCGTGTGTCCGTTGGCGCTGAAAACCTGAATGAGAACCCGAAGGGCGCGTATACAGGCGAGATCGCCGCTGACATGCTGGTGGATCTGGGAGTAAAGTACGTTATTATCGGCCACTCTGAGCGCCGCCAGTACTACGGGGAGACGGATATCTCCGTAAATAAGAAGGTCCACGCTGCCCTCGAGGCCGGCCTCCAGCCAATCGTGTGTGTTGGCGAGAGCCTGGAGCAGAGGGAACTTGGCATCACCATCGAGCTTATTACCCTACAGGTAAAGACAGCTCTAGCCAATGTGTCTGCCGACAAGGTCCGCAAGGTCGTCATAGCCTACGAGCCCATATGGGCGATCGGCACCGGAAAGACTGCCACCGCGGAGCAGGCCGGAGAGGTCTGTTGCGCCATCCGTGCCGTCATCCGCAACCTGTATGGTGCCAGGATAGCCCGGGCCATCACCATACAGTACGGCGGCTCCATGAACGAGAAGAACGCTGCCGAGCTTTTGGCACAGCCCGATATAGACGGCGGCCTCATAGGCGGCGCGTCCCTGGTACCTGAGAAGTTCGCCGCAATAATAAACGCTGCAAACCAGGAGTAATTATGAAGAAACCTATCGCTTTAATTATAATGGACGGGTTCGGCATAGACACGCCGGATCCCAAGAAGAATGCCATCGCCGCCGCCAGGACGCCGGTGCTGGACAAGATCTTCGCGGAGAACCCAATGAGCCAGCTCCAGGCTTCAGGCGAGAACGTGGGCCTGCCGGACGGCCAGATGGGAAATAGCGAGGTGGGCCACACCAACATAGGCGCCGGACGCATTGTGTTCCAGGACCTGCCGCGCATAACCCGCGCCATACGCGACGGCAGCTTCTTCGAGAATAAGGAGTATATCGCCGCTATGGACTCCGCCAAAGCCAGCGGGGGAGCCCTGCACCTGATGGGACTTATGTCTGACGGTGGTGTGCATAGCCACAACACCCACACCTGGGCGTTCCTGGAGATGGCAAAGCGCCGCGGCCTCGATAAAGTGTACATTCACTGCTTCATGGATGGACGCGATGTGCCCCCATCCTCCGGCAAAGGTTATATTGAGGAGTGCGTGGCAAAGTGCGCTGAGATCGGCGTCGGTAAGATAGCCACTATCGCCGGCCGCTACTACGCCATGGACCGGGATAACCGCTGGGACCGTGTTGAGAAGGCATATAACGCCATAGTCTGCGGCGAGGGCAATTATGACCCTGACCCTGTCCACGCAATGCAGGCCTCCTATGACGCCGATGTCACCGATGAGTTTGTGGTTCCGGTTGTCTGTGATAAGGACGGCATGGTAAAGCCGGGGGACTCAATCATATTCACAAACTTCCGCCCAGACAGGGCCAGGGAGATAACCCGTACCTTTGTTGATCCTGATTTTTCAGGGTTTGAGCGCAGGAAGGGCTTCTTCCCTGTGAAGTATGTGTGCACCACCCAGTATGACGCCACCATGCCGAATGTTACTGTAGCTTTCCCGCCAGAGGAGCTGAAGAACACCTTCGGAGAGATAGTCAGCTCCAAGGGGATGACACAGCTCCGCATAGCCGAGACTGAGAAGTACGCCCATGTGACATTCTTCTTTAACGGCGGAACGGAGCAGGTATACCCTGGTGAGGACAGGGCGCTAATCCCATCCCCCAAGGAGTTCCCAACCTATGACCTCATCCCTGAGATGAGCGCCTATAAAGTTGCCGATGAGGCTGTCGCCAGGATAGAGAGCGGCAAATATGACGCCATGATCCTGAACTTCGCCAACTGCGATATGGTCGGTCACACCGGAGTCTTTGAGGCGGCTGTCAAGGCCGTCGAGACGGTAGACGAGTGCGTTGGCAAGGTGGTTTCCGCCGTGGAAAAGATGGGTGGCGTGTGCCTCATAACCGCCGACCACGGCAACGCGGACAAGATGGTTGATGTGGACGGCTCGCCCTATACGGCCCACACCACAAACCCTGTGCCATTTGTAATCACCGGCCTCAAGGAGAAAGTAACTCTGAAAGATGGACGTCTTGCGGATATAACACCCACTATGCTGGACATAATGGGTATAGAGAAGCCCGCTGAGATGACCGGTGAATCACTCATTGTTAAATAAGATCGGGAGGCTCAAAACTCTCTCAAAAAGGCCGGCTTTTTTAAGCCGGCCTTTTTGAAAATATGAAAGAGGGAGATATATGAAGATTTCCATGCCAATCGCACAAGTCCGGGGGAGGCAGATACTGGATTCCCGCGGTAATCCGACAGTCGAAGCCGAAGTGGTATTGGAGGATGGCGCCTATGGGGTGGCCGCGGTGCCGTCCGGGGCGTCCACAGGGGCGTTCGAGGCCCTGGAGCTGCGGGACGGAGATCCGACGCGGTACGGCGGCAAGGGTACGTTGAAGGCTGTAGACAACATAAATACCGAGATAGCCGCCTGCCTTGCGGGACGGGATGCCCTTTCGCAGCCGGAGATTGACAGGACGCTCATTGAACTTGACGGGACGGAGACAAAAAACCGCCTGGGCGCAAACTCCATACTTGCCGTGTCACTTGCCTGCGCCAAGGCCGCGGCAGAAAGCCGCCGTATGCCGCTCTACAGCTATCTTGGCGGCGTCAACGCCAAGACGCTGCCAATGCCGATGATGAACGTGATAAATGGAGGCGCCCACGCAGCAAACAGCCTGGACATACAGGAGTTTATGATAGTTCCGGTGGGGGCAAAGAGCTTTTCTGAGTGCGTAATGTGGTGCGCAGAGGTGTTCCATGCCCTGAAAAAGATTGTCCCAGCCGCCGGAGTGGGGGATGAGGGCGGATACGCGCCCATGCTGGACTCAGACGAGGCGGCGCTGCAGGCCCTTATGCGCGGTGTGCGTGCCGCGGGCTTTGAGCCGGGACGGGACTTTATGTTTTCCATCGATGGTGCGGTCTCCGAGTGGTATACGGAGGATGACGGGGAGTATTTCCTTCCAAAGAGGAAGGTGAAGGTAACGGGTGATAAGCTCTTGGAAATGTGGCTCAAGTTTACCGAGAGCTACCCTATATTCTCCATTGAGGACGGTATGGCCGAAGAGGACTGGGACGGCTGGCAGAAGCTGACGGCACGGCTTGGTGGCAGCGTCGCCCTTGTGGGGGACGATCTCTTTGTCACCAACGTCAAAAGGCTGCGCCGTGGGATAGAACTTGGCGCCGGCAACGCTATTCTGGTTAAGATGAACCAGATAGGCACGCTCACCGAGACGCTTGACGCGGTTGAGAC
>CALXAF010000087.1 GCA_944386185.1 uncultured Oscillospiraceae bacterium
CGATATACTCTCCCTCTCCAAGGGTCTGCCCCACACGGAATACCGTCACGGTGGCCTGATCTCCCGGATTATACCTTCTCAGGGTCATGGTCATCTCGTCAACGCTGGTCACCTCGTTGTCGTCAACAGCTGTGATGATGTCGCCCTGACGCATACCGGCGGCTTCAGCAGCGGATCCCTCCGTTACGTTCATAACCGACACGCCCTGTGGGTAATTATAGTACTGAAGCGCAAACTCGGAATATACCTGGGAGGAGTTGACCACCTCTATACCAAGCGCAGCGCCGGACACCTGGCCGTTCTCAATCAGCTGTGTGGCAAGTGACACCGCGTCGTTTATCGGGATGGCAAAGCCCAGGCCTTCAACGCCGGAATCGCTGTATTTTGCTGTCACCATTCCGATGACCTGGCCCTGCTCGTTGTACATCGGTCCGCCTGAGTTGCCGTTGTTGACAGCGGCGCTGGTCTGGAACATGTTGATGGACTGGGTTTCACCGGTGGTTTCATCGCGTGTTGTGATAATGCGGTCCAAAGCACTGACAATGCCGTCAGTCATTGTATAGGCCAGCTCACCCAGCGGGTTGCCAACCGCGTAGACCGTGTCGCCTACTTCTATTGAGTCTGAATCCCCGAGGCTGACAGGATTCAGCCCTGTGGCGTCTATCTTTAGGACTGCTACATCATTGTCCTGAACGTATCCAACCACTTCAGCGGGATAGGAGGTGCCGTCGTGAAGCAGCACTGTCAGATCTCCACCATAACGGACAGCATAGGATATGACATGGAAGTTTGTCATAATATAGCCGTCCTCTGAGATAATAAATCCAGATCCGGATACGGCCTGTGTACTGGTCATACCAAACACGTTTGTGGTCAATTCTGTGTTGACACCCACGGTCTGCTCACAGGCTATATCGTATATCTCCTGGGCGGACAATGTACTGCCCGTATGGCTGGTGTTGTCAGCGCTGGTGGAGTCATCCCCGCTTTCATCAGTTGTACCTGGCTGGGCGCTGCCGAGCACAACCTGGTTGCCTGAGCTGCCGTCCATCTTATAGTCAACTACCACCCAACAGGCACCGCCTGATACTATGGCGCAGACAAGCACAAGGCAGACGGCTTTCAGGAACCCATGTTTTCTACGTGGTTTTTTCTCCTTCTGCTCCGACTCGTGACTGTTCTGTGCCCCATAGGCGTAACGGCCCGGGGTGTATACATCCTGGTTTTTGTCATTCGACGCGCTCTCATAGGCGGGATCGCTCCATAGGATCTGCCCCTCGCTCTCACCGCTGTCGGGAGCTGTCTCGTGTGCCTCAGCCTCTGGCCGGAGGTTTCCCTCCGGCTCAGGGCCTGAGTATGTGTTATCGTCCCCGGCGTCAGTACCGGACACGTTGTTTTCGTTCTCGTTCATCTTATTAGGATCGTTGTAATCGTAACTCATGATCGTCTCTCCTCAAACTAGGTTTCCCTCGCCCTGTTGGGATGAGTATATACTATATGGTTTTTGTTTCAAAAGCATGAACAAAATTGAAATAAATGTGAAATAAACTTTTATGGATTTGTGATTTCAAAGACTTAAATCTGTGAAAGCTTCGTATTGAAGACGTCGCCAAAAAATGATATAATTATATGATGCCCTGTTGGGCTACAATTATCATTCAGCGAGGAAAATATATGCAGGACAGCATCGTAATAAAAGGGGCTCGGGAAAACAACCTTAAAAACATAGACCTGGAGCTTCCACGTGACAAGCTGGTGGTCCTCACCGGCCTGTCCGGATCCGGCAAGTCCTCCCTTGCCTTTGACACCATATACGCGGAGGGTCAGCGGCGCTATGTGGAGAGCCTCTCCTCCTATGCCCGCCAGTTCCTCGGCCAGAAGGAAAAGCCGGATGTGGACTCCATAGACGGCCTCTCCCCGGCCATATCCATAGATCAGAAGACAACCAACAATAACCCACGCTCCACCGTCGGCACTGTCACCGAGATATACGACTATCTGCGGCTTCTGTATGCCAATATAGGCATACCTCACTGTCCCAAGTGCGGCAAGGAAATACGCCAGCAGACAGTGGACCAGATGGTGGATCAGCTTCTGGCCATGCCGGAAGGCACAAGGATCCAGGTGCTCTCTCCCGTAGTGAGGGGCCGAAAGGGAGAGCACGTCAAGGTGCTGGCGGACGCCCGCAGGGACGGGTATGTCCGCGCCCGTATTGACGGCACTACCTATGACCTTTCTGAGGATATCTCCCTGGACAAAAAGAGAAAGCACAATATAGAGATAATGATAGACAGGCTGGTTATACGCCCAGATATCGTCCGCCGTCTCACCGACTCCCTGGAGACGGCGCTGGGACTCTCCGGCGGCATAGTGCTTATAAACCTTCCCCAGGAGGACCGGGATATTATGTTCTCGCAGAACTATGCCTGTGAGGACTGCGGCATATCCATTGAGGAGCTGACCCCCAGGGCATTCTCCTTCAATAACCCGTACGGGGCCTGCCCCACCTGCTCGGGCCTGGGTGTCCAGATGCGTGTTGATCCGGCGATAATCATGCCAAACCTGTCCCTCTCCATTGCCGACGGGGCCATACAGGCCTCCGGTTGGGGCAGTATAAAGGACGACTCAATAGCCAGGATGTACTTTGAGGCCCTGGCGAAAAAGTATAAATTCAAGCTCACAACGCCTCTCAAGGACCTGCCGGAGGGGGTCATAGACATACTCCTCTACGGCACCAAGGGCGAGCCCATCACCTTGAACTATGGCTCTGAGGACAAGCGCGGCACCATGTCGCGGCCATTTGAGGGCATTATATCCAATCTTGAGCGCCGCTATAAGGAGACCCAGTCCATATTCATGCGCTGGGAGCTTGAACAGTATATGTCTGAGCACGAGTGTCCCCAGTGTCACGGGGCCAGGCTCCGGCCCGAGGTCCTTGCCGTCACCGTGGGGGGGAAGAATATCGCCCAGTTTTCCGACATGTCGGTGACCCAGGCCCTGGCGTTCTTAGACCAGCTTGCTCCAACGCTCTCTGAGAAGGAACACATGATAGCCGACCGGGTCATAAAGGAGATTAGGAACCGTCTTGGCTTTTTACAGAGCGTAGGACTCCAGTACCTGACCATGTCCCGCTCCGCCGGTTCCCTCTCAGGAGGCGAGAGTCAGCGTATAAGGCTCGCCACCCAGATAGGCTCTTCCCTCATGGGCGTGCTGTACATCCTGGACGAGCCCTCAATAGGCCTGCATCAGCGGGACAACGCCAAGCTCCTGCGGACCCTTGAGCGCCTGCGGGATCTGGGCAACACCCTGCTGGTGGTGGAGCACGACGAGGACACCATGCTGGCCGCCGACTATATTGTCGACATAGGCCCCGGCGCCGGGATCCACGGGGGCGAGGTGGTCTTTGCCGGTACTCCTGAGGAGATATTAAAGTCTGAAAATTCAATAACAGGCCAGTATCTTTCAGGCCGGAAGTTTATACCTGTACCCAGCCAGCGCCGGCCAGGCAGCGGCAATTACCTCTCCATCTATGGCGCACAGGAGCACAATCTAAAAAACGTGGACGCCTCCTTCCCCCTTGGCGCCATGACATGTGTCACCGGTGTCTCCGGCTCCGGCAAGTCATCCCTTGTAACCGAGGTGCTCTATAAGACGCTGGCCGCTGAGCTGAACCGGGCCAGGATACGTCCTGGCAAACACGACCGGGTGGAGGGGCTTGAATTTTTGGACAAAGTGATTGACATCGACCAATCCCCCATAGGCCGAACCCCCCGCTCCAACCCCGCCACATATACCGGCGTATTCAACGACATTAGGAACCTGTTCGCCTCCACTCCCGATGCCAAGTCCCGCGGTTACGGGCCGGGACGTTTCTCCTTCAACGTGAAGGGCGGCCGCTGCGAGGCATGCTCCGGCGACGGCCTCATAAAGATAGAGATGCACTTTCTGCCGGATATCTACGTGCCCTGCGAGGTGTGTAAAGGCAAGCGGTATAACAGGGAGACGCTGGAAGTGCGCTATAAGGGCAAAAACATAAACGACGTTTTGGAGATGACTGTGGACGAGGCTCTGGATTTCTTTGAGAACCTGCCAAAGATAGCCGCAAAGCTCAAGACACTGCAGGACGTGGGCCTGGGATATATAAAGCTTGGCCAACCCTCCACCACCCTCTCTGGCGGCGAGGCCCAGCGCATAAAACTTGCCACAGAACTCTCACGACGTGCCACCGGCTCCACTTTCTATGTGCTGGACGAGCCCACCACCGGCCTCCACACCGACGATGTGCGCAAGCTGATCGACGTGCTGAACCGCCTCGTTGACGCCGGAAATACTGTTGTCGTCATAGAACACAACCTGGATGTCATCAAGACGGCCGACTGGATAATAGATATGGGCCCCGAGGGCGGCGACGAGGGCGGCCAGGTGATCTTCGCCGGCACGCCCGAGGACTGTGTAAAGTGCGCCGAGAGCCGCACAGGCCAGGTGCTGGACGAGTATTTCAGGACACATCCGAACCAACGGGTATGAATCGGATCCTGTCCCGGACCAGCGCCGGATATTTGTCTCCGCGGGTCCCGGGTGTATGGTTAAGTCGAGATTATACAAATATAATAGCTTTCAATTAATTTCGGCTGATTTGGTTTACTATAAACCGCCCACATTCTACAAATAGTGGAATGTGGGCGGTTTATCATTTGCCGCGCTTTCCCGTATCTGCAAGGCCTCCTCAGGCGCAGAACCGGTGCTTTCCTATGACGACTATAAGGGGGCGCGACCATATCCAGGAGCTGGTGGCCGTAGCCGGGTTAAAGTAATATATGGCGCCTCCGGTGGGATCCCAGCCGTTGATGGCGTCTCTGGCCGCCTGATATGCAGACTCCGCCACCGGTTCATTGAACTGGCCGTCGGACAAACAGGAGAACGCCCCGTCCTGGTATATTACTCCGGCCATAGTTGAGGGGAACGACGGGTGCTCCATGCGGTTGAGCACCACAGCTCCCACGGCGACTTGTCCCACATATGGTTCGCCACGGGCCTCGGCCGATATGAGCCTTGCCAGAAGATTTACGTCATTTGACCCGCTGCCGCTGGAGGATCCGCCGCTGCCGGAGGGAAGGCCGATAGCTGCCAGTGTAGCTGGCCCCGCCACGCCGTCCGCTGTAAGGCCGTTTTTCTCCTGGAACGCCTTCACCGCCTCCTCAGTGCGGCTGCCGTAGACACCGTCCACGCTTCCCTCATAGTAACCCCAGTCGGAGAGGCGCTGCTGTATCGCGCTGACTGTATCCCCGGTGGAACCACGTTTATAGCTGGCGGCTGATGCGTCCGGCACCAATTGCACCGCCGTTATTATTATGGAGTTTATGGCAAAAATTATGGCCAGTGCCAAAATAAGCTTTTTCTTTTCTTTCATCTCGATCCCCCGTTTCCCCTTTATTTTACGTGTTGGTCTCTCTCAATATGCTGGTATTTTACGGTTTATATGGTTTTCCTAAGTTTCCCTATTATGAGAGTCAGCGGCGTGACCACCACCGTCATGAGGAGGTTTATCCCGGGGATGATGAATCTTGACCAGCGCAGAAGCGAGAAAGCGTTTGGTACAATAAAGAAAGCGGCCGCTCCGGCAAG
>CALXAF010000088.1 GCA_944386185.1 uncultured Oscillospiraceae bacterium
CGCGTGTTGGGGATGAACTGATACGCAGTCAAATCACCTGGGGATGGGGACGTCAGGCCAATGACGAGAGCGATAGGCAGTGGTATCTCACTTTTGACGAGGGGCTTGACGATCAGGGTCAGCTGGAACTTGCTGATTGGATAATCGCGAATCGGGAATCATCCTCTGACTCCTATGTGCTCGATCCATATGAGTCTGATGGCACCATCGCCAGAGTGACTGGCGAGGAACGCGAGTATGGCTCCTTCGCCGTGCAGAAAATAGAGTTGATCTATCCAGATGGAACAGCAGAAACAATCGTAGAGACCAATTTGAGCTGCGATCAGCCTGTTATTAAGGATTTTGTGCGGCTCGAAATATGCAGCGTCCTGATTCCAGTATTCTACAGTGACGGCCATGATTGGTATGCCAATATTTCAAACAGGCTCGAATCCTATAGGGAGGCCTGGACGCGTCTTGACATGGCGATTGCCGGAGAAGATCCTCCCTCTGCCGGCCCTTTCATTTTGATGCCTATAGGGATTAGGCGGAACAGCTCTGTAGGCCTTTTGTATGCTTGGAGCGTCTATTGTAACCCGATGCCATACATTATAAAAGACCGGCTGCCGTTCTATATAAGCTCTGCGATTTTTGCGCTCATCGTCCTTCTCATCCTCTCCGCCACGCTCTCGAAAAAGGTGACACGGCCTGTGGAGAAGCTCTGCCGCCAGGTAAGCTTCGGAGAGCGCTGTTCAGATGTGCCCATCAGGGAGCTCAATACGCTCTCCACCGCCTTCAACGAGGCTCAGGACAGGCTCTCGGGGCAGATAAATCGGGAGCGGGAGTTTACCCGCGCCGCCGCCCATGAGCTGAAGACCCCTATCACCATCCTGCGCTCCCACGCCGAGGCGGCCATGGAGGATATCTCCCCGGAGAAGCGGCAGCAGTATCTCAGTGTGGTGCTTGAGGAGAGCGACCGTATGGCAAGGCTCACAAATGACCTGTTGGAGGCCTCGCAGCTGGAGTCCAGGCCCATGGTCCGGGCGCCTGTGGACATGGATCAGCTTATAAAACAGGTGCTGAGCTATTTTGCCGTGCCCGCGAGGCAGAAGGGCGTAAACATATCCAGCGATATTCAGGATATCACCCTAATTGGCAGCCGCACAAGGCTCAAGGATATCGTTGAAAACCTGCTGTCAAATGCCCTGCACTACTGCCCTTCCGGCGGCTCTATCAGCGTATCACTGGCTCTGGAGGGAGGCAAAGCCCGCCTTGCCGTCAGCAACGACGGACCCAATATTCCGGAACAGGACATTCAGAAAATATGGGAGCCCTTCTACCGGGTGGATAAGTCACGCAACCGCAGCAGCGGCGGCACAGGGCTGGGCCTTGCTATCGTACGTGCGGCAGTGGAGGCCCACGGCGGGGAGTGCGGAGCGGAAAACCGCCCCGATGGCGTGACCTTCTGGGTACTGCTGCCCCTATCGTAAAAAACATAATTGAAAGGGGCTGATTCATGTTGAATCAGCCCCTTTATCTCTTTCTTCTTATTCTTCGCTGTCGTCCACGTCGATAAGTACCTTCATTGTGGCCTCCCTGTTGGCGTCTATGTACTTATAGGCGTCCAGGTAGTCCTTAAAGGCAAAATGGCGGCTCATAAGCGGCCGGAGCTGGATCTTCCCCTCCTCCACAAGCCGTATAGCCTCCTCATAGTCCTCGTGACGGTATCATGCTTGTATTTAGGTCCAGCTCATGGTCGTTGAGCACTGCCAGATCCACATTTGCCATACCGGCGTACACAGCCACCAATATGATGGTGCTACCTTTACGGGCATATTTTATCGCCTGTCCCATGGTCGTGTCGTTACCGGCGCAATCATATATGACGTCGGCCTTGTCCGGCCCAAAGCACTCAACGAGCGCTTCCCCAAAGTCTTTTTCGGCAGTGTTCACCGCAAAGTCAACTCCGCACTGTTTCGCCAGCTCCAGACGCTGGGCGCTGATATCGGTTATCAGCACCTGTGAAGCCCCGAGAGCCTTGGCGCTCTGTGCCAGCAGGATCCCTATCGGGCCGGCTCCAAGCACCGCTATCTTCTGCCCGCTCACGTCACCGGCACGCCGCACAGCGTGTACCGTTACAGCCAGCGGCTCTATCATGGCGCCCTCGCTGTATGTCATGGTATCGGGCAGCGGAGTCACCTTGGACGCATCAACCGCGAAATATTCGCTTGCCGTGCCTGTGGTCTGGAATCCCATGACCTTCAGCTCCTCACACAGGTTGTATTTTCCGTGGGTGCACGGATAACACCTGCCACAGTACACCTGCGGTTCAATAGTCACTTTCTGACCTATCTCAAAGCCCGTCACGCCGTCCCCCAGCGCCATGACTTTTCCGGACACCTCGTGTCCCTGTGTAACAGGGTACTTAGTAAATGGGTGCTTTCCGTGGTATACGTGTATGTCCGAACCGCATATGCCTATCTTCATGATCTTTATCAGAACCTCACCGGCTTTTGGAGCAGGCACCGGTATATCCTGGAAAACTATCTCTCCAGGTGCTGTCATTACCTGTTGTAGCATTTTTGCTGCCTCCTTTTGCTGACCAAGTATTTGTTATGGGATATATAATATTTTACAGGTTTTCTCCGTTTTCTGCAATGGTCTTTGCGTCTGCCAATCTGCACTTTTGTCCTGTAATGATGCTGTAACTGGTCTGAAAAGCCTTTACACTTTAAAATCTTCTAATTATAATTATAATTAAGTATGGTTCAATAAGCAGAACGGAGGAATGATATGGGAAAGATGATAGATGTGGCCGTGATCGGCTGCGGTATCGTCGGAGCTAACGTGGCCTATCTGCTCTCACAGTATGATCTGCGCACTGTCGTGATCGAGAAGGAGAATGACGTGGCCATGGGTACTACCCGCGCCAACAGCGCGATAGTACACGCCGGATATGACCCCGAGCCAGGCACTGAAATGGCCAGGCTGAATGTCCGCGGAAGCGCCTTAACGAAGGAGCAGTGCGCCGCTTTCGATGTTCTGTACCGTCAGATCGGAAGCCTTGTCCTGGCATTTGATGAAGATGACATGAACACCGTCCGGCACCTCTACGAGAACGGCGTTGCCAATGGTGTCCCTGATCTGCGTGTGCTCGACCGCTCAGCGGTGCTGGATATGGAACCCAACATCTCCCCCCGCGTAAAGGGCGCGCTCTATGCTCCGAGCGCCGCCATAGTTGAGCCCTGGGATCTGGCCTTGGCTCTGGCTGAGGCTGCGGTGGAAAACGGCGTAGAGATGCACTTGGGTACCGCGCTCACGGGCGTTGAAAATGTCGAGGGCGGCTGGCTGCTGCACACCTCCAACGGCGACTTTTCCGCCAGGATGGTGGTGAACGCCACCGGCGTGGAGGCCGACCTCATCTCCTCTATGGCCGGCGACGACAGTTTTACGACTATACCCAATCGCGGCGAATACTACCTGCTGGACAAGAGCCAGGGGGCTATGGTCAGTCATGTTATATTCCAGTGTCCAAACAAGGACGGTAAAGGCGTGCTTGTTTCACCCACAGTCCACGGCAATCTTATAGTCGGCCCCAACGCC
>CALXAF010000089.1 GCA_944386185.1 uncultured Oscillospiraceae bacterium
GGATATTATTTTGCTGAGCGCGCAGTAGGGAGCGTGCAAGGGGTTGCTCTCCCGAAAATCGGGCTCTCCCAGGTGCTGCGCCTTAAAGTTTTCATAACATCCGCGGCTCATGTACACTCTCTGGAACATATCCAGTATGCCTGTGTGATCCACGTCGCCATGAGTTATAAAGGCCGTTTTGCCGCGCCTGCCGAAATCATGGAACATGGAGCGGAACAGGGATCCCATCTCACGGGAGTAACAGGCGAAGCCGCAGTCTATAAACAGCAGATCGTCTCTACACTCCAGCACATACGTGTTGCTGCCACAGGGCGGGTATATGGCATAGAGGCTCAGCCCGTCCTCCAGCTCCAGCCGCTCTATGAGGGGGTTAAAGGCATCGCCGCGCCTATCTGTTACGAATTTCGCAAAACGCATGATGTAGTCGAATACCTGCAGCGGCGACTTGCCCTGCTCGTCCAACAGCTGCATAAGCTGGTTCGCCTCAATAAGCACCCGGTTGGTGGTATCCTGGTCGAGTCCGAGGATTTCCCTCATCCTGTTGGCGAAAGTCACATAGAAAACCGTGCCGTCCAGAAGCTTGTCCGTCACCTCGTAGTCAAGTATGCTTATCTCGCATATTTGTGATATGTCCTCTATGAGCCGCGTGATCTCATCGGTGTTTTCAATGAGAAGCCCCATTTTAAAGTGCTGCCACCCGGTGCCGTTCTCCTGGGAGCTTATATAGGATATATTCACTTTATACCGGCTGATTATCTCCAGCACTGGAGTGACAGCTCCTGGCACATCCCGGAGTGTCAGGACAATCATAAGGACACGCGCATCCCCGGCGTCCTCAGTCAGATATCCGCATTGAGAGAGCCCCTGGGAGATAGCCAGGTGCTGTGACTCCTCGGCGGAAACCTCTATAAACAGCGTGTGGAGATCCACAGCTTTATTGTAATTCACCCGGACGATGTTCCCGCCGTTGGAGGATATCACCCTGCTGGCATGGAGGAAAGCGCCGGCCTTGTCGGGCATTCTGGTTATGTATGTCTTTCTCGTCGGCATGATTACACATCGCCCTCAACGAGAGTAAACTCCCAGCGGCAGGCGCAGGTACCGTCCGTCACCTCAGGGTAGCAGCTCAGGCACCGGCACTCTATCCGGTCGTCTATCTCCCTGGCAAAACCGCTGTACTCTATTATACCCACGCTCCTGCACGGGTGATAGGGCATTCCCTTTACACGCCGTGCTGACTGAACACGACAGTCCCGCATGGTGTATATGAGCCTGCCGGCCTCATATTCAAACTCGTCCCTGTTCAAACTGCCGTAGAACCTGAGCCGCAGGGCTCTCTCAAGCCCGGAAAGGCCCGGGCGCTTTTCAAGGCCCAGGAACTTCTTTATACGCCTGGCCTCTATCACTGTATAGCGCTCCCAGGCCCGCTCATCGTGGAACATGGCGCGTTCCATACCGTCAGCCGTCTCTACCGACTGGAACCACACCCCGTCCAGGGCAAGCCAGTTCTTGGAGTAGATGTCTATAAGCTCGATGAGCTGATCCTTTGAGAGGTTCTCCAATATATCTCTGTTTCCCATTCTCTCAGTCTCCAAGCAGGAACTTTACCCCGTATATCAGGCCGTAGAACACCGGCTGATGGACAATGTAAACGATCAGCGCGTGGCGGCCAATCTCCGGCAGCACAGGGCAGGTGAAGGTGTAAAAGCGCTCAGGCAGCCGCCGCTCTTTTATGTATATTCCCGCCCATGTTCCCAGCAGGAACACGAAGAGCCAGGGGAATATCGGGAAGTAGTCGGCGCTGTAAAAGCCAGGGTAGAGCCACCCGAAGAAGAACAGGTACCTGGCCGCGCCGCCTATGTCCGTGTGGGTGACAAGAAGCTGGCTCCCAACCAGCAGCGCCAGGTATAAAAAAGGCATCACCACTCTGGGTATCCTGTCCAGCGTGCGGCCCAGAAGGCCATAGAATATCATGGAGAACCCCAACAGGTGCAGCACGCCGAAGAGTATCGGCTCATTGATAATTGGAAGGCTCGTCACCAGTGTGAATACCATGGCGATGGCGAAGCACTTCACACCACGTATAAGGTTGCTGTGTGAAAAGCGGGAGGACACTCCTGAGAGGAATATAAAGAGCCCGGCGAAGATGTAGTGAAGGAAATCGAATACAGGATTTGAGAAGAGCCATCCCGGAGCCCCGCACAGCACCACCAGATCCAGCAGGAAGTGGTGTATCACCATCAGCACCACGGCAAGGCCACGGGCGGCGTCAATACTGTCTATACGCTTTTTCTTCGGCGCCTCCATGGCATCCTCCTTATGACCTTGCGCACCCATCATACATTGAACCGGAACAGGGTCACGTCCCCGTCCCGCATAACGTAGTCCTTGCCCTCGGAGCGTATTAGCCCGCGTTCACGGGCAGCGGCCATGGAGCCGCAGGCTTTCAAATCGTCAAAAGCCACTATCTCCGCCCTTATAAAGCCCCGCTCAAAGTCGGAATGGATCTTCCCCGCGGCCTGGGGCGCCTTTGTACCCTCCTTGATTGTCCAGGCCCTGCACTCGTCGGAGCCGGCCGTCAGGAAGGATATCAGCCCCAGCAGGCTGTAGGAGCACTTTATCAGCCTGTCAAGGCCGGACTCCGTGAGGCCCATGTCGGCTAGGAACATCTCCCGCTCCTCAGGTGAGAGCTCCGTCAGCTCCTGCTCTGTCTTGGCACAGATGGGCAGCACCTGTGCCCCCTCCCGGGCGGCCTTCTGGCAGACTTCACTGTAATATTTATTATCGTTGAGGCTGGCTATGCCCTCCTCATCCATATTGGCGGCATATATTACGGGCTTTAAGGACAGAAGGTCACTTGTTGCTATAAGCTCCAGGTCGGAGTCGCTGCCTTCAAAGCTCCTGGCGGAGTTGCCGCCGTCCAGATGGGCGCGCAGGGACTCAAAGACCTCAGCCTCGTGCTTAAACTTTTTATCACCGCTCTTTGCGGCCTTCTGGGCTTTCTCAAGCCGCCGCTCCACCATCTCCAGGTCGGCCATGATGAGCTCCAGGTCTATTATCTCCATGTCCCGTACAGGGTCGGTGGAGCCCTCCACGTGGATCACATTCTCGTCGTCAAAGCAGCGTACCACGTGCACAATGGCGTCGGTACGGCGGATATTCTCCAAAAACTTGTTTCCCAGGCCCTCACCCTTGGAGGCGCCCTTCACAAGCCCGGCTATATCCACGAATTCAATTACCGCCGGGGTGTACTTCTTTGGGGAGTACATCTCCGCCAGAAAGTCCAGCCGGCTGTCAGGCACGGCCACGGTGCCTATATTCGGCTCGATGGTACAGAAGGGATAGTTCGCCGCCTCGGCGCCGGCGTTTGTTATAGCGTTAAAGAGGGTGGACTTGCCGACATTTGGAAGCCCCACAATTCCCAGCTTCAATTCTATCAGTCCTTTCACGGTTTCAACTGAATTTAGATTATATATCATAAACTGCCAAAAGGCAAATGGTTATACCAATCTTCCCTGAGATAGAAAAGGGGTTCCCCCGGCCACCGGGGGAACCCATAAATATCAGGTACGCTGTATCAGAGCATGCTGCCCAGGATCTCGTCTAATATGTTGCCGGCATTGCCGAGGGCGCCCATATCGAGCATATCATTTATTGTGTAACTTATGTTGCCGTCTGAGAATGAAGTCTCCTTTATGGCCAGAAGGCTCAGATTCCAGGATACGACGGCGTTTATAGCTACAGCTATGATGATGCCTATGAGAAAGGCGAACCAGAATCCGCCGCTCTCGGTTTTTGGCCTGAGCGCCATAAGTCCGACAACGCCCATAACACACCAGGATATCTGTACGGCGGAAGCGCAGTAGACGCCGACGCTTAGAGATATCTGCAGGCCTATAATGGTCAGGAGCATAAGCACCATTGGTATCAGGCTGTTGCCGGCACAGGCGCAGATGGCGTTTTTAAAGGAGCAGGACTCCTTCATTATCCTGGCGGCGATGAAATAGACCAGGGAATAGAGAGCCACCCAGACTGCGGCCATGATTATGCCGCAGAGCATGCTCATAAAGAATGGCGCGCTGACCTTAACGCCGGCAGATGTCCACGTCAACAAACTGTCCGCAAGGCCCACGCCAAAGCCGATACTGGCCAGAAGCTGGAAGCCGCTGAGAAGTGCATACACAACCAGCAGCGTTATAACGACGCCCTTTGACCCGCCATTCACAAGACCCCTTGTGGCTCCAACAGGGTCGTGGAAGTACGCCTTTATGTAGTCCCACAGTTTGCTGAGCAGTGACAGTGACTGTTCCTTTACCCGGGCCATCGTGTCGTTGTCACCCTGCAGCTTATATCCACATGACGGGCAGAACACGGCGCCTGCCTCCACCTGCGCCCCGCACTGAGGGCAGAACCGCCCGGGCTGGCCGCCCTGGTTCCAGCCGCCGCCGCTGTTGGGGACAGTGCGCCTCGCTCCGCACTGTGGACAGAATTCGACACTGTCGTCTGTGAATTCATAGCCGCAATTTTCGCATCTCATATCAGTTGATCCCTCCCAAAAAATTTCTCCTCATTTTTCATTCCCCGGCAGAGACCGGGTTATATTGACATTTTACCATAGCCGAACTCTGGTTTCAAGGCGCGCCTGGAGATATTGCAGGATGTAATTAGCCCCGCAAATATTAAATATCCACAGGAGCCTGTTTATCCAGGCCTCCCCTGTGGAATAATATTCCATGAAAACTTGCATTATGATAAGGAGAACGCTATGGAAGAGATAGCTTTTTTCGACACTAAGCCATATGACAGGGTCTGGTTTGACACGCTGGCACCAAAAGAGGGCTTTTCTATCAGATATTTGGAGAACCGGCTGGACGCTCAGACTGCTGTGCTCTCGCATGGCTGCAGGGCGGCCTGTGCCTTTGTATCTGACATAGCCGACGAGGCCGCCATCAAGACACTGGCCGCGGCCGGGGTGGAGGCGCTTGCCCTCAGGTGCGCCGGATACAACAATGTGGACCTGGAGGCGGCCGAGAGACACGGGATAACGGTCTACCGGGTTCCGGCTTACTCGCCATCGTCAGTGGCGCAGCACGCCCTGGCACTGCTGCTGACACTTGCCAGAAAGACCCACAGGGCCTTTACCCGCACCAGGGAGAGGAACTTTAGCCTGGAGGATCTTACCGGCATAGACCTGGAGGGCCGCACGGTAGGCATAGTTGGTACGGGCAAGGTGGGCCTAAAGTTCTGCCAGATGTGCCTCGGCCTCGGCATGAAGGTGATTGCCTACGATATAAACCCCATATGGGGTATGGGTATAGAGTATGTGCGGATGGACGAGCTCTTCCGCCGCTCGGATGTGATATCCCTCCACTGCCCCCTCACACCACAGACATACCACCTGATAAGCCGCTCCGCCTTCCACACCCTAAAGGACGGTGTGTATATAATCAACACCTCCCGCGGCGCGCTCATAGACAGCCAGGCACTGCTGGACAACATCAAATCCGGCAAGGTGGGGGCGGCGGGTTTGGACGTATATGAGGAGGAGGCCGACTACTTCTATGAGGACGTGTCCTCAAAGGTTATGAGCGACGACACCCTGAACCTGCTGCTCTCACAGCCCAATGTGCTGGTGACGAGCCACCAGGCATTCCTCACCGACGAGGCGCTCCGGGCCATCGCCCAGACCACCTTGGAGAACCTGCGGAGCTTTTTTGACGGGGGCGCAAGCCCCAACCGGCTGATCGCGGGCCGGCGGGAGATGACCGTTTGATTGTCAAAAAGCGGAGTTTTTCTCGGAGTTTCATCGGTGTTTTGCTGAAATTTCACAAAAAGCTGTATTTTTCCCTAAAGTAATTGAAATCTCAGACTGAGTAAGAGTATAATATATCGGTTAGATTTAAATAGACTCGATTTGGGAGTGTTACTTTTGGAAAAAAAGATACGCAACGTGGCTATAATAGCCCACGTTGACCACGGCAAAACGACGTTGGTTGATGAGATGCTCAAGCAGTCCGGTGTGTTCAGGGAGAACCAGGCCGTACAGGAGCGGGTCATGGACTCCAATGACCTTGAGCGGGAGCGGGGCATCACCATACTTGCCAAGAACACCGCCGTTGAGTACGGCGATATAAAGATAAACATAGTGGATACCCCGGGCCACGCCGACTTTGGCGGCGAGGTGGAGCGCATACTGAAGATGGTCAACGGCGTCATACTGCTGGTGGATGCCGCCGAAGGACCCATGCCACAGACACGCTTTGTGCTCAGCCGCGCCCTGGAGCTGGGCCACAGGGTTATAGTCGTCCTCAACAAGATCGACCGGCCTGACCAGCGGGTGCTGGAGGTGGTGGACGAGGTACTGGAGCTTCTTATGGAGCTGGGCTGCACCGACGAGCAGCTGGACTCCCCGATGCTCTTCTGCTCAGGCAGGCGCGGCACCGCCAGCTTCTCACCGGAGGTGGAGGGCACCGACCTAAAGCCGCTCTTTGACACCATAGTGGACTATATACCGGCCCCGGAGGACCACGACTCGGAGCCGCTGCAGATGCTGGTCTCGTCACTGGACTATAACGACTATGTGGGCCGCATCGCTGTTGGCCGCATTGAGCGGGGCGTAATCCGCCAGAATCAGGAGCTTGCGGTGTGCAACTACCACGACGCCGGCGGAGCCGTAAAAAAGGCCAAGGCCGTCAGCATATACGAGTTTGACGGGCTGAACCGTGTGCCGGTGCAGGAGGTAAGCTCCGGCAACATAATCGCCCTGTCTGGAATACCGGATATCACCATAGGCGACACCATCTGCGCTCCGGAGGCGCCTGAGGCGCTGCCATTTGTGAAGATCTCCGCCCCGACCATGGAGATGACATTCTCCGTAAACGACTCGCCATTTGCCGGGCGCGAGGGTAAATTTGTCACATCCCGCCAGATAAGGGACAGGCTCGCCAGAGAGACGCTGAAGGATGTGTCGCTGCGGGTAACCGACGTAGAAGGGTCTGACCACTGCTTCAACGTGGCCGGCCGCGGCGAGATGCCCCTGGCCATCCTCATCGAGGCCATGCGACGCGAGGGCTACGAGTTTGCCGTGTCACCCCCGAGGGTGTTCATGCGGGAGATAGACGGTGTGCTCTCCGAGCCAATTGAGCGGGTTGTGGCCGACGTGCCTTCGGACGCTGTGGGCGCGGTAATTGAGAAGCTCTCCTCCCGCAAGGGTGAGTTTGTGGAGATGACCCCGGTGGGAAACAGGATGAAGCTCACCTTCTTCGTCCCATCACGCGGCCTCTTCGGCTACAGGAACGAGTTTTTGACCGACACCAAGGGCGAGGGCATAATGAGCTCCGTCTTTGAGAAGTACGATAAATATAAGGGTGAGGTGTCCCGCCGCAGCTCCGGCTCCCTGGTGGCCTCAGAGACCGGCGAGGCCGTTGCCTACGGCATCTTCGGCGTGCAGGACAGGGGCGTGATGTTCGTCTCCCCCGGCACCCAGGTCTACGCCGGCATGGTTGTTGGCGAGACGCCGAAGGCCGAGGATATCACCGTGAACGTATGTAAGCGCAAGCAGCTCACCAACATGCGTGCCGCCGGCTCTGACGAGGCCCTGCGCCTCACGCCGCCCAGGATAATGTCACTTGAGCAGTGCCTTGAGTTCCTGGCCGACGACGAGCTTCTGGAGGTAACGCCCCAGAGCCTCAGGATAAGAAAGAGAATCCTGGACCACTCCCTCAGGATGAAGGCCGCAAAATCAAAGCAGCAGTAATAAAGGTACAGCCTCCGGTTTCCCGGAGGCTGTACCTTTATTTTTTTATATTCCGCTTCACTCGGCGATGCTCTCGCAGTACCGCTTGAGCATCGCCGCCAGCTGGCACCGCAGGGCCTCGCCCTGTGGGTCTATCCTGTTGCCGTCCACGCCGTTGATGATACCGCGGCCCACAGCCCACTCCAGGGACTCCCTGGCCCAGTTGGAGACCGTGTCCGCGTCGGCGAAGTTCTCAACATCGCCCGCGGCCTCGCCGCCGTCGTACCGGTGGAGCATGGCTGCAAGCTGCTCCCGGGTGATGGGGGCATTGGGGCCGAAGCGCCCGTCGCCGTATCCGGTGGCTATGCCCTCGCTTGCAGCCCAGCGCAGGGCCTGGACGTACCAGCCGCCATCATCCACGTCCGTGTAGTCCAGCCGGTAGTCCACCACAGGCTCGCCCTGGAGCCGCCAGAGTATGGTCACCACCTGCGCCCTGGTGGTTGCCATGTTGGGGCCGAAGAGCCCTCCGTCCACACCGTCCATAAGGCCGGTGCTGTAGACGTACTCAACAGCGTCATAGAACCAGTCGCTCCCGGACACGTCCGGGAATGGCAGCCCGGCGCCCGCCGCGGTAAACACCACGTCTATCGCAACCTGGCCGTCCGGCATAGTGAAGGAGTATGTGCCGTCGCCGTTCTCATTCACCGTGACAAAGCCGCCGTCCCTGTCGATGACGGTGACGCGCCCCACCTCAAAGCCATCCTCCGGCTCCGGGGTGATGGTCACGGTGTCCCCCTCCTTGGCGGACTCTGGGGAGACGGTGACTGTGCCGTGCTCAGTTTCAGAAATAGTTATCTGGTAATTTGGATTCACAGGTATATACATCCACCTGGCGTACAGGGTCATGTCCCCCGGCACCGGGGCTGAGAAGTCCCAGAGCACGCCGCTGTACCTCTCAGTGTACCAGCCCAGGAATATGTACCCGCTCCGGTATGGCGCCTTCGGCTCCGGTACAGGCGTGTTCACGTCCACGTCCCGGCTGGGGATATCGCTGCCACCGGCGCTGTCAAAGGTGACGGTGACTGTGTATTTCACCACGCCGCCCGGCTCCAGGCTTCCGCCCTCCTCCGGGTACGTGTGGGAGTTGCCCTGGCTGTCAGTCACCGTGCTGCCGCCGGGTATTGTCACGCTGCCGTCGCTGCCTGGTGTGACGGCCTCACCCTCTGGAGGAGTGATTGTGGTGCTGCCGCCCTGGCCGTCAGGTATGGTTACGCTGCCGCCATCGTTGGGGGTCACCGCGCCGGTACCGGTATTGACCGTGCCGCCGCCGGGAAGGGTGATCGGGGTGCCGTTTTCACCTGTCTGGACAGTGCCGCCGTTGGGAACGGTTATGCTGCCATTTCCGTCGTCTTTGACTTCGCCGCCGCTCGGGGCGGTGATGGTGGTGGTTTCTCCGTTGGTGTTAGTTGTCTCAACGGAACCGTCGTTCGGAAGTTTAATACTGCCGTCAGTGCCTACAGTTGTTTCGCAGTCGTTCTTGCCGATGGTGATTTCAGTGCCGTCCTCGGTCTTAACAGTGGAGCCGTCAGGGACAATAACATCGCCGTCCTCATTGACGTTTACGCTGCCGCTGTCCGGTTTGGTAATAATGGTCTGGCTGCCCTCATCCGGCGTGATTGTGACGGTGGTACCGTCATTTTTTATTGTCGTGCCATCCTCGGTGGTGATGGTTTCGCCGGGATTTACAGTGCCGGAGCCGTTTTCACCAAGCGTGGAGGTGGTGGTACCCTTGCTTATTCCCGAGGCGAAAGCGGGTGAGTTACTCCCTGTCACAGCTTTTACACGTGTATAAATTGTGTATTCAGTGCTGGGAGTAAGGTCATTAAATTCGCCGCCGTCCTGCCATGTATTGCCGCCGTCGATACTGTATTCCTGGCCGGTAACAACCTTGACGGTGATCGAACTCGGTGTACGTCCCGTCACAGTGGGTGCCGCGGGTGCTTCGGGGCGGCCGGGGATATCCACTATCGTCCAACCTGAAGCATTATAATTGTCATTTCCGGCCTTGCGTATATAGACGTCCGTGCCAGGGGTGAGCTTGAGCGGGGAAGCAGCAACGGCGCTGCCATCGCTGGAAAGCTCATAGTCGTCGCTCGTAACAGTGATTGTTTCGTTCTCGTAATCTATTGTATAGCCCTCGTTAGTTCCAGGCGCATTCTGATTAGCCTCTGCTACGGTGTAACTTACGCTTGCGGTCTCACCTTCTATCGTAATGCTGGCGGTGTAATCGCCCGCGCCTGTCGTATCGTTCGTGGTTGAGCCATCCTTTTTATAGCTGATGGTAAGGTCTCCGCCCGCCCAACCGTCTGAATATTCGACGGTGGCATTAAAGGAGGTTGTTCCGTCATAGGTGAGCGTTCCTGTCGGCGCGGCAATAGTGGCCGTGGCGCTGTGGTTACAGCCGTTAGCGCAAGTCTCCGTGATGGTGTTGTCACTGGCTGTGTAGTTGTAGTCGTGCTGATGGATTAGCAGTCCACCATCCTTATAGAGATACACATAGCCGTTGTTGGTCAGCGTAAACTTGCCCTGGCTGTTTGGGCTCACCTTGATGGCGTAGGAGCCAATTTTGGATTCGGACAAACTGCTCTCCACTACGGACAGTTCCCCGCCCTCATATCCCGTGGCGTCCACTTTGGCATCGTCGGCAGAGGTCACGCCACTCTGGGTATCGAGCCTCAAATCCGCCGTGATGCCGTCGAGCGTGGGCTGACCGGAGAGGGTAAGCGTGGAGTTTGAACCCAGGTTGACGGCGTAGTTTCCAGTGATATTGCCGTCATAGATGTTGACAGCGGCATTTGTCATGTTAGCGTTGACCTTGATCGCCTGGGAACCAGTGCCGGAGCTGGATACGGTACCCCCGTAGATATTGACCGTACCGCCTGTAGAATCGTCGTTGTTAGACGGGTCTTCATCAATGACGATAGCGGTGATACTGGAGCTCACAGTGCCGCTGTATAAGTTGAATACGCCGCCGCTGTGGACAAACACAGGGTTATGGCTGTCCGACTCACTCAGCACTCCTTCACTTTGACAATCACAGACGGTCAAGACTCCACCTTGGCCGACGCGGAAGATACCGTCTGAAGCATCCCCGGAGATCTCATGCCCGTTCAGGCAGATGTTGACGTTGCCGGTTATCAGTATGCTGTTTCCGACGTCTTTAATATCATCCGTCAGGTAATAGTTGCCGCTATCTAGGGTTTGACTGCTCCCGCTGCTGTCAAGGGCGGCATAGGCGACGGCTGTGTGATCCACATGGTCACAGCCCGTCCCGCCGCAAACGTTATGGCTGTGGGCAAGCTTGATTTCTACATATTTTGCGACGGTGGTTTCTTTATCCGACGACAGGACGAAGGTGCTGTAAGTATTTTCGGTACCGGCGGCAGTGGCGTTGCCTATCTCAACCGCCTCGAGCCCGCCTGCCTCAGCATCCACTCTGCCCTGTGCGAGCAGACTGTCATCCAATGTGATATTGCCTGCCGTCGCTATGGCGTATGCAGAGCCGGTCGCTGTCACAGTACTCGTGCCGGTGATGGAGATGTTGCCCATACCCATAATTCCGGCGTAGCCGCTCGCCGTAAGTTCAGCATCTTCTATCGTGACTGTGCCTGCGCTCATAATGGCGATATTATTTCCCGCATCGTTTCTGATTGTGGCCCTTACGTCCGCGCCGCCGTCTATCGCGATGGCACCGCCCATAACGCCGATTGCTAAGTCAGCGTTGGTGTTGATATCGATATCAAGACTGCCGTTTCCGGAAACAGTAATATCTTTGTATGTCGTACCGTTTTCATCCGTCGCATACACGCAGGTAAAAAGACTATCTCCGTCAAGCGTGATGCTGTTTTCACTTCCCTCGGCAAGGACGATATTCAATTCGTCGAACGAAAGGATGGCGACACTCCCCATGTCGGTGATGTCGTCGTATGTAGACGTGATACTCGCCCCGTTCAGGATCAGGGTCTTGTTCTCAGCGTCGTAGGTCACCGTCGCGCCCTCGCCGTCATCTTCCCCCAGCACGTCAGAGGCGTTCAAGGAGGTCACCTGCGTACCGCCGACCCAGACGTTATAGGCCCACTGCGCGTAGAGGGTGGTGGTCTCGGTTATATTAAACGTCGTACCCGGCTGATACGCTGTGCCGGAGCCGTCCGCCGAGGTGTTCCAGCCCGTGAATGTAGCTCCATCGTATGTAAGCCCATCGCCGGACTTCACGGTGACCGTATTATTGTCTGTGGAATAGATGGTATTATCCGTCACCATGCCTGTGGCGCCGTTGGCGTCATAGACGACATATATTGGCTCCGTTGCGGAAACGTCAACCTCGTTATTTGTACTGTCCAGCCATGCGTACCAGGTCGTGCCGGAGGAGCCGATGTCGTGGAAATGCATCCTTGTCATGTCCGCCGCAGTAAGCGTGTAGCCCTCCACGCCCTCTGCGATGGCGCGGCCTTCCGAGCACGCCACATAGATATGAACCGGGTACTGAAGAGCAGAACTTATTTGCATTTTGCGGAGCGTGGAAGTGCTTGAATATGAATCGAGATAGACGCCGTCCGTCCCGTCGCTTGCCGTGCCGCTTCCAAACTGGGCGCTGCCGGATATATACAAAACAGTCTCGTTCTCATACTCTGATGAATAGAAAACCGCGCCGCTCCCTTCATAACCGCTGTAGCTGCTGGTGTTGCCCTCAAAAACGCCGCCGAGGATATAGGTCTCGGTATCTGCTATTGCGGTATTATAGACGGCCCCGCCTCTGCCGTTGGAGGAATTGTTCAGAAAGCTTCCGCCCAGGATGGTGAGCGTGCTCCCTCTGTTATAGATAAACCCGCCGCCGTATAGGCTTGTATTGGTGGTTTTGTTCCCGGAGAAGGTGCCGCTTTTGATGGTCGCGGTTGCACCGCCATCCAGATAAATCGCGCCGCCGTAGCTTGTTGACGAGCAGTTTTTTATGGTCGTATTTTCAATGGTGAGCGTCCCGCCTTCCATATTGATTGCTCCGCCGCGGGAGGTGTTTTTCACGCAGTTTTGCACGGTGCTGTTTTTTATATACAGCGTCCCAGAGTCGACATCAAACATGGAGTTGCCCGATGAGGTGCTTTTTCCGTCCACAGTGACGCCATCCAGCGTGAGGCTGGCGCCGCTGCCTATGCTGAAATATGCGTTTGAGCTCCCGCGGGCGATGGTTCCGCCGCCGGATATGGTGACTTCGCCGCTTATAGTTATCGCTCCGTTTACCGTCACCGTCACGCCGCCTGCGATTTGGACGTCGTTCGATAGGGTCGTGGCCTCCCATGTGGTACTTTCGGATATGACTTCCGCGTCTCCCGCCGCCGCGGCGGAGGGGGGCAGAAACTGGGCAAGGCCCACCACGGCCAACAGGGCCAGGGCGCAGCAGATTATCCTCATGGTGTGTTTCCTCATAGCAAAAAACCTCCACAGTAGAGATTCGGCGGGGAGGGGTTTACGTCCACGGAGACTTGAGTCTCCGGCCCACCGGCGCAAAACTGCCGGTGGGCAACATCACCTGCCGACAGCGTATTTCATGCGCCGCTCCATCCGAGCGGGCACAGTCATATAGCGTAAATTATACATAAAAAAACGGAGGCGTCGCAGGGGACGGCGTGAAATGCCGCTTTTTCTGCGTGAACGGTATGCGGACGCTCCGGGGCGGCGGGTTATTTTGGAAACGTTTAGTCACAGGAATGTAACTATTTTTAACCGAATATATGCCTGACAGATGCAGTTTTGTAGCAGAATAATTTCCACCTGCGCACTATACTTAAACTCACGGTGCGGCACGTATATGGTGTGAGCACACGGAACTTTATTATAAAGATAACAAGTCTAATACTAGTAGGTAGTACAAGGCTTGTGGGACAAGGAGGAAACACAATGAAAAAGTTCAAACGGGCGCTGGCGCTGCTGTTGCTGCCAGCCGCACTGGCATCGTCGCTTGCCGGCTGTTCAAAAGGCGGGGACGGCGGCGGAGACAGCAACCAGGAGGACCCGGGGTTCGTATATACAGCGGACTTCAAAGACTTTAAGGTGGATAAACTGGTGCAGGTCAACAGCGCCGCCTGGTATGATGGAAAGCTCTACATGCTTGTGTCAATGAACACCGGGACAGAGACATACACCGATCCTGAGACCGGCGAGACATATGAACTTGAGACATCCCAGGAACGCATGGCTTCAGCAAATGAGGACGGCACGGGCTTTGAGATCCTGACGGATTATGTGCCGCTGGAAGTGCCGGAGGGGATGGAGGGCGAGAGCTTCCTCTCAGGCATGACAATAGATAAAGAGGGCAACATATGGCTGGTGGAGAATTTATATACATATGTGGAGTCAGATACGGATGGAGAGGATGAGGGTACTGCAGAGCCATACGTTGAAAGCACTGACGAATATTATGTGAGAAAACTCTCCCCAACCGGCGCGGAGCTTATGCGGATAAACGCCAGCGACCTTGCGGCTGAGGGCGAGGAGTACATGTACGTTAATTCCATGGCTGTGGACGGTGAGGGAAACATATACCTGTCCACTGGGAGCTCCGGGATAATAGTCCTGGACGGAGAGGGCAATAAGATTGCCACAGTGACCCTGGACCAGGAGGGCAGCTATATGGACAGCATGGTGACGCTGCCTGACGGGCGCGTGGCGGTGTACGTGAACACATACACCGATGAGGCGTCCTCAAGCAAGTACCTGCCGGTTGACCTGGAAAATGGCGAGTTTGGTGAGCCGCTGCCGGCGCCGGATAACGCGTCGGGAGCCATGAATGGGGGCGGCGATTATGATATCTATTACCAGAGCGGCAGCAGCTTTTTCGGTTTTGATATTGAGAGCGGCAAGAGCACCCGGCTTTTCACATGGATAAACGTTGATGTTGACGACTCAACCATAAATTCCATAGCGCCCACCTCTGACGGACGGATAATATGTGTGGCCACTGAGTACATAGCGGACGCGCCAAAAGGACAGATAATAACCCTGACAAAGACCGATTCCGCCGCGGTGCAGGAGAAGAAGGTGCTGACATACGCCTGCATGTTCATGGACTATGACATAAGGCGCAATATATTGGATTTCAACAGAGAGAGCGACCAATACAGGATAGAGGTTCGGGACTACTCGGAGTACAATACCGATGAGGACTACTCCGCCGGCCTCACAAAGCTCACCGCGGAGATATTGGGCGGCAACGTGCCCGACATAATCGCCGTGGACGGCATGCCGGTGGACCAGTTTGCCGGCAAGGGCCTGTTGGAAGACTTGTGGCCATGGATAGAGCAGGACACCGAGATAGGCGGAAGAGACGGGGTCATGGAACAGGTGTTGAACGCCGCCTCCCTGGATGGTAAGCTCTATCAGGTGAGCCCGGGATTCAACATCAACACAGTGGCGGGGCTGCCGAAGGTAGTAGGAGACAGGGCCGGATGGAGCCTGCAGGATCTGCTGGCGGCCTATGAGAATATGCCTGAGGGCGCCGATATATTTGGCCGCGGCACCACCCGAGACGAGGTTATGCAGGCCTGCTGCGCCATGCTCTTTGACCAGATGGTAAACTGGGATACCGGTGAGTGCAGCTTCGACAGCCAGGCCTTCAGGGACATACTGGAGTTCGCCAACATGTTCCCTGAGACATTTGACTGGGAGAACGCGGGAGGAGAGCTGGATCCGGATGGAGATGCGCAGAGGCTCCTGAACGGCAAACAGATGCTGCTTATGGCAAACATAAGCATGCCGACCGATATACAGTACTACAAGGCCATGTGCGGTGGAGAGGCAGTTTTTGTGGGTTACCCGACGGGCTCCGGCAATGGTTCAGGTTTCACACTGTTGTCAGGACTTGCCATGTCGTCTAAGTGCGAGAACAAAGACGGCGCCTGGGAGTTCATACGCACGTTCCTTACGGAAGAATACCAGACGGCAAATACCTGGAGCCTGCCGACGAATAAGGCCGTATTCGACAGCAAGCTTGCTGAGGCGATGACACCTCAGTATTACACTGACCCCGCCACCGGCGAGCAGGTGGAGGTAGCCACCGGCGGTGTGTTTGTCGGGCCGGGCGAGGAAGACTATGTGGAGTATTTTGCAATGAGTCAGGAGGAGGCGGATCAGCTTATGGAACTTATAAATAACACCACCTCCATGTACACATACGATGAGGAGATATTCAACATTGTGGCGGACGCCGCGGCGCCATACTTTGCCGGACAGCGGAGCATTGACGAGGTGGCGAAACAGGTGCAGAGCCGGGTCAGCCTCTATGTAAACGAGCGGAGATAAAATATGATGCCATGAAGCCGGCCCCTGTCTAAGGGGCCGGCTGTGGGGAGAGGGGGATGAGTATTGAAGCGAAAGGGTATCTTAAAAAAGACAGATGCCAAAGTGCTGGATGTGGCGCGAAGCCTGTGCTATATCGGACCTAGCTTCCTGGGCGTACTTTTGTTTTTCATGGTGCCTTTCGGGGTGGTGGTATACTACTCCCTCATAAAGAGCAACCTGGATCCGGAGTTTGTGTTCCTGGATAACTTCAAGGCTCTGCTCCACAACTCGTCATTTATAACAGCGGCAAAGAATACGGCGGTGTTTTCGGCCCTGGCAGTACCGCTGGCAGTGGTGCTTGGACTCCTGCTGGCACTGCTTCTTGAGGCCAGGATACCGGCAAAGAGCCAGTTTCGGACGTTCTTTTTGAGCCCTCTGATGGTGCCGGTGGCATCGGTGGTGCTCATATGGCAGGTGGTGTTCAATAATAACGGGGTATTAAACTCGGTCATATCGTCCCTGGGAGGGAACCCGGTGGACTGGCTGAACTCAGATTATGGGCCGCTGGTGGTTTTAACACTCTTCCTCTGGAAAAACCTTGGCTATAACATGATCCTCTTCATGTCGGCACTTGCGAATATCCCGCGGGAGCTTTTGGAGGTGGCTGATGTGGAGGGGGCGTCCCCGGCGTACAAATTCTTCGCCATAAAGCTCCGGTATTTGTCGCCAACAGTCCTCTTCGTAGCGATACTCTCCCTTATAAACTCCTTCAAGATTTTCAGGGAGGTGTACCTGCTGACAGGAAACTACCCCTATGAGGCGCTGTACACGCTGCAGCACTTTATGAACAACACCTTCGGGTCCTTGGATTTCCAGAAGCTCTCCGCGGCGGCGGTGC
>CALXAF010000090.1 GCA_944386185.1 uncultured Oscillospiraceae bacterium
AAGTGCTCGGACACATGTTCAAAAGTGATAGACTTAGCCGGCGGCTACACCTGCCACTGGGTCTGGAGGAGCCGCGTTCCCCAGCACATCACGGAGAATATGCGTGGGGATATGGGACAGGGCACCATCATGATATACGGCGGTATTGGCGAGATCCTGCTCTGGTCCATAAGCGGCCGGGACGTTATAATAGGAGACCGGCTCTACACTCTCTACGGCACGGACAGTGACGGCCGGGAGCTGGTGGACAGGCTCTACGAGGCAGTCTCATCATCAGATGACTATACAGATCACAGCGTGTCCGGTACGGTTCCCAATGGGGACTTGAACTGAAAACAAAGATGCAGAGGGCAGGAACTCCTGCCCTCTGCTTATTTTTTGGTATTTTTATCCCGCCTTTGCCCGGCTCTCCTCCGCCACCGGCTCCTGTGGTATGCGGATAGTCAGCTTTATGCAGTTGTCCGCGTCCTCCCGGACGCACTCGGCGTCTATGCCGCTGCCACGCATCATATCCATACCGTGGCTGACGCTGTTCAGGAACATGCGCACGTCCTTGACTATGTACATTAGCCTCTGGCCAGGAAACTCCTGCATCGGGCGGGTGCGCAGCAGCTTGTCCACGTACTTCTCCGCCGCCTCCGGCCCCATGTCAAGGTAGGCCATCTCGCACAACGCCGCCTCCCGCACCTCGTCCCTGGATATCCTCAGCAGCGCCAGGGCGTGACGCTCGGTGAGGCCGGAGTCACGTATGGCCGTGAGTATGTGCATAGGCAGCGTCAGGGTGCGCAGCTTATTTGTGACCTGGGCGGTGGTGAGGCCGGTACACACCGCGGCCTCCTCTATTGAGAAGCCCTGTTCCGCCACCAGCTCCCGGAGCCCCAGGGCGATCTCCAGGAAGTCCGGTTCCCGCCGGTGCATATTCTCCGCAAGGCGTATCACAGCGCATTCCGCATCGCCGGCACCTGTGATGTAGCAGGGCACACGGCCAAGCCCGCACATTTTCGCGGCCTCCAGCCTACGGCGCCCACACACCAGCTGGTACGTACTCCCACGCTTCCGGACTATCAGGGGGTTTAAAAGCCCGTCTCTGGATATGCTGGCGGCCAGGGCCATAAGGCCGCTGTCTCCTGGGTGGAGGTCCGGTGGAGCTTCAAAAACGATGGAGTTTATAGGTACGCTTCTCAGACGCCGGCGGCGGAAAAGCCCCCTGAATACCTTTTTTAGCGTGAACACTGTCAACACCTCGCGATCTAAAGGGTTTACAGCCAAATATTACCATAAACTCCGCGCATATAAAGCAGAAAACTGTCGCCTGAAAAGAAAGTTTACCGTGGATGTATGGAGATACATTTTACACAAGCTTAACATTTACCCGTTGCATTCACAGGAAAAATATTCTATAATATAGACGTGGTGCGGATAAAATCCTGCTGCCCGTCCACTCGGTGGGCGGGCGGACAGAGAGGAGGGGCGTATGCCCCTCCTCTCTGTTTTTATTTAGTATTATTTGGACTGAGCCCTCAGCTCGCGGGCCTCTTTGCCGGACATGTGCTCTATATTCATCTCCAGCATGCAGAGCGGCGCCCACTCCTTTTGGATGAAGGCGTCCCTGTTTTCAGCGGCGTCACTGGGTGCGTACTTCACAGCAAGCTTCTCGATGGCGGCGCGCTTTTCCGACTCATCGATGATAACACGCATCTGTCCAAAAACAATGACGCTCCTGAAGTACGTGGTGTACTCCTCCGGCACCACCTGGTCCTGATCTATGACGCAGAAGGAGCACCTGGGTTCCCGGGTAATGGCGTCCAGCTTGTGGCCGGTGCGGGCACAGTGGAAGTAGATGTGCTCCCCATCGTATACGTAGCTTATTGGCAGGGCGTAGGGGTATCCCCCGTCACCCAGAAGGGCCAGCACGCCTGAGGAACCCCGATCGAGCACCTGCCGGCACTCATCCTGGGAGAGCTGCTGGTTTTTTCTTCGCATCTCACGGAACATGTTATCACTCCTAAAGGGGTATTAAAAAAATACGCCTCCATCCATCCTTCCAAGGCCTGCAGGACGGACAGGGCGTTACCCGGCGGCAAATTCGTGTCCATGATAACAGCCGGAAACGTTTTTGTCAAGGCTCCGGTACTCACGGGATAAAACGCTGTTTGCAAAAGGGGCTTCCCTCATGGTAAAATACCTGTGTAAGCGTCTGAAAAAGGCGCTATAAAGCTGAAACGCGAATATACTGCAATGCCAGGCGGCGCCAAAGCCGCGGCGCGCCGCTTTTGACAGTGAGTTTTCGGCGTTCCCGGACTCTGATTGGGGGATTGAGGGGGATCGATATATGAACTACTACGATGATAAGCTCCGGGAACTGCTCTCCCAGTGCGCCCGCAAAAAGAAGCTGGAGGCATCACTGACGGAGCTGAGCCGCCAGCGGGATATGTACGCACAGCGTGTGGGGGAGCTGGAGGGGCAGCTGCGTGAGGAACAGGAGGACGTGGACAAGCTGGAGGGGCGTACCCTCTCCGCCTTCTTCTACAGCGCCATCGGGAAAAAGGACGAGAAACTGACAGAGGAGCGGCGGCAGGCCTACGCCGCCCGGGCAAAGTACCAGGCTGCGCTGCGGGAGCTGGATGGGGCACAGGAGGATCTGCGACTTTGCCAGGAGGAGCTGGACACACTGGGCGACTGCGAGAGCCGGTATGCCCAGGTTCTGAAGGAGAAGACCCAGGCGGTGAAGGACGCTGGCGGCAGCACGGCGCAGGAGATACTTACCCGGGAGGAGCGCGCGGCGTATCTTGAGAGCCAGCGGCGTGAGCTGCGTGAGGCTATCGACGCCGGCGACGCGGCCCTGGATACGGCAGACCAGACGCTGTACTGCCTGGACTGCGCTGAGGACTGGGGCACCTGGGACCTGATGGGCGGCGGGTTACTCTTCGATATGGCCAAGCACAGCAGGCTGGATGAAGCCCAGGATTACCTTGAGCGCCTGCAGTCCCAGCTGCGCAGGTTTAAAACTGAGCTGGCTGATGTGACCATCAGCACCGACTTCCAGGTGAATATAGACGGCTTTTTGCGGTTTGCCGACTACTTCTTTGACGGAATATTCGCCGACTGGGCGGTGCTGGACCGTATACGCCAGTCCCTGGAGCAGATGGAGGCGGTCAGGGGACAGATAAGGCAGCTTTTGTATGACCTGCAGGACATGGAGAGCGCCGCCGCCAAGGAGCAGGCACAGCTCCAACAGGAGATAGAGCAGCTTGTGAGCGACACCCCCATGTGAGACGGACTGGAAGCGAATAGTGACAATGAAAAAACTCGCCGCCTTTTTGTAAGGGGACGAGTTTTTTTGAAATTGGAGGTATATTATCACCAGGTGTTGCGGATGGACTTGTTATACTGGTATACGTAGATATTCTCCTTCATGGACTTTAATGTGTCCTTGTAGATCTCGTCGTTGATCTTGGGATTCAGTATGGCCTCCTCCAGCACCTCAAGGGCCTTGTCCTCACCAGCCCAGGAACCGTCGGAATATGCTTGGGCCAGGATGTACTGACAGAACGGGTCGTTGAAGAATCTGACGCTGTCCATAAGGGATATGGCAGTTTTCCTGTCACCGCTGTCCAAAAGTTGCTGCCCTCTGACAGACAGCAATATGAGGATCATATCCATATCCGGCTCCGGGAGCCGTATGCCGAAGAAGGCGCACGAAATATAGTAGGGGGCGAGCCTGCCCAGCTCCCAGTCGCTCAGGGTGACCTTGTTATTATAGGCGGCGTCAAATGCCATGTCACGGGCCTGCCGGAGGAAATAGAGGCATCCCTTGATGCTGCGGCCTTCAGCGGCCGCCCTCATGCCGGCCTCGTCGTTTTCCGCCTGTGCTTTCAGAAACCTCTCGTCAGCCAGCTGGGCAATGCGCTCATGGGCGGCGCTCACACCGTCCCGGGCCTTGTTGTAGCCGTCGCTCACCAGCTTCTTAAAGAGCTCCAGAGCCTTCTCCGGCTCTTTTTCCAGCAGAGGGGATATCTCCTCATAGCGCCGCTGGAAGTCCTGGTTGAGCAGATCTTTATGGACATCACTGTACTTTTTGAGAAGCTCCCCGGAGTCCTGATAGTCCTCCTTGGCAAGCTCTTCAAAAAGGCTGACGGCACTAGCAAGGTCCCGCTCCGTTCCCAGCCCCTGGGCGCGGAGCAGTGCCAGGACATAGCGGCTCTTAGGGTGGCCCTTTTCTGTACCCATTACGGCATAATGATATGCCATCTCATAATCCTGGGGACACGGTGGGCTCCCGTCGTAGTAATCCCAGGCCAGATTGCCGCAGGCCGGAAGGCTCCCCAGCTCTGCGGCTTTTATCATAAGCTCCAGGGCGCCTTTCTCGTCCTTGGCGCCGCCCTGGCCATTCAGCAGGAGGATGGCCATGTTGTTGCATGCGGCGGCGTGGCCCTGCTCTATTGCCTTGCTGTACCAGAAACGGGACTTCTCCAGGTCGACGGACATCCCGTTATTCCCGCTCTCGTAGCCATATCCCAGTTTGAACTGCTCGACCTTGTCGCCGGCCTCAGCCAGCTTTGTCCGCATGGAAAGGGAGAGCTCATAGTTGCCGGCGGCCTCGGAGATTTTGATAAACTGTTTGTAGTCCGGCAGCACGCCCTCAGCCTCAGCCTCTGTCATCAGCTGAAGCGCGCGGTGCATCCTGTCGCTATCCTTGGGAAAATGCTCAAGATAATATCTGGCAAGCCCCGCCTTGCCGTGGCAGTTCCCAAGAGCCGCGGATTTTTCAAGATACTCAAGCTCGTGCTCGTTGTGGCTCAGGCTCATCCTGTAGTACCGTTCGCCATCACGTTCCTTACTTTTTTTACTGCTGAAAAGCCCCATTGTGTCACCCCTCAAGTATCGGCCCGCCGCCAACTATTCGTCATATTCCGCATCAAGCTCCCTGAGAGCCTCTTCGTACTCCCGCCGGTATTTGTCTTTTTCTTCACTGCGCAGGAATTCACGGCGCCGGTAGGTGTCGGAGTCCGTGTTGCTGCTGGAGAAGCTGGAGTCGTGCCAGCCGCTGTAGAGCGTGCCATCCTGGGCGGAGGCGAGGGCGTTGAACCGGTCATCCACCTGCTTCAGCTTTTCCTCGTATTCAGCGCGCAGTTGCGCCCTCCTGCGTTCCCGTTCCTGTTCCTCATAGTAACGATCCTCTAACGCTGCCCGGCGGTCCGCAGCGCCCGCCTCATACTCCCGCATCTCCTCATCGACGGCTGCCTGCCCCCTCCTGGCGCTGTCCAGCGTACTGGAAAAGGCCTTGCCCGCGGGGCTGCTGCGCCTCTGTGCAGCCTTCTC
>CALXAF010000091.1 GCA_944386185.1 uncultured Oscillospiraceae bacterium
AGCTGTACCGCGGCGAGGGAGGTACAGTTATAGAAGATGTTCTGACCAAGCACTATATCTGGGTGAGAGATTGCAACCATGCGCAAAGATGTATTGCCAGCAAATGTGCCATCGGCGATACGTACGACTTTATAATCAATATTACTATGGGGCACACTTTCTGGTATTCCAATAACAGGTGTTGACGCACCCACCACCTCAACGGAGGATTCATCTATGATACGGTAGAGGATGCCGTCGGCCTCAAAGTCATAGGAGTCGCCTTGATCGTCAGCCAGGGAGGGAAAGCATAAAAAAGACGCCGCCAGGCACAACGCCAGCAGCGCGCACAACATCCGTTTTGCATGATATTTCATAAAAGAGCCTCCTTGATATGTTTATTTTTTGTACAAATTGATTCTAACATTTGGACGCTGTTCTTTCAATACTTAAATGTTGCTTTTTATCCATTTTTGTCGATTTTTGTTGAATTTTTTTGTGAGATGCTATTAAGTGAAGACCAAACGAACTGTAGGGTAGAGAGAACTGTAACGATAATAGTGTTTCTATATTGGGTATGGCATCAAAATTAAGGGAACAATCATTGCCTCGGAAATCAAATAAATACCCAGGTCAAAAATGCTGACTCATTAAAAAGGCCCGAGAGCCAAGGTACTATGTACCCTGGCTCTCGGGCTCTGTCTTGGCACAAGGCCGCACTTTTACAACAAGGCCAACTTTGAAAAGATCAAGTGTTGTTTTTGATGTTTACAGTTAGATACTTTGACAAAAAGATACCCAAACTTTAGGGCGAAAAATCAACTGCGAACCCAGCGCAGCGGGTCACGGTTGGAAAGAAGGAACAACGGCGTGAATGAGAGGTGACTTTTGCAAAAAAAGTCGCCGCGAACGATATGCCGTCCGCGGCGACTTGGTGGAGGCGGGGAGAATTGAACTCCCGTCCGAAAACACATCCCTTTGAACTTCTCCGGGCGCAGGCGGCCGTTTTGGGCTGGGCCCTATTCCCTCACCGGGGCATGGACCGTCACACGCACCGGCTTGGTAGCTTCATTATGCATGGCGCGGTCAAAGCTTTCCGCGCGCACGTTCTCCACTAATCGACGCCCCATCCCGGACCGTGGACCTTCCGGGTGGGACGGTCACTGCTTAAGCAGCAACAGGAACAGCGTTATCGTTGTTCTTTAATTTATAAGTGCCCATTTTAAGGATGGTAGGCGCATCCGCCCGCTATTCAGAGTTCCGCGTCCCCGTCGAAACCAGTACGCCCCCATATATCATGTTTTTACAAATTTAACAAGTATGGAGTGGGGGATGATCTTTGATAAAACCCTGTAAAGCTTGAAAAATATTTTCGGAGTGTAGAAAGCCGCATCACGTTTAGCGGCGGCATAAGAGCCGGCGGCCACAGCCTGGGGCTTGCAATAAGGGAGGGATTTAAACATATCCGAGTTGCCGGAGATGCCGCCTATCTCCAGGAATTCCGTGGCCATGGGGCCTGAACAGATGGCGGTGACAGATATTTTCCTGTCGCGCACTTCCTCACGCAGGCCAAGAGAGAAAGAGGAGACATACGCCTTTGTGGAACTGTAGACTGTCATCCTGGCGTTGGGACAGAATGAGGCGATAGAGGACACATTTATTATATGCCCGCCCTTCATGATATATGGCAACACAGCCCTTGTCACAAGGGTAAGGGCCCTGATATTGAGATCAACCATCCTTGATAAAAGCTCGCTGTCAGTATCCGCCACATCGGATAGGTACCCACATCCGGCGCAGTTGACAAGGAGTTCCACTTGAGGCCGCTCCTCATCCAGCCGCCTGGCAAGGGATTCTATATCTTTATCGTTGCTCAGATCAAGAGGGAAGGAGAGACTCTGTATACCAAGCTCGTTTCCCAGCTCATCCAAGAGCGGACGGCGCCTGGCTATGAGCCACACCTGCTCGATCTCCGGAAAGGCAGCGTGAAGCTGCCTGGCGTACTCACGCCCCAGACCGGAGGAAGCTCCGGTTATTATGGCTATCCTCATAATGATCCTCTCCTGCCCACAAAAATCTGAAAATTTCAGCTCAGAGCTTCTCAGGCTCTGGATAAGCCTCACCAAAGGTCTCCACAGTCACCTTTTTCATGACCTGCGGCTGGCGTGGCCTGTCGTTATAATCTGTCCTGACAGCGGCGATCTCGTCAACAGTGTCCATACCATCTATGACCTTGCCGAAAGCGGCATACCCACCGTCAAGGTGCGGCGCGTCCTCATGCATGATAAAGAACTGGCTGCCGGCGGAGTCAGGCGCGGAGGTACGGGCCATGGACAGTACACCGCGGGTATGCTTAAGATCGTTGGGTACTCCGTTGGAGGCAAACTCACCCTTTATGCAGTATCCCGGGCCGCCGGTGCCATTGCCCTTGGGGCAGCCGCCCTGGATCATAAAGCCGGAGATAACCCTGTGGAATGTAAGCCCGTCATAGAAACCGGAATTAATAAGGCTTATAAAATTATTCACAGATATGGGGGCCACATCGGGGTAGAGTTCAGCCTTAATCGTTTTGCCATTTTCCATTTCGATGGTAACTACAGGATTTGCCATAGTCATCTATTCCTTTCTTTTATCGTGCGGTCCATCTCCCTGTCGGCGTCGCGCCTGGCGGAGGACTCCCGCTTGTCATACAATTTTTTGCCCTTAGCCAGGCCAAGCTCCAACTTCACAAGAGAATCTTTGAAGTACATTGAGAGCGGTATGAGGGTCAGGCCGTCCTGCTTTATCCTGGCCTGCAGGCGGTTAATCTCCCTCTTGTGCATAAGGAGCCGCTTTGGACGCAGTGGGTCACGGTTGAAAATGTTGCCTTTCTCATAAGGTGATATGTGTACCCCGTGGGCGAACAGCTCGCCATTTTTCACGGTGCAGAAAGAATCCTTCAGATTCACATTCCCGGACCTTATAGACTTGACCTCGGTGCCGAAAAGTTCAACTCCGGCCTCAAACCGCTCAAGTATAAAATAGTCGTGAAAGGCCTTTCTGTTTTGAGCGACAGGCTTTACGCCCCGCGCTTTTGGAGACATGCCCGTCCCTCCTTTTTTAGGCTGAATGCCAGCACATTTTTCAAATGCCAGAGTATTCTACCACATATTTATGGAAAATAAAAGTCCCCAGCCGTGATTTAGGCTGGGGAAAACGCACTTTTTATTTTATGAAGCGCCAGCCCCTTCGCGATGATGCGCCCGTGCTCACGCAGGTGAGGCAGAAACTCGGGCGGCATGTCAAGGAGTCTGCCAAATTCCAGCAGAGGCACACAGTCGTCCTGTTCCCAGCTCCACATGGCCAGAATATACTGGCCGTGATAGAAAAACAGGGATGAAGTGAGGTCGGAGGTGACAGAGAGTGAGGCGTTTATAAGTTCCTCTATGTTGTCAAAGTTTATGAACCGAGGGCCTTGAGGGTCGCTCCGCACGAAGATGAGAAGCTCATGGCGGCCGGGATAGAAATCCATAAGCAGAGGCCCGGTCTCACGCCCAATAAATCCCCGGACCAGTTCCCTGGCCTGGGAGGCCGTGACACTGTCAGGCTCTATATTTCGGTATCTCAGCTCTGATTCGGATATGTAAAAAGAGAAAGTCCTGCTGCCAATCGTAAGTATATCCATGATATCACCTTCATATAGCCTGCTCTGCATTGATATAAAAATTATAGACCATGCACGCCTTGGAGGAAAGGCTAAAACTATGGAAAGGCTGGAACGTTGAGCCATAGAGGCAGGCGGATTCCGGTGAAAATATGTACATATCCTAAATTTTTAAGTAATTTTTCCGTTTTGGTATTCCAATTTTGGAGAAAGTATATTAAAATGCTTTCTAAAGCAACATGTATTTGATTTAGTGGAGGGACTATGGATAATACCAAGCCGGCACCTAAATATAAGCGAGTGCTTCTGAAACTTTCAGGTGAGGCACTGGCGGGTGAGAGAGCATTCGGCCTCGATTTCAATGTTATAGATGAGGTCTGCAAAGTAGTTAAAGACTGCAATCAGATGGGCGTGGAGATAGGTATTGTTATCGGCGGCGGAAACTTCTGGCGCGGGGTCAAAGACGGCGGCGGAAAGATGGAGCGTACACGTGCCGACCACATGGGCATGATGGCGACAGTTATGAACTGCCTGGCCGTGGCCGATGTGCTGGAACAGATGGGAGTAGATGTTCGTGTACAGACAGCTGTGGAGATGCGGGCGATAGCGGAGCCATATATAAGGCTGAAAGCCGACAAGCACCTCTCCCGTGGACGGGTGGTAATTTTCGGATGCGGTACGGGCAGCCCATATTTTTCCACTGACACGGCTGCGGTACTCAGAGCGGCTGAGATAAATGCCGATGTGATACTTTTGGCCAAGAACGTGGACGGGGTCTACAGTGCTGATCCGAAAAAGGATCCGGATGCCGTAAAGTTCGATTCAATATCATATGATGATGTGCTCGCCAGGCATCTGGCTGTTATGGACTCAACCGCTACTTCCCTCTCAATGGACAACAATATTCCTGTGATACTTTTCGCACTGAAGGACCCGTGGAATATTAAGCGGGTCATAATGGGTGAGAAGATAGGCACAGTGGTAAAGTAAAATATATAGGCAGGAGGTAACAAAATGTATACTGACGATGCTTCTTACGCTGAATACCTTGCAAGAATGGATAAGACGATCGAGTCGCTGGAATCCCAGTTTGCCACAGTCAGGGCCGGCAGGGCAAATCCCGCGGTGTTGGATCACATAAGGGTGGAGTATTATGGTACGCCAACGCCTATAAACCAGGTCGCCACCATATCCTCGCCTGATCCCAGAAGCCTTGTGATACAGCCCTGGGATATGTCCCTTTTAAAGGGTGTTGAGAAAGCGATATTGAGTTCAGATATAGGTATAAACCCTCAGAATGACGGCAAGGTCATCCGCCTTGTATTCCCACAGCTCACCGAGGAACGCCGCGCGGAGCTTATAAAGCAGGTCCGTAAGTACGCTGAGTCGGCTAAGACTGCTGTCCGCAATATCCGTCGTGATGCTATGGAGAAGTTTAAAAAGCAGCAGAAGGCTTCTGAGGTCACTGAGGATGATCTGAAGCTTATGGAGAAGGATATGCAGCAGATGACTGACGACTATATCAAGAAGGTGGATACCGCCACAAGCAAAAAGGAGAAGGAACTCTCCGTTATCTGACCGGCGGCAGCGTATGGGTATATTTAACAGAAAACAAAAAAGGGCGGGGCAGGCTTTATCGGTCCTGCCCCGCCATATTGCGATTATAATGGACGGGAACGGGCGATGGGCTAGAAAGCGTTCATTGCCAAGGACGGCGGGCCACAGCGTCGGAGCGGAAACTTTCAGACGCATAGCCTCATACTGCCGTAAGCTGGGCGTGGAGTATCTTACGGTGTATGCGTTCTCAACTGAGAACTGGAAAAGGTCAAAGGAAGAAGTATCCTCAATAATGTCGCTGCTGCGCCGTTACCTTATGGAGGCCATAGACTCCATGGAGCGGGAGCAGGTCAGGATAAAGATACTTGGTGATACGTCAGTTTTGGATGAGGACCTGAGAGAGCTTATTGACAGGACTGAGGCGATATCCGGAACGATACACACCAAGACCCAGGCAAATCTGTGTATAAACTACGGGGGACGGGCTGAGATAATCCACGCGGTGAAGGCCTGGATGGGGGATAAGGGAGCGCCGGAGCTCACTGAGGAGACGCTTGCGAATTATCTTTACACGGCTGGTATGCCGGATCCGGATCTGGTGATACGCCCCAGTGGAGAGATAAGGATATCTAACTTTCTGCTCTGGCAGTCTGCGTACTCGGAGTTTTATTTTACGGATACTCTGTGGCCGGATTTTGACGAGCGGGAACTGGACCGGGCTCTTGAAGCTTACGCCAGGCGCGACAGGCGCTTTGGCGGTGTGAAAGGATGATCATATGCTAGGCACAAGGACGATAATGGCCGCAATATTGATAGCTCTTCTTCTGGCCCTCACACTATGGCTGCCGCCTGTGTGGCTGGCGGCAGTGGTGGCTGTATTGACGGTAATTGGTTCCTGGGAACTCATGCACGCAACAGGGGAGGCGAAGAATAACCGGCTATATGTGTGGCCGGCGCTGACATCTGCGGCCATACCGATGGGGTACTATTTGGAGGCAGGAGAAGCCGTTACGAGGATCTGCCTCACATTCCTGATGCTTGTCCTGTTCGCCGAGGCGATATTCACCTACGGCTCAGGCAAGGATGTGCCTTTCTCGGCGGTGCTCACAGGTTTCTTTGCGGGACTGCTCGTGCCGTTATGCCTCTCTGCCCTTGTATCCATGCGTAAGATGGATAATGGCGGGATCCTCGTGATAATGTCCTTTGTGATAACGGCAGTGTCTGACACAGGCGGATATTTTGGAGGGATGTTCTTTGGAAAGCACAAGGGGGTTGTAAAGGCAAGCCCCAACAAGTCCCTTGAAGGATTCGCCGGAAGCTTTATTTTAGGCATAGTTGGAATATTGATATTTGGCCTCATAATGGACAAGGCCGTGGGCATATCCGTAAATTACGGGTATCTTGTACTGTACGCGGCCCTGGGCAATATTACCACGCAGATAGGAGATCTGGCATTTTCAGTCGTTAAGCGCCAACATGGAATTAAGGATTACGGAAAGCTGATACCGGGACACGGCGGAGTGTTGGACAGATTTGACAGCATGATATTCACAGGTCCGCTTGTATATCTGCTTGTTACCCATTTCCCGGCCTTTTGATGATTGGAATTTTGACTTATGGATAATAATACTAAAAAGACACTCACCATACTTGGCTCCACAGGCTCCATCGGGACCCAGACCCTCGAGGCGGCGGAACTGTTGGGGCTGCCGGTAGTGGCGCTCGCCGCGGGCAGGAACGTGGATCTTATGGAGAAGCAGGCCAGGCGCTTTTCACCGAAACTGGTGGCGATGGCCGACGAGGCGGCCGCCAAGGAACTGTCCGTACGCCTGGCGGATACGGATATAGAGGTGGCATCGGGTGAGAGCGGCGTGATCGAGGCGGCGGAGTCTAGCTCCGATATCGTCGTTGCTGCGATGGTGGGAATGAGCGGGCTTGTGCCGGCAATGGCCGCCATACGCCGGGGCGGCCGCAGGATAGCGCTGGCCAATAAAGAGACGCTGGTATGCGCGGGGGAACTGTTTACGAAAGCCATAGAGGAGCACGGGTGCCAGCTCATCCCGGTGGACTCTGAGCATTCGGCCATATTCCAGAGCCTGGCTGCAGGCAGACGTTCGCAGCTCAGACGTATACTGCTCACCGCATCCGGAGGACCTTTCAGGGAGCTTCCCAAAGAGGAACTGGCTACGGTGACAAAGGAGCGCGCGTTGAAGCACCCAAACTGGGACATGGGAGCGAAGGTGACCATAGACTCAGCTACCATGATGAACAAGGGACTTGAGATAATCGAGGCGATGCACCTTTTCAAGGCATCGCCGGACATGATAAAGGTCCTGGTACATCCACAGAGCATACTACACTCAGCGGTAGAATTTGTGGATGGCGCTGTGATAGCGCAATTGGGTGTGCCGGATATGCGACTGCCGATACAGCTTGCCCTCACCTGGCCTGAGAGAGTACCGTCGCTGGCGGCGCCGGTGGAACTCACCGGCATTGGCACGCTGACATTCCAGGAACCGGATCTGGAGCGCTTTGGCTGCCTCAGGCTGGCTATGGAGGTGGCCGGGCGGCGGGACGCGGCGCCTGTAGTTATGAATGCCGCCAATGAGGTGGCAGTCCGCCTGTTTTTGGAGGATAAGATAAGCTTCCCGCGTATCCACGACCTAGTATCTGAGGCTGTGGACAGACTGGGCGGAGAGCGGCTCAGCAGCATTGATGAGATATTGGAGTGTGACAGGAACACGAGAGAGGTAGTATTAAGATCGGAAGGATACTGATATAGCAGATGTATATTATCATAGCAATCCTGGCTTTTGGAGTGTTGATAGCTGTACATGAGCTGGGGCATTTTCTGGCCGCCAAGGCCTGCGGGGTCAAGGTGAACGAGTTTTCCATAGGAATGGGCCCGGCAATTCTCAAAAAGCAGGGCAAGGAGACGTTGTACGCCCTCCGCTGCCTGCCTATAGGCGGTTACTGCGCCATGGAGGGGGAGGATGAGGACACCGGCGATGAGCGGGCATTTACACGGCAGCCGGCTTGGAAGAGAGCCATAATACTCGTTGCCGGAGCGCTGATGAACTTTATTATGGGGTTCATCATTGTTGTGATACTCTACTCAGGCGCGAACTACTTCGTCGGGAATACAATCGTCGATACGATTGACGGGTTCAAATACGCCGAGAATGGCATTGAGCCAGGGGACCGGATATACTCCATAGACGGCCACAGGGTCTACTACCAGGAGGACTTCTCCATGTATATGAGCCGGTCCAACGGGAACGTTGATATGGTGGTAATACGTGACGGGGAGAAGGTGCTGCTTGAAGACTACGAACTTGCCCCGGACTATTACACTGATGAGGATGGGGAACAGGTATATGTGTACGGCCTCACCTTCAACGCCATTGAGGCAAACTTCTGGCAGAAGCTCAGATACTCGGTATACTGTTCATATAACTTTGTCAGAATCGTGTGGATGGGACTTACGGATCTTGTAACAGGCAATGCGGGCCTCGACGAGATGGCCGGCGTGGTTGGCATAGTGTCCACTATAAACGACGTGGGCCAGGCGTCCGCCACATCGGCGATAGCATTTGCCAATATAGCTTACCTGATAGCGCTCATCGCAGTGAACCTGGCGGTTGTGAATATGCTCCCTATACCGGCACTGGACGGGGGCAGAGTGTTTTTCCTGCTGGTGAATGTAATTGTTGAGAAGGTTTTCAGGAAAAAAGTTAATCCGAAATACGAAGGTTATATCCATGCGGCGGGCATGGTTGTCTTACTTGGCCTGATGGTCGTGTTAGTAGTGAACGATGTAATGAGAATAGTTGGCTGAGATCAAATGGGAGATATGACTAGAAAAATAGATGTTGGTGGGATAGCTGTTGGCGGAGACGCTCCGGTAACTGTACAGTCCATGTGCAATACAAGGACCCAGGACATTGACGCGTCAGTGGCCCAGATCGGGAGGCTTCAGGCGGCCGGATGCGATATTGTCAGGCTCACGGTCCCGGATATGGAGGCGGCCAGGGCCTTTGCTAAGATAAAAAAACGCGTTGCCCTGCCGCTGGTTGCGGATATACATTTCGACTATAAGCTGGCGTTGGCCGCGCTTGACGCGGGAGCCGATAAGATAAGGATAAACCCGGGAAATATCGGTTCTGCCGACAAGGTCCGCCAGGTGGCCAGGGCGTGCGAAGCTAAAGGAGCCCCAATACGGATCGGGGTAAATTCCGGCTCTGTGGAGCGTGACCTGCTCACAAAGTACGGCGGTCCTACCGCCCAGGCAATGTGTGAGAGCGCAATGAACCACGCGCGGCTTCTGGAGGACGTGGGGTTTGGCGATATATGCGTGTCAGTAAAGTCCTCCACTGTCTCAAGGACGGTGGAGGCCTACAGGCTCATAGCCAGAGAGACTGACTATCCGCTGCATGTGGGGGTCACAGAGGCCGGGACGGAGTTTAACGGCACAGTGAATTCTGCGGTCGGCATAGGGACCCTGCTTATGGAGGGGATCGGAGACACCATCAGGGTGTCGCTCACCGCAGACCCAGTTAGGGAAGTTGAGGCTGGGATAGCTATTTTGAAGGCGGCCGGCCTTCGCTCAGGCGGTGTCAGGATAGTGTCCTGTCCCACCTGCGGAAGAACACAGATCGATCTGGTGGGCCTTACCCATCAGGTGGAGGAACGCCTGATGGGGTGTGACAAGGATATAACTGTGGCGGTGATGGGCTGCGCGGTGAACGGCCCTGGCGAAGCCAGAGAGGCCGATTTTGGGATAGCCGGTGGAAATGGAGAGGGCCTGCTTTTCAAGAGAGGCCAGATAGTCAGGAAGGTTCCATTTAATGAGCTGGCTGACGAGCTAATAGCTTTGATAGAGGATCAGGGAGATACATAATAATGCCATTGGAAAACGCGGTACCTTTTTTAGATATGTTCCCGGGCCTGGGTACGGGTACCTCATTTTATGGGGACCTGGAGCGGGCTCAGGTTTTGGATGCTGTTGTGGACAAGCATACCCGCTCAATGCGCCTAAGGGTTAGGTTTGCTTCGGAGGTTCCGCCTGTCTGTGTGAGTATGGCGGAGTCGGAGATAGCTACAGAGTATGGACTGTCAAGCGCGGTAATAGACGCGGTCATGCCGAGAAGCGAACCGCAGGCAGCAAAAAAGAAGGGCGGAGATAAGGCAAAACCGTCCGGGACAGCTATATTTGGAAAGATATCCAAGGGCGAGATAACGCCTATGGACAAGATAGACTTGGATACCGGTCGGGTCACGGTCCAGGGGCAGGTATTTGCCGTCACCTCACGGGAGGTACGGAGTGGCGCCCTTGTACTCTGCTTTGACATGACCGACGGGACAAGTTCGGTGAGAGTGTCTAAATTTGTGACTGAGGATGCCATTAAGGAGGCGGCAAAGGGGATAAAGCCGGGTATGTATCTGACGGTATCCGGGACAATAACATTTGACAGGTATGCCGGCGACATTGTGCTGGACCCGAAGGGAGTGGCGACTGCCCCGGCGAAGGAGCCGCGTAAGGATCAATCTGAGGATAAGCGCGTAGAGCTGCATCTGCACACAAAGATGTCCACTATGGACGCAGTAACAGATACTAAGGCCGCCATAAAGCGGGCTATATCCTGGGGGCACAAGGCGATAGCTATAACCGACCACGGCGTGTGCCAGGCGTTTCCAGACGCGTATAAGGCTGCTGGAGATAAGATAAAGGTAATATACGGTGTAGAGGGTTACTACATAAATGATGTGGACGATAAGGTCGCGGTGTCCGGAAACCTGGATGTGCCGCTCTCCGGCGAATATGTGGCCTTTGATATAGAGACGACGGGGCTCAGCTCAAGGCTCGACGCCCTGACGGAGATAGGCGCCGTGCTGTTCCGGGACGGCTGCGAGGTGGACAGGTTCCAGACCTTTGTGGATCCTGAGCGGCATATACCTGTAAACATAACGCAGCTCACCGGAATATCTGACGACATGGTGGCTGGCGCACCGAATGAGAGAGAAGCGGTAGAATCTTTCTTAAAGTTTGCGGGGGGGAGGCCACTTGTTGCCCACAACGCGAACTTTGATATTGGTTTCATAGATGAGGTGTGCATTCGGGAGGGGATGAACTTCGATCCGACCTATATCGACACACTTATACTCGCCCAGACCATGCTCCCGGAGATGAAGGGCCACAAGCTGGACATGGTGGCCGGACACTTGGGACTGCCGGATTTTGAGCATCACAGGGCCTCGGACGACGCGCTCACCTGTGGGCTCATTCTGATGAGGTTTTTCAAGATGATGGCGGAGGAAGGGGTCAGCACCCTCTCACAGGTGAACGGATATATCCAGCCGAAGCGGCGTGAGAACAGCCATCGCCGGCGCACAAGGCCGCAGCACATAATAGTTTTGGCGCGCACACAGGAGGGCATAAAGAACTTATACAGGATAGTTACAAAAAGTCACCTGGAGTTCCTGAAGCGCAACCCCACCATGCCTAAGAGCCTGCTTATGGAGTACAGGGAGGGGCTTATTATCGGCGCCGCCTGCGAGGCCGGAGAGGTGTTCCAGAGCGTCGTTGAACATAAGAGCCGCGCCGAACAGAGGCGTATAGCCAGCTTCTATGACTACCTGGAGATACAGCCCATATGCAACAACATGTTCATGCTCAGGGGCGAGCGGCCTCGCGCAAGGGATGAAGAGGAGCTCAGGGACTTTAACCGCAGGATAGTGGAGCTGGGACAGGAGCTTGGAAAGCCTGTGGCTGCCACAGGAGATGTACACTTTTTGGATCCAGAGGATGAGGTGTTCAGGCATGTACTCCTCTGCGCCAAGGAGTTTGACGACGCGGACAAGCCACTGCCAATATATTTCCGGACAACTGAAGAGATGCTGCGGGAGTTTGAGTACCTGGGTGAGGAGAAAGCCAGGGAAGTGGTCGTAACCGTACCGAATATGATCGCAGATATGTGCGATGTGGTGCGGCCATTGCCGCCGTCAGGCCAGCTCTTCGCCCCGAAGATAGAGAATTCAGATAAACAGCTTAAAGAGCTGGTCTATGGGAGGATGCACGAGCTATACGGTGACGATCCTCCGTCCATAGTGAAGGACAGGGTTGAGACGGAGCTTCACGATATCCTGTCGCGTCACTATGACGTTATATATATGAGTGCACAAAAGCTTGTGCAGGACTCGCTGCAGCACGGATATCTGGTGGGCAGCCGAGGGAGCGTGGGTTCCTCGATAGTGGCATATATGTCTGGTATCACGGAGGTGAACTCCCTGCCGCCGCACTATAGGTGCCCAAACTGCAAGCACACTGAGTTTGTCACTGACGGCAGCTACGGCTGCGGTGCCGATATGCCGGACAAGAACTGCCCGGAGTGCGGTGCAAAATACGCAAAGGACGGTTTTGACATACCATTTGAGACATTCCTGGGTTTTGGGGGGGATAAGGTACCGGATATAGACCTTAACTTCTCTGGAGAGTACCAGGCAAACGCCCACAAATATACTACTGAGCTGTTTGGTGCAGACCACGTGTTCAGGGCCGGTACAATCGGCACCGTGGCAGAAAAGACGGCCTACGGATATGTGAAGAAATACCTGGAGTTCACCGGCAAGACAGTGAGCCGTGCGGAGGAGACACGCTTGGCCCAGGGGTGCGTTGGGGTAAAGCGCACCACCGGTCAGCATCCTGGGGGACTTGTGGTGATACCGCAGGATATGGAGATCGCAGATTTCTGCCCGGCACAGCACCCGGCGGACGACGCGGGGACAGACATAATAACTACCCACTTTGAGTACCACTGTATGGAGGAGAACCTCCTCAAGCTGGACGAGCTGGGACACGATGACCCAACCATGATCAGGATGCTGGAGGATATGACAGGCGTTAACGCCAGGGAGATACCGCTGGACGATCCGGAGACGATGGGTATATTCAAGTCGGCAAAGCCCCTTGGCCTTGACGACGATGACCCGATAATCGGCAAGACAGGTACGATAGGGATACCGGAGTTCGGTACAGGGTTCACACGCCAGATGCTAGTGGACACACAGCCGGAAAACTTTGATACGCTGGTGAGGCTCTCGGGGTTCTCCCACGGCACTGACGTGTGGCTTGGAAACGCAAAGGACTTGATCCTCTCCGGTACAGCCACAGTCCGTGAGACAATAGGATGCCGTGACGATATAATGCTGTATCTCATATCAAAAGGTATGGATGGCCTGAGAGCTTTCAAGTTTATGGAGGCGGTGCGAAAGGGCGCCATCCACAAGGGCAAGTCCTGGCCGGACGGCATAGTTGAGGAGATGCAGTCTCTCGGCGTCCCTGAGTGGTATATTGAGTCGTGCAGGAAGATACAGTACCTGTTCCCGAAGGCACACGCTGTGGCGTATGTTATGATGGCCTTCAGGATAGCCTGGTTCAAAGTCCACTGGCCGCTGCAGTTTTACAGTGCCTACTTCTACAGGCGCAGCCAGAAGGACGCCTTTGACGCCAGCGTAATGACACAGGGCGCGGAGATGGTCAGGGCAAAGATAAAGGATATACGTTCTGACCCCAATGCCACGGCCAAGGATGAGGACCTGCTCACTACCCTTGAGGCATGCTGGGAGTTTTATAAGAGAGGGTTCCACTTTGAGCCTATAGACTTATATAGGTCTGACCCTACCAAGTTTATTGTCACGGAAAACGGTCTGCTCCCGCCTTTCGTGGGGATATCAGGACTTGGAGAGGCGGCAGCGCGCGATCTGGCCGCCCACAGGGGAGACAAGGAGTTTGTGTCGATTGAGGAGCTGTCCGCCAGCTGCCAGAAGGTATCAAAGGCGCACATAGAACAGCTTAAAAACCTTGGAGCTCTAGGCGCCTTGCCAGAGACCAGCCAGCTTTCGCTTTTTTGAGAGGTGTTGTGGATAATGAGCGATTCGATCATAAGGCAGACGTGGCCTGATTGGGAAGTAGACGGCGTTCTGGGTACCGGAAGCTTCGGAACTGTGTACCTGGCGAGAAGCCAGGTGGAGGGGGCTTCTGTATTTTCCGCTATCAAAGAGATAAAGGTGCCGCCCGCCCAGGAGGCAGTTGCCAACGCGGAGAAGATGGGTATAAGCCGGGATCTTCTCAGTACATATTTCGGAAAATTCAAGAATGATTTCAACTGGGAACTGACCATGTTCAGGACAGTAAAGTCGCCTCATCTTGTACAGATAGAGGATCTGGAGGTCATTGACCTGCCACAGCCTGGATGGATCGGCCTTATCAGGACAGGCATATATACGCCGCTGTCTGTGTATTTTGAAACTGTCAGATCAAATTCGGATGACGCGGCCAGGCTGGGACGCGAGATAAGTGAGGCGTTGGACGCCTGCGCGGAACACGGCATGGTTCACGGCGAAATACGCCCGGAGAATATCATGGTCACCGACGCCGGGGACTTTGTATTGGCCGATTTTGGTGTGCGCAGATGCCTTGAAAAGGCCGGGACGAGCATTTTTGGAGATATGGCAAGTCCATATGACGCGCCGGAGCTTGGGGAGGAGAGAAAATACACCCAGGCGTCAGATATATACTCGCTGGGGGCAGTTATGCGATATGTGGCCCAGGGATGCCCGGGGCCTGGGGAGGACCCTGTAGATATAGACCCGGAGCTTGAGAGAGTCATAGAGCGGGCCACAGCTAACAGTACCCTTGACAGATATCAGAGCGCCATGGAACTCAAGGAAGATTTGGAAAAGCTTCCTTTGGGAAAGGGCGAACCCAGGAGGGCTATGGCGGCCGCCGCGGCATTTGACGCTGTAAAACGCAACGGCGGCACCATCAAAACGACCGTATCAGCCGTCAGGCCTCAGGCCGTACAGCCGTCTGCGGACCAGGTGCAGAACACAGTGGCGGCTAAGGCCGCCGCAGGATCCACAGCGCAGGATATGCGGGCGGCAGCCAAGATGGACAAATTTGATAAGGACAAGTGGCGTGAGAGCGCCCCTGACACTCAAAAGAGGACAGGCAAAAGCAAAAAGCTCATCATAACAGCGGCGAGCATTATTATTCTTGCCGCAGCTGTTATAATACTGGCTGTTGCCAGGCCCTGGCAGAGCGGCGACCAGCCACAAAATGGAAGTGACCCGGGAGTGACAGACGGCGACCAGGATACACAGGATGAGCCTGAGGACAACACGCCGCAGGATCCGGACAGCCAGGACCCGGACCCGGGCACAGAACCGGGGACAGATCCCGAGCAGCAGCCGGATGACGGCCAGGATGATCCTGAGGAGACAGATACACCGGAGGAGGATCCCGGGGAGAACGACCCAGGCCAGGATTCACCAGACGACAGTGGAAATCAGGGCAGCGGCGGGAATACAAACACTGATCCGGAGCCAAACCTTGACCCGGATCCGGAAAACAACTATTACATTTTCCCATCGGATACGACGCTTATAAAAGAGTCTGATATGACGGGCATGAGCAGGTATGAGACATATATGCTCTTAAATGAGATATACGCCCGCCACGGCAAGATATTCACTACAGCATCTATCCAGGAATATTTTGAATCTCAGCAGTGGTATGAGCCGGTGACCCGCAACAGCGCGACCATAGAGGCTCAGTTTACCGATATCGAGTATGCAAATGTGCTGACTATTGTAGAGTACCAGGTGAAGATGGGATATAGGGATACAAATCCATTTGAGCCGGAACCAGAGCCGGAACCAGATCCGGAACCGGAACCCGACCCTGAACCAGATCCGGAACCGGAACCGGAACCCGACCCGGACCCAGATGAGCCAGAAAACAATTACTACCTATTTCCGTCGGACTCCACGCTTATAGAGTATTCGGATATGGCCGGTATGAGCAGGGATGAGACGTATATGCTGATAAACGAGATATACGCCCGTCACGGCAAGATATTCTCCACCGCCTCGGTCCAGGCGTACTTTGAATCCCAGAAGTGGTATAGCCCTGTAAGCGCGGACAGCGCAGATATAGAGCCTCATTTCAACAGCATTGAGCGGCAGAATATAGCGACTATTTCCGCCTATCAGCGAGAGATGGGTTATAGAGATTGAAAAAGCTCACTATTTCAAAGTAGAAAATTGAGCAGGGCCTCCCGATAGAAGGTCCTGCTCAATTATGTGTTGATGGTCAGAAGTTCTTCAAACAACGTTTTGCGCTTATCGCGTGGACAGGGCACATCTCCTGACAGCAGAAACAGGAGATACAGTCCCGGCGCGGCATGCTTGCCTTACCGCCGCGAAGTTTGATTATATGCTGTGGGCAGCTCTCAGCACATCTCCCGCAGCCAACGCACTTGGATGCATCGATGCTGGGATAGGAGCGGAGAAGCCAGTCCATGACCCTTGAAGCGGCACCCCGGAACGGTTTTGGGACACTATCTATAAAGCTGGTGCTCTTTGTGGCGTCTGGAAGGGTGAAGGGTTCAGGACAGGCTGCAAAGGGGTCTCCGACGTATTTGACCTCGTCAGGCAGAAGGCCCATGCCGCTGGCAGCAATAAGATGGGGTACCGCGCCGGGATCCAGCCCCATAAACCGGCATGCGGCGGTGTCAAGGGCGAACACGTCGGAGGAAGCCAGGGTGAGGCCCGTGTGCTTTACAGTCCCGCCTCCGGGGCCGTTGCCCTCCATTGAGTCGACAGCGTCCAAAATAGTGAGACCGGGCGATATGGTGGCGGCCAGCTCGCAGAGCATGCGGACAAACCCGGCAAGCTCAGGGAACCGACGGTGCATGCCGGGCTTCTGAAGCCCTGGTATCGCGCCGAAAAGGTTCTTGACGCCGGCTGAGACGGTGGTCATAGCGTGGGTCTTGAGCTTTGGAAGATTTATTATATAGTCAGCCTGGAGCACGGGGGTTATAAGGTTGAAGCTCCTGACCGAAAAGCCCTTCTGAGTCTGCTTTGACCCGAAGGTAAAGTCGTTGTTTAAATACTCCTCAATGCCCGGGCGCCTCAGCCCCGCGGCTGAACAGACAGAGCGGAAGTGCTCCGGGGTATACAACCCGCCAGGACTGTCGGCTACAACTATATCACTTATCCCAAGCTCCTGCAGACGGCGGATGAGTGCAGAGATGATGGACCAGTGGGTGGTGACGGCCGTCTCGGGCTTCCGGCCGGAGAGCAGGTTCGGCTTCAACAGGACGCGGGCGCCGGGGTGTGGGAGCCTCGCCTTACCGGCCATCTCCAGATGGCCGCATATTGCGTTATATATAGAGCCCTCATCATAGGATGAGACATTTATAACTGAGACTTGGGACATATATCTACCTTTCCGGCAGCCTGTGCCGATTTTATTTTTAATTATCCTAACACGGCCGGCCTGTTATTTCAACATCTCCTGTAATTGAAATACTATCCGCGCTGTGTTATCATAAAAAAACTTAAAAGAAGTATAGAATTTGAAAGATGTGACAATATGGAGTATAAGTTGTGCGCGCCATGCCTCTTCGGCTTAGAGGGGCCTCTGGGAAACGAATTGAGACATATGGGCATGGGCCAGGTGAAGGGAGAGAACGGCAGGGTGAACTTTGTGGGCTCTGAGCAGGATATAGCCAGGGCCAATATACGCAGCAGGTTCGCTGAACGGGTACTCATAGAGGTGGGGCGTGGCCGCGCCGAGACCTTTGACCAGCTTTTCGAACTAACGAGGGCCATGCCCTGGGAACAGTTTATATCCAGGGATGGGGCGTACCCGGTGAAGGGTTACAGCTTAAACTCACAGCTCCACTCCGTGCCGGACTGTCAGAAAATAATAAAGAAATCAGTGTCCACAAGGCTGGGGCGGGTATACAGGGAGAACTGGCTGCCTGAGAACGGGAACCTATACCAGATACAGTTTGCCATAATGCATGACGAGGCAGTCCTATACCTGGACACATCGGGTACCGGCCTCCATAAACGCGGGTACAGGCCGGCACAGGTGGCCGCTCCGCTCAGGGAGACACTTGCCGCAGCGCTGGTGGATATAGCCGGATACAGAGGGCGGGGGGACTTCTGCGACCCGTTCTGCGGCAGCGGGACCATAGCCATAGAGGCGGCCCTGGCGGCCAAGGGACGGGCACCTGGACTTGGCCGCAGTTTCTCGGCACAGTATTGGAAGTGGTTTCCAAAAGAGGCCTGGGACAAGGTAAGGAAGGAGGCCAAAGCCAGGGAATTTGACAGGAAGTACCACATATTTGCCTCGGATATAGACCCCAGGGCGGTTGAGATAGCAAAGCAGAACGCCAAAAGGGCCGGTGTTGACGGCATCATAAGCTTTTCTGTGGCGGATGCAGCGGCGTTTGAAAGACAGACCCAGAGGGGGATTATAGTATCAAACCCACCATATGGCGAGAGAATGATGGAGAAACTGGAGGCACAGGATCTTATCCGGCGCTTCGGCAGGGCAATGGAGAAGCTGGACAACTGGGACGTCTATCTTATTTCGTCAGACCAGGAGCTGGAAAAGCACTACGGGCGCAGGTCGGAGAAGACGCGGAAGCTCTATAACGGCATGATAAAGTGCGGGTATTACATGTTCCCGGACATTGGACACGCAGCTGGGAGGCGAGGTCGTAGATGAAGCACCTTTTTATTGTAAATCCAGTTGCCGGCGGAAAGAGAAGGGACGTATCGGCCGACATAGAGATGATACGCAGCACAATGGACAGGCTCGGCGGGGAGTATGAGATATATGAGACGTCGGCACCAATGGACGCCGCAGAGAAGGTGAAGCGGGAGGCAATTAAGGGCAGGGAGCTCAGAGTCTATGCCTTCGGCGGCGATGGTACGCTCTCAGAGTGTGTCCACGGGGCCGCCGGTTTTGCCAACGCCGCAGTCACCCACTACCCGTGCGGCACTGGCAACGACTTTGTCAGAACGTTCGGCGGCGATGCATCGCTCTTCCATGACCTGGAAGCTCTGGCGCTTGGGCACGCGGGTGAGATGGACATAATAGATGTCAACGGCAGGAAGTGCATTAATATCTGCTCAGTAGGCATAGACGCCCGGGTAGGCACCGATGTCCACAAGTATAGCGGTTTTCCACTTTTAAGCGGAAGTGGGGCGTATGTGGTTTCCCTTATTGTCAACTTTATAAAGGGGCTAAACCAGCGCCTCACCGTTACTCTTGACAGTGGGGCGTACAGTGGTATGTTCGCCCTTGTGTGTGTATGCAACGGCAGGTTCTATGGCGGAGGGTTCAATCCGTCCAGGACAGCCCTGCCTGATGACGGCCTCTTAGACATACTTGTGGCTGGAAAAATCGGACGGATGAGGGCGGCGTCGCTGCTTCGGGATTATGCGAAGGGTGACTATGCAAAACACCCGGATATAATCAGCTTTTCCCAGGGGCGGCACGTGTATATCGAGAGCGATAAGAAGATGGTAATAAACGCCGACGGCGAGCGCCTTGTAAGCACTAAGGCGGATATCAGATTATTTAGAAACGGTGTGAATTTCATTTACCCAAGGGGCTGTGCCACGGTAGGGTAAAATTTGCGCGTGTCGTAGAAATAACTAAAAATACGGGTAAACAATCCGGAAAAGATAGGCATAATAACTATTGCGAATTTCCGGCGTCTGGGTTATTATAATAGCAGTTTTAGCACTCGATGAGATTGAGTGCTAAGAACCCAAAAACCAGTTAAATAATTAATTTGACATAGGAGGCAGCAGAAATGACACTCAAACCATTAGCAGACAGAGTCATTATTAAGCGCGTGCCCGCTGAGGAGACCACCAAGGGTGGCCTGATCCTCACCAGCGCGTCTCAGGAGAAACCACAGGTCTATGAAGTGGTGGCAGTGGGCCCCGGCGGATTCATAGATGGAAACGAGATAGAGATGGAAGTAGAAGTGGGCGATAAGGTCATCACCGGCAAGTACTCTGGTACTGAGGTCAAGATAGACGACGAGGAGCTCACCATAGTCCGTCAGAGCGATATCCTCGCTATCGTAGAATAATAAGGAGGCAGGAAGTTATGGCAAAGCAGATAGTTTACGGCGAAGACGCCCGCAGAGCTCTTGAGAAGGGCGTAAATCAGCTGGCCGATACAGTTAAGCTCACTGTTGGTCCTAAGGGCCGCAATGTTGTACTTGATAAGAAGTTTGGTTCACCGCTCATCACAAACGACGGTGTGACTATAGCGAAGGAGATCGAGCTTGAGGATCCATTTGAGAATATGGGTGCTCAGCTTGTGAAGGAAGTCGCTTCCAAGACAAACGACGTGGCCGGCGACGGAACAACCACCGCCACAATCCTCGCCCAGGCTATGATCCATGAGGGCATAAAGAACGTAGCTGCCGGAGCTAACCCCATGGTTATGAAGAAGGGCATCCAGAAGGCCGTTGAGACCGCCGTTGGAGCCATAAGGGCCAACAGCCAGCCTGTCACCGGCACAAGTGACATCGCCCGTGTCGGCGCTGTCTCCTCAGGCGACGAGACTATAGGCAAGCTCATTGCAGAGGCTATGGAGAAGGTTTCCCAGAACGGTGTTATCACTGTGGAGGAGTCCAAGACCGCCGAGACCTATTCCGAGGTCGTTGAAGGCATGCAGTTCGACAGGGGCTATATCACCCCGTACATGGTGACCGATACTGAGAAGATGGAGGCCGTCTATGACGATCCTTACATCCTCATAACCGATAAGAAGATATCCAACATCCAGGAGATACTGAACCTGCTCAACGAGCTGGCCCAGGCCGGCAGGAAGCTTGTCATCATAGCTGAGGACGTTGAGGGCGAAGCTCTTGCGAACCTGATACTCAACAAGATCCGCGGCATTTTCAACTGCCTGTGCGTGAAGGCACCAGGTTTTGGCGACAGGCGTAAAGAGATGCTGAAGGATATCGCCGCTCTCACAGGCGGACAGGTTATCTCCTCTGAGCTGGGCATGGAGCTCAAGGACGCCACAATGGATATGCTGGGCCGTGCCCGCCAGGTGAAGTCCACCAAGGAAGATACCATAATCGTGGACGGTTACGGCGATAAGGCCGACATCGATGCCCGTGTCAATGAGATCAAGGCGGAGTATGAAAACTCCACATCTGACTACGACAGGGAGAAGCTTCAGGAGCGCCTTGCAAGGCTCGCAGGCGGCGTAGCTGTTATCAAAGTCGGCGCCGCTACCGAGACCGAGATGAAAGAGAAGAAGCTCCGCATTGAGGACGCTCTCAACGCCACCAAGGCTGCAGTTGAAGAGGGTATAGTCGCCGGCGGCGGCACAGCTTATGTTGTTGCTGGCAAGGCCGTTGAGGGCATGCTGAAGGATGCCTCCGGCGATGAAAAGACTGGTATCGCCCTTGTAGCCACCGCCCTTGACGCCCCAATTAAGCAGATTGCTCACAATGCCGGCCTTGAGGGTGCCGTTATACTCGACAAAGTAAAGAACAGCGGTGACGTGAATTATGGTTTCAATGCCGCCACTGAGGAGTACTGCAACATGATAGACGCCGGAGTTGTTGACCCGACAAAGGTGTGCCGCAGTGCTCTTGAAAACGCGGCTTCCATTGCCTCGGTTGTTCTCACAACTGAGTCCCTGGTTGCGGATATCCCACAGCCGCCTGCTCCCGCTGCCCCGGGTCCTGATGCCGGAGGAATGTATTAATTCCGAAAGTAAAAGCCGGTAACCAAAGCATTACGGAGACATAACTTCCGTGGCGCAAATCGTCTAAAAGATTTGCGCCACGGTTTTTTTGTCCTACACGATGTTTTAATACGGTGAATATATCAGAAAGTTTTGTAAAATAAATAGTTTAAGCTTTTTTTATCAATTTTTTATAGATATGTTACGATTTGGCTCTATATTTAAAGAAAAAAGAAAGGAGCCTGATTGTGCAGTCAAAAGATCATTTGGCATTGGGACGATGTTTGCTGCGCTGGACTAATGATAAACTGCCAGGGATGTACAAAATAGCTTTCCTATTAGGGAGTATAGAGCCGGATTTCAATATTGTTACATACATACGCGTGATCCATGGGCACAGTACATTCCATGGCCACGATGCGAAGAATTCACAGGCGCATGTAATGAGAAGCCTTACTAGATTCCAAAATAAAGGTGTAAAATCAACTGTAGATTTTTTTGAGCTGGGGACAGCGATCCACTATATAGCGGATATGTTCACTTTCCCGCATAATGGATTCTGGGAAGGAAACCTAAAACAACATGCGGTGTATGAGGAGAAGCTTCACAAAGTGTTTATGGAGAGGCTCCATACGGCAAAGAATATATGCGTTGAGCAGACTGGGATTACACCGGCCAGATTTCTGATAAAGAGTCACGCGGAGTACTGTAAGAAAACCCATGGGATAGAGACAGACTGCTGGTATATCATAGGTGTATGCAGAAGGATCTTTGAAGATTATGTTAGCATTGAAGACAGGCATTAACGTGCCGGGACAGAGGAGAAAAAGCCAGGGTAAACATACCCGGATAGGAGTGTAGTATGAGTTTTGACTGGTCGATCCTGGAGTGGATACACTCGAATATGCAGTGCGAAGCGCTTGACTTTATAATGCCGAAGATAACAGCCCTGGGCAATGCGGGAATTATCTGGATCATATCGGCAATAGCGCTATTATGTACGAAAAGGTATAGGAAACAGGGGGTTATATTGGCGGCGGGACTTCTTACGGGCCTTCTAGTTGGAAACGTGGTGCTGAAAAATCTCATAGCAAGGCCACGCCCATGCTGGATAGACACCTCGGTGGAATTACTTATAAATGTACCTGCGGATTATTCTTTCCCATCAGGACACACACTGTCCTCCTTCATCGGGGCGACAATTCTGACAAAGACTAACCGTAAGTTTGGGTATGCAGCGATACCTGTGGCGTGCCTGATCGCATTTTCAAGGCTGTACCTCTATGTACACTTTCCAACAGACGTATTTGGTGGCGCAGTCATAGGAGTTGCCATAGGACTTTGCGCCTGGTACCTGGGGTACAACGGGAAAAGGCTTCTGAGGCTGCAGAAAAAGTGAGCGATAAGACACAGAACTGCAGAAAAACTCATTGGGTATAAGTTTAAGGCAGGGCATTCGCCCTGCCTTAACGATATCAGTGGTGCCGCCGTTCAAGATGGATGGCGTTGTATTTGCCTTTGGCTGCCAGCTCTGATATAGAAGATAGCATTGTTATCACACAGAAGGCAATAAGAAGCTTCGTTGAGAGAGGGTTTGTAGTGAACCCCATAAGTGGATTATACCAATCCAGTACGATGAAAGTTAAGAAACATAGGGATAAGATAATACGTATATGCGGTATCAGAGCGGATATTTTTTTCAACAGTTTCATGAATTACCCTCCGGTTCACAAATAAATATTCCATCGCTTGTATCCTTGTTGGGTCTGTATGGGTCGCTTATCACGTCAGCGCCCAATGTCATAAAGGAGCTATGTCCGCCATCCAGGTTGTATGCTGCCTTACAGCCCAGATTTTCGAACAGAAGAGACATTTCCTCAAGAAACATCCCGCGAGACTTGTTAGGCTCTCTTCCGTCTACTACCAAAAGGCAGTAGTGGCCCGGTTCATAGTATCCGATAGCAGTTCTAGGATGGCTCTCAGTTATATAGTCCCAGGTGAGGAACTTAGTTTTAGCGTTGCCGTTCTCATCTAAAAGGCTCGGCCCAAACACCCAGCTCTGCCATGCCCCGTCAGCAATGGCCTGGTTTGGATCAAACGTATCCGGCATATATATCTTCATTGTCCCATCTCGGAACAAAACGCACGTCTCCTCCGTGGACGGCTGTGTCCTGTACGCGATTCCGTTTCGTATTATCGTCCCGTTGTTGCGGTGGTGGCTGTTGCTGTAGGAGTCCCCATTCACAGCAAGGATCGATTTGATCCTCTCGGACATGGAACTCAGAGTCTCTGAATATCCAACGCCGTACGTATCTTTGGCGAAGGCGGTTTGAAAACAGGAGATGTCCCTTATATAAATGTCGGCAAGTGTATAAGAGATATTGGATCCGTACTTTACGTGCTTTCCGCTTGCGCTGTGGTCTACGATTCCACTGTCATAACGCTGATGTGTGATCTCTATAGAGATATTTGGACTTTTGTAGACAGTGTCTGTGGATACTATCGTATCTGAAAAGTGGTCCTTGAATTTTTCACCCCAGTCAGAGACATTGGAAGTACCGTCTGCAGATGTGTAAGTCCCATTTCCGGACTGCCCGTCATTATTTGAGGACGGATCGGCAGTGATGATATTTGCGGAGGCTAGCTGATGCGGAAACTTGTATGTATACGCGTAGTCGCCCCCGACAATGGCTCCCGCTATAATGATGTCCAAGGCAAAGGCGATAACGGCAGAGAGTACACGGCGCCGTTTTTTGTGTGGAGAAACTTTATTCATGGTGGAAACTCACCTCTCAATAGGAATCTTGTCTTGATATCTTGAGCGGCCGGTATATAACACGGGATTGCACTATAAAGCTGAGGATAAACAGAACAAACTCAGTGATCAGCTTTGAAACAGTTACCGGTATACTCAAAACGCTGACCAGAAAAGACAGGATAACACTGTTCGCGGCTAAGATCCCGGCTGCAAGAAGAATATATTGCGGCAGTGTTTTTGAGACTGACCTTTGATCACGAAAAACCAGCCTCCTATTTAATGAGTAGTTGAGAGATGCGCTCCCAATCCTCGCAACTATGTTGCATATTACGATATATAGAGCGCCGGTGGGGAAGACAGCTGTCAACAGCAAAAACAGAAAATAATCGAGAAGAAAACTAAGAAGCGACGATGACGCAAATTTTATTATGCGGCCATAGATGCGTACAGAGTCACGTAAGGTATTGAAATGGGAACAGGAATTTTTCCTGTCAAGATATACTGTTGTGATGGGTACCTCTACAATTTTTATCCCATTCTCCCGGCAGTGCAGCAGGACGTTGATTTCATATTCGTACCTCTCCCCGTCGATAGAGAGCATGTACTCGAGAAGGCTTCTGTCAAAAGCTCTCAACCCAGTCTGAGTGTCCTGTACTTTTGTTTTGGCAATAAAAGAGAAAACATACTTTGTAATGGTATTTCCAACTTTGGACCTAAGCGGGGTGTCCTGTCCAAACTCCCGGGAACCGAGTACAAGGGTACTGGGATCAGTCCATGCGCGGAACGCAACACGTTCCATATCGCTGGGAAGATGTTGTCCATCAGCGTCCATTGTTATTATGCATCCGGCCTCTGGCATACATTCCAAAATGAATTGAAACGCAGTCTTCAGGGCCGCACCCTTACCCAAATTCCGTGGATGGTGGATGATTATTGCCTCCTGTGGCAGAGAGGACCAGATGCCGGCATACTCACTGCCGCTCCCATCATCTACAACGATGATTAGATATTTTGAGGCTGTAAGAGTGTGTGTCAGTTCAATAAGGGTTTGTGACGGTTTATAAGCCGGGATAACTACTACGCTCTTGTCCCTTGTAAAGGGTTGGTGATCTGTGTTCTTCATGAGTATTACCTCCTTGCGTTTACGTGGCCATAATAGGAACATATGATGAGATGACCATGAGAACAAAATGAGATTTTCTCATTATAGGGAAAAAATAAAAGATTTAATTTTCTCATCTTTTTATAATTTTCTGAGTATAAGATGACACGTAAGAAAGGAGGAAGCGTATGCGCGTACTCATTATTGAAGATGACATGTCCCTTAACAGGATAATTTCAAAACATTTAAAAGAGGAGGGGTATGCTGTAGACAGCTGCTTCGATGGGGAGGATGGTCTGGCGTATATAGAGGCGATGCGGTATGACTGCGTGATACTGGACTGGATGCTGCCAAAACGGGATGGGATATCGGTACTTAAGGAGTGCAGGGAGAACGGATGCACGTCGCCGGTACTGATGCTTACGGCCAGGGACTCAGTGATGGACCGGGTTTCCGGACTCGATACAGGCGCGGACGATTACCTTGTAAAGCCATTCGCGTTTGACGAACTTATGGCCCGCATAAGGGCGATAATGAGGAGAAAAGAGGAAAACAAACAGACTGTATTCACATTGTCGGATCTGACTATGGACACAACTACCCATATAGTTGTCAGAGCGGGCAGAAAGATTACGCTCACATCGAAGGAATACGCACTTCTGGAGTATTTTTTAAGGAATCAGGGGATAGTCCTGACACGGAGCCAGATATCTGACCACGTTTGGAACTATGATTTTGATTATGATTCCAATGTGGTGGATGTGTACGTGAGATATTTGAGAAACAAGATCGACAGGGGATTTGATACCCCGCTCCTGCACACGGTACGGGGGTTCGGATATGTTTTGAGAAGCGATGAAGAAACTTAAAATACGTACGAAGATTACACTTTTATACTTGCTGTTTTCCGTATTTTTACTGTCGGTTCTGATACCAACGGTATATACTAACGTATCCCACTCGCTGAACCAGACTCTGCGTGCCAGGCTTCAGATGTCCATATCGGGGGCGCTTACTGCTCTTGATATGGTGGATGGACAACTTGACCTTGATCCTGAGGACATGGACATACCAAACGGTATCGCGCTTGCCGTCTTCGAAACTGACGGAGAGATGCTTTACGAAAATACCCATTGGGAATGGAACGCAATTCCGATGACACCTGATGAGGTAAATACTGTGACAGTAAACGGAAGAAAATGGATGACACTTTGCCAGGACTGCGAGGTGAGGGAGCGGGAGCTTACAATCACAGCGGTAAGTTCTATGGGATATGTGGAGGAGTCGCTGAATAACTTGTCCATAATGCTTTCTTTTTTGATGCCAGTCTATCTAGGCGCTTCTGCATTAGGCGCATTCTTCCTGGCGAAGAACGCTATGCGTCCTATCAAGGATATCACTCAGACAGCTCTGGCAATTGGGGATGGAGATATCTCAACCCGCATCCAGGGTATTGACACAAGGGATGAGGTCGGGGAACTTGCCATGACGTTCAATATGATGCTGGACAATGTGGAACGTTCGTTTAAGAGAGAGGCAGTTTACCTCCGACGCGTCGCATGAATTAAGGACCCCCATATCCATAATCAGCGCGTGTGCCGAAGACGCGCTGATGGGTGATGCTGCTGGAGGCTGCCGTGGAGATATGGAGACGGTCAAGACGGAAGCTGACAGGATGACGAAGATCATTACACAGCTGCTCATGCTGTCGAGGGGGTATGAAGGGAGATATCATTTCGTCCCGGATCAGATAGAACTCCATGACATGGTGGAATCGGTTTCGGAAGAATTGAGTGAGCCAGCGGAGTCTATGGAGATTACTGTACATAATGAAGTGGACGTGTCCACTGTGATAACAGCAGACCAGAGCCTCATGACACAGATGTTCATCAACCTGATAAGCAACTCTATAAAGTATGGGCATATGGGCGGCAATGTATGGGTAGAAGCCAGAAATTTGGAGGATGTGATAGAGATATCGGTATCTGATGATGGCATAGGAATTCCGGCAGAAGATCAGCCGCATATTTTTGAACGGTTTTATAGGGCAGATAAGGCGAGAGACCGCAACGGGACGGGACTGGGGCTGGCTATAGTAAAGTGGATCATTGAATTGCACCATGGGGACATTCATGTTAAAAGCAGTGTGGGTCATGGGACAATTTTTAACATAACACTTCCAGGAAAGACCGCATAGGCCCATCCTGATATGTATTGGAAAAGACGTGGCATTATATATGAGCTAATATATAAAAACCCTGTTTCTATGTACAAATGGTGTATTCCATTTTTTCCTTGTTATGATATAATACAAATCAGTAGATCGGAGATCAGAAAATAGAAACGCTAAATGTGTGCAGCGTTATAATTATTTTGATTCTGAAAGGAGAAAGACATGCGGCACTATTTTGCGACAAGGGATCAGGCTGTCACAAAGAGAGAAATAGAGCATCAGGCACTCTCAAGACAGATGGCCGGAGAGTGTATGGTACTATTGGAGAACGATGGAACACTTCCCATAACTGATGGTACAAGCCTGGCACTCTTTGGAAACGGCGCCAGGAACACTGTTAAGGGAGGCACAGGCTCCGGTGACGTGAACAGCCGCGACATAGTGAACATTGAGCGGGGACTTGAAGACGCCGGCTTTAAGATCACAACTAAGGATTGGCTCACGAGGCAGGAAGCGTACAGTGTTGAGTCAAAAGAGAATTATCTGAAATGGGTGAGTAGGAAGGCCGAAGAGGACGGCATGACCGAATTTATGGTGACTTTCGCCCATCCGTTCCAGGTAGTAGAGCCGCTGGACATCAGCCGGGAGGATATAGACTCATCCAAAACAGATACGGCCGTATATGTTATCGCCAGAAATTCCGGCGAGGGCGCTGACCGGTATGACAAAAGAGGCGACTATCTTCTGTATGAAAAAGAACTGGAGCAAATTAAAGTCCTGGGCAGCGCCTATAAGAAATTGATAATTGTCCTCAATGTGGGCGGTGTGATGGATACCTCTGAACTCAGGGCCATAGAGGGAGTAAACGCGGTTCTGCTTATGGGCCAGCTCGGCAATATTGGCGGGGACGCCCTGGCTGACGTGCTCTCTGGAAAGGTCACACCCTCAGGCAAGCTGACTGATACCTGGGCAAAGAAGTACAGTGACTATCCCGCGTCCTCCACATTCAGCCACAATGACGACGATGTGGACGAGGAATATTACAGAGAGGGGATATATGTTGGTTACCGGTGGTTCGACTCCTTTGGCATAGAGCCGGTATACCCGTTTGGATATGGCAGGTCCTACACCGATTTTTCTGTGGATGTTGACAGTGTGTCTGTTGAAAAGGACGAGATAAAACTTGTTATCAATGTGAAAAATACCGGCAGCGCATATTCAGGCAAAGAAGTGGTGCAGGTATATGTCTCAGCGCCTCAGGGGAAACTCAACAAGCCATTCCAGGAGCTGGTGTCATATAAGAAGACATCGCTTTTGGAGCCAGGACAGAGCGAGGCGTTGGAGATAAGCTTTAAGGCTGGAGAGATGGCATCCTACTGCACGGACTGTGCCTCCTGGGTTCTGGAGAGCGGTGACTATATCATCCGCGTTGGTACAAGCTCCAGAGACACTGATGTGGCCGCGGTGGTCACCCTGGACAGCACTGTAAAAACAAGCAGCCTCAAAAATCTCTTCCATGACGATAGACAGGTGGTTGAGATCGACGGCGCGGATATCAAATATGCGGTGATCGACGGCTGCGTACCTAGGCTGACACTGAGCGCCAGGGATATTCCCGCTGAGAGCATACAGTACAGGGGTGAGCGTCAGGAATACAAAACAGACAAGACCGAGACGCTCACATTGGATGATGTGAAGAGCGGCAGATGTGCGGTCGAGGAGCTGGTAGCGCAGATGCCTCTCGAGGAGCTGGCTGAATTCTGTGTTGGCACACTCCGCGCGGATCACGGCTCACTGGTGGGCAATGCGTCTTACACGGTGCCGGGCGCTGCCGGTGATACAAGCGCGGTAGCGCGGGAGAGCCGCGGCATCCGGGGCCTTATAATGGCTGACGGCCCTGCGGGGCTCAGACTGCAGCCAGTGTTCAAGACTGATAAAGACGGGAACCTGCTGCCTGGAGGCAGCGTGCTGGGAGATATAATCGAGCCCTTTGACCCCAAGTACACTGATGAGAATTCAGACACTTATTATCAGTACAGTACGGCCATACCCATAGGCTGGATGCTGGCCCAGTCCTGGAACACCGATATGGTGGAGGAGATAGGCCGTATGGTGGGGCAGGAGATGGAACTTTTCGGTGTGGACCTGTGGCTTGCCCCGGCCATGAATATCCACAGGGATCCGCTCTGCGGAAGGAATTTTGAATACTACTCTGAGGACCCGGTGGTCAGCGGCAGGACGGCAGCGGCGATGACACGCGGTGTCCAGTCGAATCCGGGCAGAGGCGTCACCATAAAGCATTATGCCGCCAACAGCCAGGAGGACAACAGGTACTTTACAAATTCGCATGTCAGCGAGCGGGCCCTTAGGGAGATATATTTGAGAGGCTTTGAGATAGCGGTTAAAGAGTCAAACCCGCGGAGCATAATGACATCATATAACCTTATAGGTGGCGTACACGCGGCCAACATGCGGGAGCTTATCGACTCGGTTACCAGGGACGAGTGGGGGTTTGACGGCGTTGTTATGACCGACTGGTTCACATCCCAGGATGTGCCCAGCATGACGGGCGGTTACGATGCCAAATATCCTATCTCGGCGTCCACAGGCTGTGTATACGCGGGCAATGACATCCAGATGCCTGGCTGCAAGAAGAATGTGGACGATATAATAGAGGCAGTAAAGACAGGACGGAACATAGACGGCTACTGCATCACACTGGCGGACGTACAGTACTGCGCTGCGAACGTGATAAAGGCGGTTATAGCCGCCGATGAGGGAAAATAAAAATTCAGGACCATGGTTTATTCCATGGTCCTGAATTTTTAGCTTATTTCAATGCCTGTACTCAAACTGGGCTCCGCATACATCCACGGTGTCGCCCTCTTGTACGCCAAGTTCCTCAAGTCTTGAGAAAATGCCCCTGTCCCGGAGTACCCGGTCAAAATACATACGCGACTCGTAGTCGGAGAAGTTTATATTCTCCACAAGCCTGTCTATCCAGCCTCCCGATATATACCAGCAGCCATCCTCCTCTACAATATCAGGCTCAGAGTTATCAAGGTTGTCAGCAGTCTCAACGAAATCGGGCTCGTATGTTACAATGGGTGGCAGCTGGGAGAGCTTGCTCGCTATTGCCAGAGTCAATTCGCGGACGCCTTCATGAGTGGCGGCGGATATGCGGTAAAAGGGTATGCCGAGTTTTTCAGCATACTGGGCGAGACGGGACACTTGTTCATCATCGGCCACATCACACTTGTTGGCAGCCACTATCATCGGGCGGGAGGCCAGCTCAGGGCTGTACTCCTCAAGCTCACGGTTAATGGTGTCAAAGTCTTCGACAGGGTCACGCCCCTCAATGCCGGAAACGTCCACAACGTGGACAATAAGGCGGCATCTGTCTATATGACGCAGAAAATCGTGGCCGAGGCCGGCCCCCTGGGAGGCCCCCTCAATTATACCTGGTATGTCAGCCATAACAAAGGAGGAACCCTCACTCACGTACACCACCCCGAGATTTGGGGACAGGGTTGTAAAATGGTAGTTGGCTATCTTGGGCCTGGCCTTTGAGACGACTGAGAGCAACGTGGATTTGCCAACATTGGGGAATCCCACAAGGCCCACGTCAGCCAGAAGCTTCAGCTCAAGGATGATTTCACGCTCTATGCCGGGCAAACCGGCCTTGGCAAAACGCGGGGCCTGGCGTGTGGGGGTGGCGAAATGGCTGTTTCCCCAGCCGCCCTTGCCGCCCTTGGCGGCGATGAAGCTCTCGCCAGTGGACATATCCGCCATTATGGCGCCAGACTGGGCGTCCCGGACGACAGTTCCAACCGGCACTTTGATTATGAGATCCTCGCCGCGCTTTCCGCTGCACCGCTTTCCAGAGCCGTCAGAGCCGTTCTGGGCCGTGTATTTCCTCTTGTAGCGGAAGTCCATCAGAGTGGACATGCTGGGGTCAGGTACCAGGACGATGTTTCCGCCGTCACCGCCGTCACCGCCGTCAGGCCCACCGGAGGCCACATACTTTTCACGATGGAAAGCGACGGCCCCATTACCGCCTTTTCCGGCCCGTATTGATATCTTAGCTTTATCTACAAACATGGGATCAACCTCGTTCTTCAACAATATTGATAGGTATTTTACCAGAAGATAGATAAAATTACAACTTATCAGAGAAAATGCGCATATACGCATGCTCCTGCTGATTGCACACATTGCTTGGAATGGAGATTATCGTGTTATCATATCAAGAGCATCTTCCAGGGTGGCGGCAAAGAACACGCTTTTCCCGCGGTTGCTCTCATAAATAAAGTCTTTCAATGGTTTGCTTGTATAATGTGAATAATCACCGTAAATTGCTATACGCCCACCATAATTGATGAGTTTCTGTAAAATTTCTCCGGCAAGACCGGTGCTCAGAATAAAGAAGTTTTCTGACACAAGATGTTTGTCGATAACAATATTGGCAGTATCAAAATTATATTTTGCGTTTATTAGTATATCTAAAGCTGACTGAGCGTCGGTAATTATTTTTCCAGTGCCACAGACGAACGCACACCGGACGTTGTTCCGGGTGAGAACTTTTATATCCATATATTTTACCTCATTTTGAAACTGTATATTTTAATTCTACCACAGTGTAATGGATGGTTCAACATAAGGCAACGGCGTCCGGAATAGGACTTCCGGACGCCGTTGCCTTATGTTCAGCCAAATTTTGCTGCAATGTTTTTCCTTAGTTCCAGATGCTGTGTCTCCAGTTCATCAAACTGTTTTTTAAGCTGTGTAAAATCATTATAAGCGTCTATCATAGGAGAGGAGGACCAGGGTAACCCCTGAGCGACATATCCCCGCAGCCTCTCCCGGGCCCCCTCCAGATCTATTCCCAGCGAATATAACCTGGCGGCAGAGGCGAGGAGCAGCTGGTTATCATTGTCCATTAAGTCATGAACCTCCAATTGGAATAAGATGCGCCTTAAATATCGGGCTCACTATTATTATACGCAGGCAAAACCGGAATAGCGGCTTCCAGCACATGGGTAAAATGTTACAGAAATGTTATAATAGTCCGGAGAGAGTTGAAAAATATCCTTACGTGGGGTAAAATAGGCCAGAGTCAGAGACAGTATTGTTTTACGGATCATTTTAAAGAGGAGATAAGTGGTGCCTGAAGAGAAGAAAAGTCCAGTCAAGACTGTGAGCTTGATGATGATAATAACTCTGGTTGGCAAGGTGTTGGGACTTCTCCGTGACAGACTACTGACAACCAATTATGGCAGTGGAATGGAGGCCAGCGCTTTTCTCACCGCCAGCCGGATACCGAGAGTTTTTTTTGATACAGTTTTTGCCTCAGCCATTTCGGCGTGCCTTATACCCGTCTTCAGCGAATATCTGCAGAAGAAGGGTAAAAAGGACGCCTTTAAATTTGCTGGGAATTTTATAACTGTGATGTCAGTGCTGTGCGCGGCCCTGACGGTCCTTGGCGTGATATTTGCACCGCAGCTCACCACATTCTTTGCCGATGGATACGATCAGGAGACGGCACAGCTCTGTGCAGACCTGACGAGGATAATGATGCCAACGGTATTTTTCACTGGCATAGCTTTCTCGTTTGTAGGCGTGCTCCAGTCGCTAGACGAGTTTAATGTGCCGGCGGCCATAAGCCTTGTCTCAAACCTGGCGGTTATATTATACTACTACACCTTGAATGGAAGATACGGCATTTACGGGTTGGCGGTCGCGTTCATGATCGCCTGGTTCCTCCAGGCGGCGGTACAGGTCCCGTCCCTCAGGAAACGCGGATTTCGCTTTACGCCCTCCCTGTCCCTTAAATCGGAGGGGATGAGCAAAGTGTTCAAGCTTATGTTGCCTGTTATGGTCAGTACTTGGGTCCTGCCAATAAACCAGACTATAAATTCGAAGTTTGGCTCCCGCCTGTTTGATGGTGCCGGCGTGACGGCTGTGGACCTTGCCTACAACCTGTATACGGTTATCGCCGGTGTATTCGTACTGTCTGTGACAAACTATATCTTTCCCAGGCTTTCAAAGGAGAATGCCAAAGGGGACAGGGATGAACTTAGAAGATCTATTGGTGGTACAATGCACACCACCCTTTTTGTGGTCATCCCGATGACTGCCGGCCTCGTTGTTATGGCAAGGCCGCTTATAAACTTTATATATGGAGGTGGTGAGTTTGATGATTTCTCGGTAGGCATAACGTCGACAGCCCTGGCTGTCATGTCCCTTGGAATGATTGGATATGCTGTTCAGGCAGTGCTTTCGAGGGCATATTTTGCCCGGCAGGATGGAAAGACGCCCTTGTTGGCCGGAATAGTGTCTATTGTGGTAAACGTACTGCTGTGCTGGCTTTTAACAGAGAGGTTTGATGTGGCCGGCATAGCTGGTGCCTCAGCTGTCTCGTTTACTGTGAATGGACTGCTTCTGGCGCTGCCGCTAGCCAGAAGGGGGCTTTCATTTATGGATAGACGCTTTGCCTTTGACATGCTGAAGATATTTATTGCGGCGGCCGCTATGGCGCTGGGAACCTACTTTGCGCGAGTATGGATATCCTCGGCCGGCGGCAAACTGCTTACATTGGCTGTGCCTGTGGCGGTGGGTGTGGTTATATACTTTGTTATGGTCATGGTCATGGGCCTGCCCGAGTGCCAAATGGCAAAGGGATTTATAAAGAATAAGTTACTCAGAAGGTGATACTCCGTGTGGAATATATTAAACGGCAGCCTTATCTGGAGAGGCCTTTCGGCTGCCGCTAGATGGGTGGATAAACAGTGGGGCAGGAGCTATCTGGCTTTGGCCATATCAGGTGGGGAAGAAGTATCCTCCGGCCCCAGAGGGATACTCTCAGGACTTGCAAGCCGAGTGCATGTGCTGCTCACACATATTTTCAGAGCGCTGAGGCTCGACAGGGCGCTGCAAGGGTCTGTGTTTTGCAGGACATACTTCTGGTGCGTTCTGGCGATAGCCCTGTCGCCGATACTTCCGACAGCCCTCGCGGCGGTCCTCTGCGCTGTGGGGCTGGCTTCAATTGCCGCTAAATTTGCCCTGGATCCGGATCGGCGGCTTATGTATTCGCCGCAGAACAAGTGGGTGCTGTTATATGCTCTCGCGTATCTTATCTGTTCCTTCACTTCGGTAGATTTTGCTGGAAGCATAGGAGGAGGGATACTGACCACATTATTTATCCTGTTCTCTGTACTGATGCAGAACTCGATCTCGTCCCGCAGGCAGGTCGACACGCTGATATATTTTATGGTGGCGGCCGGCGCGGTTGTGGCGTTTTGTGGGCTCTTCCAGGTAGTGCTCGGGGTTGAGAGCACTACGGATTGGATTGACGAGGACACTTTTTCATCCCTGACGCTGAGGGTGTACTCCATTTTTGGCAATCCTAATGTTCTGGCGGAATATCTGCTGCTCGCAATACCTCTTGGGGCGGCCAGCGTATATACGGCCAAAACGTCGACTGGTAAGATATGTGCCGGCATCGCCACACTGGCCATGCTGGTTGTAGAGATGCTCACATACGCACGTGGCGCCTGGCTGGGACTCATATTGTCCGTAGCTATATTCCTTGTGCTGCTTGACAGACGTTTTATAGTCTTGGGCGCGGTGGGGCTTGTGGCGCTTTCCTTTGTGATGCCGGACTCAATAATGAGCAGGTTCGCCAGCATCCTGGACATGACTGACAGCTCCACGTCATATAGGATATCCATATGGATGGGTACTATAGCAATGTTGAGGGACTACTGGTTCTGCGGCGTGGGGACTGGGCTCTCGGCATTCAGCAAGGTATATCCCCTCTACAGCTATAACGCCGCCAGCGCCCAACATGCGCATAATCTGTATTTGGAAATTATGTGTGAGACGGGAATTGTCGGAATAACGCTTTTCCTGTTTATCATATGTTCTTTCCTCAGAAATACCGCCTCAGCCATCAGGCGCAACGCCGATAAGAAGCTAAAAGTTCAGCTCATCGCCGTATTGTCGGGAGTCGCTGGGCTGCTTCTCCAGGGGATGACGGATCACTCCCTTTACAATAACAGGGTCGGACTCACTTTCTGGGTAGTTATCTCGCTTGGAGCACTGCTTGCCAGAAATTGGGGTAGTGAAGAGGTGAGCGCATGATAAACGTGCTCAATATAATAAGCGATACAAATATCGGTGGAGCCGGCAGAGCGGTGCTGAACTACCTAAAGTTTATGGATAGGGAGAACTTCGGGGCTTCGGTGGTGATGCCAGTTGGCAGCTGCCTCAGAGAGCCGGTGGAAGCTCTCGGCGTCAAAGCGGTTGAGATAGACGCCATGGCAGACAAGTCATTTGACAAAGACGCCCTGGGAAAACTCAAAAGAATAATAGGAACCGAAGATCCAGACATCGTCCATACACACGGCTCTCTCTCTGGCAGGATAGCCGGGAAGCGATGCGGGAAAAAGGTGGTATTTACACGCCACTCGGCATTCCCGTTTCCATCATATGTGAGAAAGACGCCACTGAGGCTTGTATACAAATACCTGTATGAGCACTACTCTGACAGGATAATAGCCATATCGCCGGCGGGAGCCAAGCTTATGACTGACGCTGGAATATCTGAAGAGAAGATTTCTGTGATGATGAACGGCGTATCGCCGGTAGAGCGGGCCAGCTCAGAAAGGATCAGAGAGCTGAAGGCCCAGTACGGTATTGGCAATGGAGACTTTGTTATCGGTATATTGGCCAGAATAGAGGAGTACAAGGGCCATATCTACGTGCTTGAGGCACTGAGGCTGCTGCGGGACCAGGGGAGAAAAGTAAAGCTTATTATTGCCGGAACAGGCGGCTTTGAAGGACAGGTGCGTGAACACGCGAGTGAACTTGGCGTTGACAGGGACACAGTGTTTACCGGGTTTGTCTCCGATGTGTCAGGTGTGCTGAGCCTTATGGATCTGCAGGTCAACGCTTCCTATATTTCCGAGACTTCAAGCTTATCCCTGCTTGAGGGGATGAGTATGGGCCTGCCGATGGCGGCCAGTGACTGCTGCGGCAACCCGTGGATAGTTGACGACGGCATATCGGGGTTCCTTTTCCCGCCTAAGGACGCGGCGGCACTGGCGGATATTATTGACAGGGTCGTAAGCGACAGGGATCTTCTAAAAAGATTGGGCGAGGGCGCTCTAGCGGCATATAAAGAGCGCTTTACAGGCCAGATATATGCAAAAGAGCTTGAAAATATTTACCGGGGTCTGTTGGCTCCCGGAGGAAAGGAGTAACTATGGAAAAGAGAGGAAAGAGAGGGATTTTTAACCTCTTTGACATTATCGTCATAGTGATTGTTTTGGCCCTGGCGGCTGTGCTGTTGTTTGTCAGGGCAGAGAGAAGCGGTGAGGAAGCCAGTTCTGGAACTGTGGTATATACCATGGAGCTTGAGGGAATGAGAAACGGAGCCGCCGATCTTATCAGCGAAGGTGACCAGTTGGTTGACAAGGTCAAGAAGTACAATATAGGTACGGTTCTCTCTGTTGATATAGAGCCAACCGTGCGCCAGGTGAACGACTATGTGAACGGCGGATTGGTTGAAAGCGTGGTGGATGACCAGCAGACGGCCACTATAGTTGTGGAGGCTGAGTGTACTGAGACCTCATCCCAGATAACTGTGGACGGCGGATATATTATAAGAGCCGGACTTACGGTGAGTGTCAGAGGCCCGGGATATTGGGGGACAGGACGCATAATATCTGTGGACAGGGGGGATGCCTGATGAAGAAAAAATTCATTGATGAGAAAGGCCGCTTCTTTGGCATAGTCAGTATTATAGACATTATTGTTGTGGTTGTACTTATTGTACTTGCGGCAGCGGTATATGTGAGGTTTTTTGCCAATCGGGATACCATAGCCGCCGCCGACGGCAGCACTTTCACATATGAGATAAGGGTGAGGGGCGAGACACAGGAGATCGCGGACTCAATAAAAGTTGGGGATCAGCTCTATGACCTTGAGAATGAATACTTTATCGGCACAGTGACAGAAGTAAGCACTGAGGCTGCCATGCAGCAGACTCCTCTGGCCGATGGAACATATGTAAATGCCCCTGTTGAGAACCGGGTGGACATAACGGTGCAGGTGGAGACCGATGGACTCGTATCAAATGACCGGTACTACGCCGGAAGGTCATATGAAGTCTGTGTCAATGATTCCTTGAGCTTCTTTTCAAAATATGTATCTACTACTGGAGTTATCTGGTCAATAAACTGAGGGGTGAGGTTTCATGAAGATCCTGATGGCCACAATGGGCCTTGATATCGGCGGAGCTGAGACGCACATCGTCGAGCTCGCAAAAGAGCTGCGCCGTCAGGGGCATGACGTGGTTATTGCCTCAAACGGAGGGGTGTATCTGCCTGAGATAGAGGGGGTGGGGATCCTCCACTATAAAGTGCCCATGAACCGTCGCAGCATACCTCTTATGATAAAGTCATATTTCATGCTCCGTCGGGCCATCAGAAAAGAGAAACCGGATGTGGTACATGCACATGCGCGTATACCGGCATTTATCTGCGGCCTCTTGAAGAAAACCATGAAATTCCCATTTGTCACCACCGCCCACTGGGTATTTGATACGGGTGGCGCCCTCAGATGGCTCTCCAACTGGGGAGATAAGACCATTGCCGTGTCAGAGGACATCAAGGAATACCTGATAAAAAATTACTCCTTATCGGAGAAGAACATATTTGTCACCATAAATGGTATTGACACGGAGAAATTCTCTCCTGATGTTAGTGGAGAAGGTATCCGACGTGAGTTTGACATAGGTGACGATGTGCCGCTCATATCCCATGTGAGCCGTATGGATGAGAGCCGCGCGCTGGCGGCCAGATTTCTGATAGACACAGCTGAGGGGATAGCAAAAAGCGTGCCGGGTGCCGTGATACTTATAGTTGGCGGCGGCGATGTATTTGACGAGCTGGCGCGGAAAGCGGAAGAGGCCAACAGCCGCATAGGATACAGGTGTGTCATTATGGCCGGACCCAGGACGGATATAAACGCGGTGGTAGCGGCTGGTGACATATTTGTAGGGGTGTCGAGAGCGGCTCTGGAGGCGATGGCCGAGGCAAAGCCTGTAGTTGTGGCGGGCAATGAGGGATACATGGGTATATTCACCCCAGATAAGCTTGATGTGGGTATTGAGGGGAATTTTTGTTGCCGGGGCTGCCCGATGATAGAGGCGGAGAGTTTCCAGGCGGATGTGACCCAATGCCTTACGCTCCAAGCTGATGAGAAAAAGCGCCTTGGGAAATATGGCCGTCAGGTAGTTCGTGAACACTACTCCGTTGAACGCATGGCAAGAGACTCTATGGCCGCATACAGAGCCGCAGTACCGCCCAAAAGAGTGGTGATGAGCGGGTACTATGGCTTTGGAAATGCCGGCGACGAGGCCATACTTGAGGCGGTATATGATAATATCAAGCGGGTGGATGGCAATGCACATGTCACAGTTCTGTCAAAAGACCCTGAAACCACGTCAAGCCTTTATGGATGCGACGCGGCACCAAGGTTCCAGCCGATCAGGCTTAGAAAGGCTATTAAAAATTGTGACGTATTGATCTCTGGGGGAGGAAGCCTTCTGCAGGATACTACATCCACCAGATCCATCCTCTACTACTTGATGATAATCCGCCTTGCTGAGCGGCTCGGCAAGAGGGTCATACTGTACGCCAATGGCATCGGCCCTGTCACTAAGGCGAAAAACAGAAGGCTTGTGAAAGAGGCGGTGGAGAAGGCGGACGCTGTGTCGCTGCGCGATCAGGACTCATTGAACGAATTGCGGAGTATGGGCGTCACGAGAGAGGACCTTGTTGTGACAGCCGACCCTGTTTTCCTGCTTCCGGAACCGGATAAGGAGAGGGTCGATCAGATACTTTCGGCTGCCGGTGTGCCGGAGGGGGCTTTCATAACAGTTGCCCCGCGCCCCTGGGCGGAAAGTGCCGGTATACAGGAGAAACTGGCAAAAATTTGTGACCGCATAAGCCGCAAGTACGGTAGAAATATAGTCTTTATAGCCATGCAGCCAAAACGGGACGAGCCGGTATGCCGGGCTGTGGCTGCCCTTATGGAGACCCGGGCTTATATCGTATCGGGTAACCTGAGGCCCCGCGAAATCATGGGCGTGATAGGCAGGGGGGATATGGTTTTTTCCATGCGGCTGCACTCTCTCATTTTTGCGGCCAGAATGGCGACTCCCGCCGCGGGACTGGTGTATGATCCAAAGGTAAAGGCGTATTTAGAGCTCTTGGCTATGCCTTCCGCCGGGGACATATCCAGTTTGGATGTAGACCAGGCAGTTGAGCGTATCTCCGCCATATTGGATGACCTTGAGGGGATAAGCGTCAAACTGACCCGGAGAAGGGATCAGATAGTTGAGCTGGCCGAGAAAAACGACCAGATACTGAGGAAGTTTTTAGGATGACCAGGGAGCCTTTGTGTGACAGGGCCGGATACGAGTTTTTTAAGGGAGAGACAAGCTATGTCGATTGAACGGGTGAGGGAGTATCTCTCGGAGTTTGGAGTGGATGGAAGGATACGTGAACTCACGGAGTCCAGCGCAACTGTTGAGCTGGCGGCAAAGGCCCTCGGGTGTGAGGGGCGCCGCATAGCAAAAACGCTGTCATTCCATGTGGGAGATAAGGTGGTGCTTGTTGTGGCCGCCGGAGACGCCAGGATAGATAATGGGAAGTACAAGGCCCGCTTCGGTACAAAGGCGAAGATGCTCGCCCCGCAGGAGGCGCCGGAACTCATAGGCCACGCCGTGGGCGGCGTGTGCCCTTTCGGTGTAAATGATGGTGTTGAGGTATACCTGGACGACTCACTGAGACGGTTTGAGACTGTGTTCCCGGCCTGTGGCAGCTCCAACTCGGCGATTGAGCTTACACTGCCGGAGCTGGAGAGGTTCTCCAAATGCAAGGGCTGGGTCGATGTGTGTAAGCTGCCAGATTAACCGGACGATAAATAAAAAGCTGGAGGAGGGACATTGTCCCACCTCCAGCTTTTCTTATTTTTTACACCACTTTGCGTATAGTTGAAGAATCTTTGTAGCGTCATCTCTCTACATAAACCTACTATTTTATGCTGCCAGAGTTTATGGCGGCCTTTATCATGGCATTGATCAATTCAATTTGAGAGGGACTAGCGTCTTCCCACAGAGTGAACAGGGCGTCCATATCTGTGGCTCTAGTGTCTTCCAGAGCATCCGCCAAAAGGTAACTTGGGGATACTCTCAATTCGCGGCATATATCGGTAAATACAGGCAGGCTGGGTATTTTGGTCCCAGCTTCGATCTGCCTGAGATAAGTGGCGTTGATATTGCATAGCTCGGCTAGTTTTTCACCGGTAATCTTACGGTCTTTCCTGGCAGCGTTGATTCTTTTACCTAAATTCTTCAATTCCATCAGTGTTGCACCTATCAGTAAATTGTTAGCTTATAGACTATTATTTGCTCTTTTTAAGCTTACAATTAACTTGACACCAACAATAGCCACTATTAGACTATACAATATAAGCTAATAGACTATATTATGGCTCGGTTTTGAAAGGGTGAGGATTCAGTTGAGATACAGCGGTTCAGAGAGGGCGAAGATACGTGAGATTATAAATACATTTGGAGATTACATCAAAGCCGCCAAAAATTTTGATATTATCCACAGCAGGAAGTTTGGATATATTAAAATATCATTTGCTGACGCAAGCCTCGATTCATCAGGAACGGTACAGCTTATATTAGATAGCGAGGATATGCTGGAGCTGCTGTTTTTTGAAATACTGGCAGATACACAGGGTACAAGCATTGACGGAGAATACTTGCTGCAGCCGGTGGATGAGGGTAGAGAGCGTTTTATAAGGGCCGTCCATAAAGCACTGCCTGAGACTTTGAATTTTGAAGAGCGAGAGAAATATTTAGTGTCGGCTGAGAGGTTTCTTATGGGAATAAGTGGAGAGAGATGTAATTATTAAGAATTTCAGATACACAGAATGGGGCCGTAAAACGGGTATATAAAATGAGGGCCGGTTTTGCCGGTCCTCATTTTATATGAATTATACGAAATCAGTGCTTTACTTATAGAGTGGGAAACGGGAGCAGAGCTCGTTCACTCTCTGGCGTGTCTCCTCGGCTGTGCCCTCATAGTCATGTGCCGTGTTGGCGATACAGTCAGCTATTGTGACCATCTCATCCTCGCAGAAGCCGCGTGTGGTGACGG